>CAZLMO010000100.1:0-6872 GCA_964560915.1 uncultured Oscillospiraceae bacterium
ATCGAAATAGCCGTGCCCCTTGCCGAAGCGGATGCCGCTCGGCGTGATCGCGGAGGCGCCGGTGACCATCATATCCACATGACCCACCGATTCCTTAAGCTGTGCCAGAGTTTGAAATTTCCAGTAACGGGAGACGCCGTCCAGCAGAGAGGCGACCTCCTCTTTGCCCTCCGGGATCTGCCCGGGAGCAATGAGGAAAAAGCCGCGGGTGATGCCGTAGTTCGTCATGACCACGGTCTTTTTATCCCGGAATGCCTGCTCACGCAGCGTCTCAAGGTTGTTGTCCGGAGTAATGAAAATCACTTTCGCACGGCGGTACATCTCCGTGGCGGTCAGCAGGGCCGTCCCTTTTTCGCTGCCCTCGTAGTCGCAGATAAATTCGGAAAACTGCCAGCTGAATTTGGAATCCGGTTTGGCAACCCTTAACAGCTCCTCCCAAATTTGAACCCGCGCCGTTTTTGCGTCGATTTTTTCGTTCATTCCGATTCCCCCGTATTTTCTTCCATGATTTTTCGCCGCCCGCAGATCCGGCTCATAAGATCCGCCCGGAAAGCGGGCTTTGTGAAGTTTATAAATGTATCATATTCGCCCGAATTCGCATTGTCAAGATAACAAAAAATATTCGGAATATATACCTGTTTTTTAATCATTTTGTTTTGAAATGTTGTAAAAGCGCTGCTTTTTAGTACTGAAAATATAGATTGCACAAATTATGTGAAGTAAATTTGCTTCGCGTTATTTATATTTAACATATAAAATTCTTGTTTTTATGTGTAAATTAACAAAGATTCCTTTATGTGGGATTTTTTCAGATTCCCGTCATGCGCCGTTTGGATTTTTTCGCGTCCGGATACGAAAAAATTGCAGGAATTGCTTTTCATTCTTGCATCTGTAGTTTTTTTTGCGGCATACCGGCGAAATCCCCTGCCCTATCGTTTTCCCCTGCGGGAGTCCGTTTTGCTTCGCATGCAAGGTGCCCGTTTTCTCGGAACGGCGTCGGAAATCTTGCCGGGCAGAGGCTCCGGCGCCGCCTGCGACCCTGTGGAGGAAAAACCACCGGCTAAAAAATCGGACGCAATAAGCAATCCCTCTGCTTCGCCGGGGGCATATGCGGGCAACGCCCTATCACGCTATCGGCGCCTGATGGCGCTGGTATGGTCTGCCAGTTTCAAAAAATTGTTACTTGCTACCCGTAAACGGGTCTTTGTACTCCTTAAATGTTATCTGGTCTTCAAGTTCATCTGCTCTTTTGAACACCCCGGCACAGTCGAGGGAACGTAATACAACAAGAAAACCGGCATGGCTTTCGCCACACCGGTTTTATCAAACGAGTTCTTTTGTCTCCTTCGCCGAAACGGCGGGAAACCTTTCTTTCTAAAGAAGAAAATTACATAAATTTCACAGGGTTAATCTTAATGCCGGGGCCCATGGTCGCGGAGATGACGCAGGATTTGACATACTGGCCCTTCGCCGACACCGGACGGGCTTTCACAATGGCGCCCATCAGGGCATCGAAGTTCTCTTGGAGTTTCTCGGTGCCGAAAGAGGCCTTGCCGATCGGGCAGTGGATGATGTTGGTCTTATCGAGACGATACTCGATCTTACCGGCTTTCGCCTCTTTGACGGCTCTCGCGACGTCGGGGGTGACGGTTCCGGCCTTGGGGTTCGGCATCAGGCCGCGCGGTCCAAGAATTTTACCGAGACGGCCGACAATACCCATCATCTCCGGGGAAGCGATCACGACATCAAAATCCATCCAACCTTCGGCCTGGATCTTCTGCATATATTCTTCCGCGCCTGCGTATTCCGCGCCGGCATCCAGAGCAGCCTGAACTTTGTCGCCTTTGGCAAAGACAAGGATGCGAACTTCTTTACCGGTTCCGTTCGGGAGAACGATCGCGCCGCGGACCTGCTGGTCGGCATGGCGGGAGTCGACGCCGAGACGGACGTGAAGCTCGACGGTCTCGTCAAACTTCGCGGTAGCGGTCTTGGTAACAAGATCGAGGGCCTCCGGAGATTCATAAAGCTTTGCGTGTTCAAAGAGCTTGGTGCTCTCGACATATTTTTTTCCGTGTTTCATTATTCGGCCCCTCCCTTAATCTTCTACCGTAATGCCCATGCTGCGGGCAGTACCGGCAATCATGCGCATTGCGGCTTCGACGGAACCGGCGTTCAGATCGCACATTTTGAGCTCGGCGATCTTGCGGACCTGTTCGGAAGTAACTTTGGCGACCTTGGTTTTATTCGGGGCGCCGGAAGCTTTGGCGATATTGGCAGCCTTCTTGAGCAGAACCGCTGCCGGCGGGGTCTTGGTAATAAAAGAAAACGATTTGTCGGCATAAACGGTGATAACGACCGGAATGGTCATACCGATATCGTTTTTCGTACGTTCATTGAATTCTTTGGTAAACGCCATGATGTTGACGCCGTGCTGTCCCAGAGCAGGACCGACCGGCGGCGCCGGAGTGGCTTTGCCACCAGGGATTTGCAGCTTAATTAAGCCGGTTACCTTCTGTGCCATTTTTTAACCTCCAACCATTACGTGGTCCACGGAACCGATCGGATAAATTTCGGCTCCTCCCACACGCGAAAATCGTATTTCGCGTTTGCCGGCTTTCCGGCCGGCTGCTTCAAAAAGCTCCTCATTTTCTCGGGGCTACCTGTTCCAATTCGAGCTCCACCGGTGTGCTTCTGCCAAACATGGAAACGATGACGCGGACTTTGTTGCTCTCCTTGTCGATCGCTTCGACGGTTCCTTCGAAGCCCTCCAGCGGGCCCCCGACGATCGCCACAACATCTCCGACATTGTAGCGAAGCTCCACGGTTCTGGAGCCGATGCCCAGTTTGGCGACCTCCTCATCGGTCAGCGGCACCGGTTTGGATGCCGGGCCGACAAAGCCGGTCACGCCGCGGGTATTGCGGACTACATACCAGGATTCATCCGTCAGGATCATTTTCACAAGAACATATCCCGGGAAAATTTTACGTTCCACTTCGCGTTTGGCGTTGTCAGTGACTTCGACAACCTTCTCGGTCGGAACACTCACGTCCACGATCAAGTCATGAAACCTTGGGTTATCGATAACTTTCTCAATGTTTCCGGCCACTTTGTTTTCATAGCCGGAATACGTGTGAACAACATACCATTTGGGAGTTTCAGCCATAGACACCGTTCCTTTCGCGTTTTAAGAGCCGAAAAACAGTTTTGCCACCAGACCGAAAAAGTAATCGATCAGACTGATGAAAACCGAAGAAATCACCACTGCCACAATGACCACGCCGGTGTTGTTGATCACCTGTTTTTTATTGGGCCAGACGATCTTTTTGAGCTCACCGCCAATGTCCTTGAAGAAGCGTTTGATTCTTGCGATGAAAGACGGCTTTTTCGCGGTATTTTCATTCGCCACGGTTATTCCTTCCTTCCATCATTTCGTCTCTCTGTGGAGCGTGTGCTTCCGGCAGAATTTGCAATATTTTTTCTCTTCGATTCTGTCCGGATCGTTCTTTTTGTTTTTCATGGTGTTGTAGTTGCGCTGCTTGCACTCCGTGCAGGCAAGCACGATCTTGACTCGCATTGCGGCACCTCCTGATTCTCGGAATTTTTTGCCTCCCTCTTTTGGCTGGGTTTTTTGCGCAAAAAAATAAACCCTTTAGAGGTATTTTTACTATATCATATCGGACGGGCTCCGTCAAGCGTTTTTTTATTTTATATAATTAATTTTTCCACTAAACTACTATAACACGCCGATCCCTGACAATCAAGATAAAAATTGTCGGACATATTGCAGCCGCTTCCGAAGAAACTAAAAGCGTTAAGGAGGCGCAGCGCCATGCATAAAATAAATTTTAACCGCATAAAATATGTAATTTGTTCTTGTGTCATCGTATCTATGGCCGCAGTTTCGGTTTTCCACATTACTCTTCCCGATCATTATACCATTTATGAAAACAGTGCCTTTTCTTTTTCGAGCTGGTACGGAAAACTGATCACCGCCTCGGTGCAAAACGGTGAAACGGAGGAAGTTTTTGCCGGAAACCGCAGCCGCTTCCATGCGGATCTGCGTCTGCTCGGCCTCATGGACATTAAAACCGTCAGCGTGGAGGTCGGCGAGGAGAATGAGGTTTGGGTCTGCGGAACCCCGCTCGGCATCAAACTCTTTACGGAGGGCGTGCTTGTGGTCGGAATGGAACGGCTCCAGTCGGCGGACGGCACCGTCTGCCCCGCCTCCTCCGCCGGCCTCAAAATGGGCGACGTGATCTACAGCATCAACGGAAAAGCGGTCGCAACCAATGAGGAAATTTCCGAAATTATCCAGAGTTCCGATGGGAAGGCCCTTTCCATTTCGGTCCGGCGCGGGGATGAAACGATCGAAATCACCCTGATCCCGATCGAAACGAAAGACGGCTCCGGCTACAAGGGAGGATTCTGGGTGCGCGACAGCTCCGCCGGCATCGGTACGCTGACTTTTTATGACGAGGAAAACGGAACTTTTGCGGGGCTCGGGCACGCGGTCTGCGATGTGGATACCGGCGACATCCTTCCTCTGCTTTCCGGTGAGATTGTGAGCGCCTCCGTCACGGGCGTGGTGCGCGGCGTCTCCGGAAGCCCCGGCGAGCTCAAGGGCGTATTCCTGAGCCTCGAATCCATCGGCATTCTGAAGCAGAACTGCGAATCTGGAATCTACGGAACCATGGACGCCATGCCAGAGAGGGCCGTTCCCATGCTGATTGCGCCGAAACAGGAGGTACGGGAAGGCTCCGCGGAAATTTTAACGACGGTGGACGGTGCGGACGCGGCGCGATATACTATTGAAATTGAAAGAATCAATTACAGCGATGACAATCCTACCAAAAATATGGTGATCCGCGTGACGGACCCGGCGCTGCTCGAAAAAACCGGCGGCATCGTTCAGGGCATGAGCGGCAGCCCTATTATTCAGGATGGCAGGCTCGTCGGCGCCGTGACACACGTCTTCGTAAACGATTCTACCAGAGGTTATGCGATCTTTGCCGAAAACATGGCTGAAATTGCCGGGAAAATCGAATAATTCCCCCCCTCCGGAAAATCGGTCGGAGACGGTCGAAATGATTTTATCGAAACATTCATGTAAATTCCTGTAAATCTATTGACAGTTTGGAAAAATATGGTATTCTTTTCATGGGAACAGAAAGGCCTGAATGAAAAATGCCGTCGTCTTCCGCACTATGACGTCGGCTTCCCGCAATAAATGATAGCGGTGCGGAGAAAAGGCAGGACAGATGGAGAAAAAATCAAAAATAATCATTTGCGATGAAAATCAGGAATTCTGCGGACAGTGTGCGGAGATCATGCAGTCCTGCGGATTTGAAACATATTGTGTCTGCCGGGACGGAAAAGAACTTCTGCAGTCCATTTCCGAATACAAACCGGATGTCGTGCTCTGCGACGTATTCATGCCGCAGCTCGACGCCTTCGCCGTGATGGAGCAGACGAGGGCGTTCAGCCTGGAGAAAAATCCGTTGTTTATGATCATGTCCTCCGTCGACAACTCCATGCTCGAGCACGAGATCCTTTCTGCCGGCGCGGTCTATTTTTTCATCAAGCCGTTCGATATGGAAATTCTCGCCGAGCGGATCGTCCATATTCTCGGCGCACAGCGGAAGTCCGAGATTCCGATGGAAAGCCATACGGAGGTCTCCGGCCCGGATATGGAGATGATCGTCACCGACATCATTCACCAGATCGGCGTTCCTGCGCATATCAAAGGGTATCACTATCTGCGCGAGGCGATCCTGATGGCGGTGGACGACATGGAGATCATCAACTCGGTGACGAAATGTCTTTACCCTTCCGTGGCCAAGAAGCACGGCACGACCCCCTCCAGAGTGGAGCGCGCCATTCGCCATGCGATTGAGGTCGCGTGGGACCGGGGCGACGTGGATACGCTGAACTCCTACTTCGGCTACACCATCCACAGCGGCCGCGGGAAACCCACCAACAGCGAATTTATTGCGCTGATTGCAGACAAACTGCGGCTCCGTATGAAAATGGCACAGTAATTTTTGCAGGCGGCACAAAAACCGCCTGTTTTTTTTGTTTAAAATTCCGCCCCGGCATAATTTTTATTTGCCCGGGCAGGATGCGTCGGCGGCAAAATCATTTATTATGTGCGGCGCAAAAATTCTTCGTTTTTTTATTTGGAATTCTGCGGCGGAGAAACCCCCGTCTGCTTCTCACGTCACCGCCACCCGAAGAAAATCCATTCCGAAAGTTTTTTTCTTCTTCATGGAGCAACCCCCTCACGTTTCCTTAAAAAGATCCCGCCGATCTTTTTCATTCGCGTAAAACGGAATTTCAGGTTTTCGCCCGTGGATTCCCTTCTTTGTTTTCCAAAAGATTCCGTGCTATAATAGGCCTATCAAATTGCGGTGGAGGGCGGCATGGATAGGGAACGTTTTCTGGAAACCTGCAGGAATGCTGAACAATACCGGGTAGGCTCCGGCGGCATCGGCACGCTCTCGGAGAAGACTCTGCATGCCGTGCTCAAACACTACCTCGAGCCGGATATATCCCGCCATGAGGTCAGGGTCGGCGCGAATGTCGTGGATATTCTGGAGAATGAAGAAATCGTCGAAATCCAGACGCGGAATTTTTTTGGTCTGAAAAAGAAATTCAACGCGCTTCTGGCGGATCACCTTATTACGGTCGCCTACCCCGTCGCTCACCGGAAATGGCTCTGCTGGATCGACCCGGAAACCGGCGAGGTCACAAAGCGTCGGAAAAGCCCGAAAACCGGCTCCGCCTGCGACTGCTTCCTCGAGCTGCGGTGGATCGTTCCGTATCTGAAATCGGAGCATCTCCGGTTTCGCATCCTGCTGATCGACCTCGTGGA
>CAZLMO010000101.1:0-6869 GCA_964560915.1 uncultured Oscillospiraceae bacterium
TCAGAGCGGATTCCTCGATCTTCATGGAGGCGCTCTCCAGCAGACGGCCGTCCGCAGGCACGGAATCGCCGGCCTCGAGAATCACGATGTCGCCCGGAACGACCTCTTCGCTCCGGACCGTGAGCTGCCGGCCGCCGCGCAGCACCTTGGAGGTGGAGGCGGTGATTTCCTTAAGCGCCTCGATGGCGGCCTCCGCCTTGCTCTCCTGCACAACGCCGAGCACCGCGTTGAGGATGACCACCGTCATAATAATAATCACATCGGAGAAGGATTCCCCGGAGTACCCGGCGGTGATCCCCGAAACAACCGCCGCCGCGATCAGCACCAGAATCATCGGATCGGCAAGTTCACCCAAAAACCGCTGAAACAGGGTTTTCTTGGGAGGTTGAGCAAGTTTGTTGGGCCCGAATTTCGTCAGGCTCTCCTCCGCTTCCCCGGTGCTGAGACCGGCAGCGCGGCTGCCGAGCGTTTCAAGCACCTCCGGGGCTTCCATCAAATATTCTTTCAATCCAGTTTCCTCCCGTAATGTATGTAAGGTTATTTCACTTGACATTTCAGAATTCCCAAATTATGAGAAAAACAGGTGTTCAATCAGAATCTTGGCGCCCAGAAGAATCAATACGCACCCGCCGAAAATTTCTGCCTTGGATTTATATTTCAGGCCGAATACGCTGCCGATCCGGATGCCGGCGGCCGAGAAAACGAAAGTTGTCAGCCCGATCAGGAGCACTGCGGAGACGATTTTCACCTGCAGAAACGCAAACGTAATGCCGACGGCCAGCGCATCAATACTCGTCGCGACGGCAAGCAGGAACATCGTTTTAAAGGAAAAGGATGCGTCCAGCTCCTCCGTTTGGGAGCGCGCCTCCTTAATCATATTGGCCCCGATGATACACAGCAATACGAAGGCGATCCAGTGGTCGTATTTTGTCGCGATGCTTTCAAACTGGGAGCCCAGAAAATACCCCAGCAGCGGCATGCCGGCCTGAAACCCGCCAAACCAAAGACCCGCACTGAGGAGATGTTTCGGCCTCACCTTCCCGACGCTTAGCCCTTTGCAGACGGATACCGCAAACGCATCCATCGAAAGGCCGACCGCGATTGCCAAAAGTTCAAATAAGCCCAATTTTCGTGCTCCTTTCATTATAAAAAAAGACTTATCCGCTTCAGGCGGATAAGTCTCATCATTTGATACAAAGCCAGGATGTAAGATCCAGTATGTTGACTTTGCCACGCATATTGCGCCGACTACTCTCTTATTCCGGAATATTATAATATGAAAATCCTCTGTTGTCAATCCATCAAATTTCTTTTCCCGTCTCCGCGTCGAGCACTTCCCGGTAGACGCCGTAATACTTCGGCGGAATGCGCCGGTCGAGGTGAAAACATCCGAAAAACCATTTGGCATAGAGGCATTTCCCGCCGAGCTCATCCAGAAACGCATGCAGGTTGTTGAAACAGTTGGTTTCCATCTTCAGAAAACTGCGCAGCCGGAAACCGGTGTCGTAAGTAACAATATAATCCACCTCACCGCCGGCCGCCTCCAGATTCTCCAGCGCGCGCCGGGCATCGGCGTCATTCGGCAGGCGCTGAAACTCGGGGCAGTCGTCGAGATCCATGAGGTCGGTCTCCTCGTCGTCGCCGCCTCCGAAGGCCAGAATCTTTTTTCCGTCGATTTCAAAAATTTCTCCGCGGATCAGCTGGTAGATATTTTCCGCGATCTTTCTCGCTTTTCCCCCGCAGAAATCCACGACTTCGCAGCCATTGAGCAGCCTATAATTTTCATGTGCCCCTTCGATGAACGCAATGGTATACTTGCGGTGCGAAAGCCAGGAGAGGTTCTTTTTTTCCCGCTCGGAGCCATCCCAGATAAAGCCGAAATCGCCGCAGATAAGCAGGGTATCCTGTTTTTTCAGCCTGCGTATTTTGGGAGACTGAAATCTTTCAAGATCTCCGTGGGTGTCGCCTGTCACATAAATCATTTTATGTCTCCTCCGAACTCACTCGGTTGCTTTTTGAATGGCCTGATCGAGGTCGTCGATAATATCCTGCACATCCTCGAGGCCGACGGAGATCCGCACCGTCTCCGGTCGGAT
Source organism: uncultured Oscillospiraceae bacterium (assembly GCA_964560915.1). Lineage (GTDB taxonomy): Bacteria > Bacillota > Clostridia > Oscillospirales > Ruminococcaceae > UMGS1668. The sequence goes on from CAZLMO010000101.1 coordinate 2,097, forward strand.
CCCGCAGGCGGTGAGCTGCTCATCCGTGAGCTGGGAATGGGTCGTGGTCGCAGGGTGCGTCACGATGGTGCGCACATCCCCGAGGTTGGCGACGTGGGAAATCATCCGGAGGGAGTCGAGAAATTTTGCGCCGTTCTCCCTTCCGCCTTTAATTCCAAAGGTAAACACGGCGCCGCAGCCTTTCGGCATGGTGCGCTTTGCAAGGTCGTAATAACGGTTCCCGGGCAGGCCGGGATAGCTGACGAAGCCGACCGAAGGGTTGGAAGCAAGGTATTCCGCGACTTTTCGCGCATTTTGGCAGTGGCGCTCCATGCGGACGGATAGCGTCTCGATCCCCTGCTCGATCAGGAACGAATTGAAAGGCGAAATGCAGCAGCCGACATCCCGCAGGATGAGGCAGCGGAAGCGGTTGGTGAAGCAGTTCTCCATATCCGCGAAGACGACGCCGTGATAGCTGACGTCCGGCTCGTTGTAGAGCGGAAAGCGTGGGTTATTTTTATAGGGGAACTTCCCGGATTCGACGATCAGCCCCGCCATCGCGTTGCCGTGCCCGCCGAGAAATTTCGTAGCGGAGTGGATGACAAGGTCTGCGCCAAACTCAAAGGGCCGCATCAGGTACGGCGTGGTGAATGTGGAATCGGCAATCATCGGGATCCCGTATTTATGGGCGATCCCGGCGATCTTTTCCACATCGGAGACATTGGCATTCGGGTTGCCGATCACTTCGGTAAAAAAAGCCTTCGTGTGCTCATTGACCGCAGCTTCCCACTGACCCATGTCGTCCGGATCCACAAACCGGACGTTGATGCCGAGGCGTTTGAGCGTGACGCCGAGCATGTTGATGGCTCCGCCATAGATATAGGAAGAGGAGACAATCTCATCCCCTGCCGTGCAGAGATTGAGCACCGCGCCGAAAATCGCCGCGTGGCCGGAGGAAACCGCAATCGCGCCGGTGCCGCCTTCCAGCGCCGCAATTCGGCGTTCCAGCGCGTCGCTGGTCGGATTTGAGAGCCGCGAATAGATGTTGCCCTCCTCTTCCAGCGAAAAAAGACGCCGCGCGTGCTCGGCGCTTTCAAAATCATAGGCGGTTGTCGCATAGATCGGCAGCACGACCGCGTGCGTCTCCTTGTCCGTTTTTTTCCCTGCGTGAATCGCCAGCGTGTCGAACCGATAATCCGTTTTCGTTCCTCTTCCCATTCCGGGACCCCTCTTTTCATAAATAATTCAAAGATTCCCTATTCCATCTGTGCGCAAATTTTGATATAATACCAGTATAACAGACAAAACCGGATATCCGCAACTATTATTTCTGAATTCGGACCGCCGGGTCCCGTCGTTTTGGAGGTGCTTTCATGAAGAAAACCGCTGCTTTTGTTTCTGCGTTGATGGCGTTGGTGCTGCTGTTTTCCGGCAGCTTCAGCGTCTGTGCCTACGCTGCACTCCAGTACGTCCCGCCCACGGAGGTAAACAGCGAAGCGGTCTATCTTGCCGACGAAGACGGAAATGTGCTGTACGAAAAAAACTCTGCTCAACGGATGTATCCCTCCGAGCTGACTCAGGTTATGACCGCGATCGTTGTGATCGAGAATATCGAGAGCGTCGGCGGCTGGGATGCGCAGGCCACTTTCACCACATCCATGCAGAACTATCTGTATGAAAACCGCGGCAGCACCATCCTGACCGGCCTCACCGCCGGAGAAGTTCTGACGGCCGACCAGCTGTTTCACGCCATGATTATCGCCTCCGGCTACGATGCCGCGATGACGCTCGCAGAGCTGATTGCCGGCAGTCAGGATGATTTTGTAGCGATGATGAACGCCAAGGCCAAGGATCTGGGTGCTGTCAATACCAATTTTACGAACTGCCACGGCCTGCACGACACCGCCAACTACACGACGGCCTACGATATGTATCTGATCGCAAAATATGCCATGAGCCTCGATAAATTTGCGGAGACCGTATCCCTGACCACTTACCGCTGCGGCGAAACGAGTTCTCATACCAACCTCATCTGGAATTCCGACAACGGCCTCATCATCAGCGGCAACGTGCATTATTATTCCGCCGCGCAGGGCATCAAAGCCGGATACAGCCAGGATACCGGCAGGAGCATCGTCTCCCATGCCTCCCAGGATGGATATTCTTATTATCAGGTCGACATGGGCGCGCCGTTTGAACTGGATCAGGATACGTATAACCTTGCGATGGTGGATGCCAAGAACCTGTATGTCTGGGCATTTTCCGAATTCCAGGTAAAATCCGTCATCAACTACGGCGATCAGGTCGGTGAAGTTCCGCTCGAGCTCGCCTGGCAGAAAGACCACCTGCAGCTGATGGCTGGGGAAAATTATGTGGCGCTGCTTCCCGCCGACATCGACGTCGGCTCGATCACTTACGAGTACGAACTGCCGGAGTATGTGAATGCGCCGGTCAATAAGGGAGACCACATCGGCACCCTGCATTTCATCGCCTCGGGCGAGGAGATCGGCGAGATCCCGCTGCTCTCCGCCGAGGATGTGAAACAGAGTGAGCTGCTCAGCGGCCTTCAGTCCTTCTCACAGATCACCCGATCCTTCTGGTTCAAGTTCGTCATCGTAATGGTTATCATTGTCGTTTTTCTCTATATCGCTCTGATGATCGTGCGCAATTATAACCACAAAAAATACGGCACGATCCGGAAAAGAAGGAATCTCTGATTGAAAATTCCCGAGAGTCTCCGAGAACCTGAGAGTCCCTGAGAACCTGAGAGCCCCCGAGAACCAATAAGTTCCCGGGGACTTATTTTCCCGCAGAGACTTTTCTTCTTTCCTTTCCCGATTTTTTTATTTTTATTTCCGGTGATTTTGTCGGAGAAATTTCAAAGGAGAAAAAAATCCCCGAACACGTTTTTTGATTTTTCATTGGTAACATAGTAAATATTTACTTTTTCTATCTATATATAATCTAATAGCCGAAGATTTCTTTCACAAAATCCTTGACACCCCCGGTTTTCTCAGATATAATAATAGCGCTGTCCAAAGACAGCAGGTGCGCTTGCGCTTAAACGGGTGACCGGCCTGCCGAGGATGAGTGTTTCTATTGATGATAACGCTCCTTCCACGGCTCGCGGAGGGAGTTTTTTTACTCCCTATCTTTTCGCAGGAGGTGAAACTTATGTCCAGTGAAACAATTCTGCAGCAGAAGAAAGAAACAGTGGCGCAGCTCGTCGAAAAACTGAAGAACGCATCCTCCGGAGTGCTGGTTGATTACAGCGGCATCAATGTCGCGAACGATACCGCTCTCCGCCGCGAACTTCGTCAGTCCGGCGTCCACTATGCCGTCGTCAAGAACTCGATTCTCCGTCATGCGCTTGATGAACTCCATATGGAGGGGCTCGACCACACCCTTTCCGGAAGCACCGCAATCGCCCTCGGCGGCGAAGATGCGATGGCTCCGGCTAAGATTCTCGGCAAATTTGCCGCGAACTCCAAAGGCAAATTCACGGTCAAGGCCGGATTTATGGAAGGCCAGATCATGGATGAAGCTCAGGTGATTGCGCTCTCCAAACTGCCCGGCAGAGAAGGACTTCTCTCGATGCTTGTCAGCGCGCTCAGCGGCCCGATCAGAGGGCTTGCCGTTGCGCTCAACGCCGTCGCCGAAAAAGAAAACGGCGGCAATGAAGGCGAAGTTGCCTGATTGCCCCAACTACCCATTTTATTTTATTAAATTACAGGAGGTACGTTCCTATGGCTTCTGAAAAAACACAGAAATTCATTGAAGAAATCAAAGCCCTTACCGTTCTTGAACTGAACGAACTTGTCCAGGCGATCTGCGAGGAATTCGGCGTTTCCGCCGCTGCCCCGGTCGCCGCTGCCGGCGCTGTTGCCGCTGAGGCCGCCCCGGTTGAAAAAGATACTTGGGATATCATCCTCACCGATGTCGGCGAGACCAAGATGAACGTCATCAAGGCCGTCAAAGAGATCACCGGCCTTGGCCTCAAAGAGTCCAAGGAAATTGTCGATGCCTGCCCGAAGGCCATCAAAGAGGGCGTCTCCTCTGCCGATGCCGACGAGATCAAAAAGAAACTCGTAGAAGCCGGCGCCACCGTCGAAATCAAATAAGATTTTCGATTTCAAAAGCCTTTTCGCCCACCGGCGGAAGGGCTTTTTTCTTTCTTTGCTATACAACTCCCCGGCATCGTGCTACTATATTACCAACGGATGGAGGGATAGCATGGAACCTCAGGTTCAGGAGAAGAAGCGTTCTCCCTTTTCGCTCTGGATGATCCGGTTGTTTCAGGGAATCATCATCGGCGGCGGCGCGATTTTGCCCGGCGTCAGCGGCGGCGTGCTCTGCGTCACGTTTAATCTCTACCGACCGATGATGGCGCTGCTCTCCCATCCGAAACGGAATTTTTCGCGGTATTATAAAATGTTTACTCCGGTCGTGATCGGCTGGGGAATCGGATTTTTCTCCTTTGCATGGATCATTGCGGTTGTTTTCCGGGCCTCTTCCCTGCTGGCAATCTGCCTGTTCGTTGGGCTGATTGCGGGAACCTTTCCGCAGCTTTACCGGGATTCCGGGAAACAGGGCCGCTGCGCCGCTTCCTGGGTCGGATTTGCCGCTGGATTTCTCTTCATGTTCGGTTTCCTGCTGCTTTCGGAGATCACATTCCAAACCGACCTGCAGCCGAATATCTGGTGGTTCCTTTTCTGCGGGGTTCTCTGGGGGCTCAGCCTCGTCGTGCCCGGAATGACCTCTTCTTCCACGCTGATCTCCCTTGGCCTTTACCAG
>CAZLMO010000102.1:0-755 GCA_964560915.1 uncultured Oscillospiraceae bacterium
GTTCGTCCCGTCAGCGGCACCTCCGTCTTTATTGATACCAGTGACCTCTGCTCCCACAAAGTGCCGGAAGATCTCGCCCGCCAGCTTCGCGCCTCCTATTATTTTCTTGGCGCGCTGATGGGGCGGTTCGGCGAGGCGGATGTGCCCCTTCCCGGCGGATGCGATCTGGGCGTCCGGCCGATCGATCAGCACATCAAGGGATTTGAGGCGCTGGGTGCTTCCGTCAGCATCGGTCACGGCTATGTCGACATCAAGGCCGAGAATTCGTTGGGAAGCCACATCTACTTTGACGTCGTCTCCGTCGGCGCGACCATCAACGTCATGCTCGCGGCCGTAAAGGCGAAGGGCCTGACGATCCTTGAGAATGTGGCGAAAGAGCCGCATATCGTCGATCTTGCAAACTTTCTCAACTCTCTCGGCGCGGATATCCGCGGCGCCGGCACCGACGTCATCAAGATCCACGGCGCGGAGCAGCTGCATGGCACAAATTATTCCATTATCCCGGATCAGATCGAGGCCGGCACCTACATGGTCGCCGCCGCCGCCACCAAGGGCAGCGTCCTGATCCGAAACGTCATTCCGAAACATATGGAGGCCATCACGGAGAAACTCGTTAAGACGGGCGTCTCCGTCGTGGAATACGACGACGCGATCCGCGTCTCCGGCGAGACGGATTCTTTTCAGCATGTCAACGTCAAGACGATGCCCTATCCCGGATTTCCGACCGATATGCAGCCCCAGATGACGACGTTTCT
>CAZLMO010000102.1:765-5868 GCA_964560915.1 uncultured Oscillospiraceae bacterium
AACCGCTTTAAATACATCTCCGAGCTCTGCCGCATGGGCGCCTCGATCTCCGTCGACGGAAAAGTCGCGGTGGTGCAGGGCGTGCCGAATCTCACCGGCGCCTCGGTGCGTGCGGCCGATCTGCGCGCCGGCGCCGCTCTGGTGATCGCCGGGCTCGCTGCGAACGGCAAAACGGAGATCGAGGAGATTCATCACATCGAGCGGGGCTATACCAATCTTGTGGAAAAACTCCGCAGCCTCGGCGCGGATATCGAACGAATCTCCGTACCGGACGCGAATCCGGCCTGCGCGGGCTGACAAAATACACGGAGCGGTTTTCTTTTAAAAGCAGCTCCGTTTCTTATTTTTCGGAGGTCAAATGGCAAAATTTTTCACGATTGTGAGCTCCAGTTCCGGAAACTGCTATTATCTGGGCTCCGGCGGAACCGGGATCCTGATCGACTGCGGCATCGGCTGCCGTTTTATTCTCTCCTCATTGGAAGAAAAAGGCGTCGACCCGGGCACCCTCTCCGGAATCCTGATTACGCACGAGCACATCGACCACATCCGCGGGCTGGAAAGTTTTCTGAAAAAATATCGTCTCCCGGTCTACGCCTCGGAAAAGGTGCTGGATTTTCTCGCCGAAAGGGATTACGTGCCGCCGGGGGCGGATCTGCGCCCGGCCGATGAAAACGGCTTCCTGACCGCCGGGATGATGGTCTCGCCCTTCCTCACCTCCCACGACAGCGTCGGCAGCCTCGGCTTCAGCATCGCCACGGCGGATGAGCGAAAGGTCACGATCTGCACCGACACCGGATACCTCACGGAGGGCGCCATGGAACGTCTGCCGAAGAGCGATCTCGTTCTCATGGAATCCAACTACGATTTGATGATGCTGCTGAACGGCCGGTACCCCTACCCTTTAAAGAGACGCATCGAGGGGCCGAAAGGTCATCTCTCCAACACGGACTGCGCCGCCGCGCTTCCGGATCTTGTTCGAAGCGGCACGACGCGGATCGTTCTCGCCCACCTGAGCAAGGAAAACAACTACCCGGATCTCGCGCTGCAGACCTCCGTCTCCGAGCTTTCAATGGCCGGCATCATCCGGGAAAAGGACTATACGATCTTTGTGGCGCCCCGAAGCAGCGTCTCGGAAGCGGTGCTTCTGTGAACCCACCGAAACCGGTCAAACAAACTATCGCCGAAACGGCGCGCCGGAAAATCCACAACCTATCGACAAGGAAGAAACCATGAGAACCATTACCATTCTCTGTGTCGGGAACCTCAAGGAAAAATACCTGCGGGACGCCTGTGCGGAATACGAGAAACGGCTTCCCGCCTTCTGCAATCTAAAAATTATAGAGGTACCGGAAGAGCGCCTGCCGGACAATCCCTCCCCCGCGGAAATTATGCGCACGATTGAGGCGGAGGGCGCACGCCTCTCCGCGAAGCTCGCAAAGAACGCCGTAGTCGCCGCGATGTGCATCGAGGGGGAGACCTTCTCCTCGGAGGCGTTTTCCACCAAACTTGCCGCGCTGATGGCGGATGAGACCGGGAGCGAGCTCTGTTTTGTCATCGGCGGCTCCTACGGCCTCTCGGAGGCGATCAAGAACCGGGCGGCGCTCAGGCTCTCGCTCTCCCGTATGACCTTTACCCACCAAATTTCGAGAATTCTGCTGCTGGAACAGATCTACCGGGCCTTTCAGATCGGCTCCGGCGGTAAATATCATAAATAAGAAAAAGCATTGAGGAGAAATATGGCTGCCAGAAAGAAGAAAGAATCGGAAATCCCGAAAAGCTCAATAAAGGCCGCGCCTTTTGAGAACGCCGGCGTCGTACGGGATCAGCCGATCGTCGACGCGCTGGAGGTCAATTATATGCCTTATGCGATGAGCGTCATCGTCAGCCGCGCCATCCCGGAGATCGACGGCTTCAAGCCCAGCCACCGCAAGCTGCTTTATACGATGTATAAAATGGGGCTGCTCGGCGGTGATCGGACGAAATCCGCCAATATCGTCGGCCAGACCATGAAGCTCAATCCGCACGGCGACATGGCGATCTACGACACCATGGTTCGTATGTCCAAAGGCTACGGCGCGCTGCTCCACCCGTGGATAGATTCCAAGGGCAACTTCGGCAAGGCCTATTCCAGAAACATGGTCTCGGCCGCTTCCCGTTACACGGAGGCCAGGCTGGACAAGATCTCCGCGGAGCTCTTCCGGGAAATCGACAAGGATACGGTCGATTTTGTCGACAACTACGACAACACAATCAAGGAGCCTTCCCTGCTGCCGGTGACGTTTCCGTCGGTGCTCGTCAATTATAACGTCGGCATCGCGGTCGGCATGGCCTCCCAGATCTGCCCTTTTCGCCTCTCGGAGGTCTGCGATACGACCATTCACCTGATTAAAAACCCGCAGCACGACCTTCTCTCCACCCTGCCTGCTCCGGATTTTGCGGGCGGCGGCATTATCCTTTTCAATCGTGACGAGCTGCAAAAAGTTTATGAGACCGGGCGCGGTTCCATCCGGGTTCGTTCCCGATATCGTTACGATGAAAAAAGCCATACAATAGAAGTGATCGAGATCCCGGCCACCACGACCGTTGAAGCGATCATGGATAAGATCGTTGAACTGGTCAAGGCGCGGAGGATTACCGAGGTCGCCGACATCCGGGATGAGACCGACCTCTCCGGGCTGAAGCTTGCCATCGACATCAAGCGCGGCGTCGACCCGGATGCGCTGATGCAGAAGCTCTTCCGGATGACCCCGCTGGAGGATCCTTTTTCGGCCAACTTCAACGTGCTGATTGCCGGCGCGCCGAAGGTGCTCGGCGTGCGGGATTTGCTGCTCGAGTGGGTGGCTTTCCGCGAGGAATGCGTCAAGCGCAGGGTCTATTTCGATCTTGGCGTAAAAAAAGATAAGCTGCACCTGCTCCGCGGCCTTGAAAAAATCCTGCTCAACATCGACAAAGCCATCCGGATCATCCGCGAGACGGAGAGCGAGAGCGAGGTCGTTCCGAACCTGATGATCGGTTTCGGTATCGATCAGATCCAAGCGGACTATGTGGCGGAGATCAAGCTGCGCCATCTGAACCGCGAATACATCCTCAAGCGCACCGCCGATATCGCCGACCTTGTAAAAGAGATCGCCGAGCTGGAGGGGATTCTTGCCGACCCAAAGAAAATCGATCAGATCATCACCGACGAGCTTCGGGACGTAGGCAAAAAGTTCGGTCAGCCGCGCCGCAGCGAAATTTCTTATGCTCAGGAGGATCCGGAGACTCCGGAAGAGGAATCGGTCTCAGATTATCCGGTCACACTATTCTTTACGAGCGAGGGGTATTTCAAAAAAATCACGCCGCAGTCGCTGCGCATGTCCGGTGAGCAAAAGCTCAAAGAGGGCGACGAGATCCTTTCCGTTACGGAATCCCACAATACCGTGAATCTGCTGTTTTTCAGCGACAAAGCTCAGGTATACAAGGCTTCCGCCTCTGATTTTGACGACACAAAGACCAGCGTGATGGGCGATTACATCCCGGCGAAGCTCGGCTTCGACGAGGGGGAAAATGTAGCCAGCATGGCGGTACTTGACGAACATGCCACTTATATGGTATTTTTTTATGAGAACGGAAAAGCGGCGAAGGTTCCGCTCTCCTCCTATGAGACGAAAACGAAGCGGAAACGTCTGGTGGGCGCCTACTGCGACAAATCCCCGCTGGCCGCCTGTTTTTGCATAGGAGAGGATCGGGAGTTTTTGCTCCGTTCCAGCGCCGGCAGGCTGCTGCTCGTCCATTCCGGCGCCATTCCCGCAAAAGCCGCCAGGGATACCCAGGGCGTGGCCGCCATGACGCTCAAAAAGAACATCGTTCTGGAAAGCGTCCGCATTTTTAGCGATATGATGCTGGAAAACGCGCACCGCTTCCGCGCGAGGAATCTTCCCGCCGCCGGTGCAATCCCCAAAGAGGGCGACACCTTCCAGCAAACCAGCCTGATAAACGATATCATTTCCGATCAATGAAAGGAGCTGTTTTCATGCGTACTTTTTTCCGACTCTGGTTTGACCGTGCCTCCGACATCGCCGCCGATTTTGACCCGATGGATATTCTTTTTCTGAAGATCGCCTGCCTCGCCCTCGGATTTTTGCTTGGCCTCTCCAGCAAAAAAATCGCAAAATTCATCTGGCCGTTTGTTTTGGGCATCGCCCTTTTTTCCACTTTCAAAGTCCTCTATCCCCGCAGAGGCATGCTCCGGGATATGCTGACCGGCGATTATGAGGACAGCTTCCGCGAATTTGACATCGAGGACGTCCCGGATTTCGTATAAAAAAACGGATGCTCAGAAGCACCCGTTTTTATCGGCCGCTATGAAACTGTTCCAAAGGCAAACGCAGTTTTTCGTTCTTTGGCCGACACTCTCATTTTGCGCAAGAACGGTACGGCTATACAAGGGAGATTTCACCATTTTTCTTTTATGATCAAAAGAGAATCCCTTGCAAACTGCAAACGACTGTGCTATTATAATAAAGCTATCTTTCTGCTTGGAGGTCAAATAATGACTACGTTTGAAATAATCGGAAGTATTCTTCTTATTCTTACCTGCATTCTTCTTACAATCACGATCCTGCTTCAGGGAAGCAAAAAGAGCGGCATCTCCGCGCTGGGCGGCCAGGATACCTATTTCAGCAAGGACGGCAGCCGTTCCACGGAGGCCAAACTGGCGCGCTATACGAAGGTTCTCGCCGGGATTTTCTTTGTTCTGACGATTGCCACTTATGCCGTTTCCATTTATGCTTGATTGAATAAAAAATGCCCGGGCTCTTTGAGTCCGGGCATTTTTTTGTAGTAATAGCGGAATCGGGTATCTTTTTATTTTTTCGGTTTTCCCGGGCTGTGGGCCGATCCTGCCGTGTTACGCCCGGGCGCGCCGGTTTTCCCCGTGGGCCTCCCGGATCCGTGGAACGGCTTCCCGGATCCATGGAACGGTTTCCCGGATCCGCTTTTCGGCTTCCCGAATCCATGGAACGGCTTCTCCGACGAATGAAACGGCTTCCCGGATGAACCGGCGGCCGCTCCCCTTTCGGAGACCGGCTTTTCCGGATGATGCTCAAACTTTTCGGGCTGCTG
>CAZLMO010000102.1:5968-6809 GCA_964560915.1 uncultured Oscillospiraceae bacterium
TTCCGTCTTTTCCGTCCAATGCCCGGCGTTCTCCGGCTGACGGGAAGAGTCCCCGCTCCCGCGGGCCGGCGATCCGGCCTTTCCGGTCGGCTTCCCGGATCCATGAAACGGCTTCTCCGACGAATGGAACGGCTTCCCGGATCCATGGAACGGCTTCTCTGACGAATGAAACGGCTTTCCGGATGGGCCGGCGGCCGTTCCCCTTTCGGAGACCGGCTTTTCCGGATGATGCTCAAACTTTTCGGGCTGCTGTTCCGTCTTTTCCGTCCAATGCCCGGCGTTCTCCGGCTGACGGGAAGAGTCCCCGTTCCCGCGGGCCGGCGATCCGGCCTTTCCGGTCGGCTTCCCTGCTCCGTGGAACGGTTTCTCCGACGAATGAAACGGCTTCCCGGATGAACCGGCGGCCGTGCCTCTCTCGGAGACCGGCTTTTCAGAATGATGTTCCGCCTTCTCGGGCAAATGGGCCGGATTTTCGGACGGACGTGAATGCCTCTGCTTTGCGGCATTCTCCACCTCTTTCTGGTGGGAAGCCGCCTCTCCTTTTTTGGCGATCGCGCGAAGGCCGATCAGTTCCTCTTTGGTAAGCTCCCTCCACTTTCCGGTCGGGAGCATACCGAGATTCACCGAGCCGACCGCGGTGCGTTTGAGGCGGATAACTTCCAGCCCGACCGCTTCGCACATCTTGCGGATCTCCCGGTTCTTCCCTTCGCTGATAACAAATTGCAAAACCGAGCGCTCCGGTGATTTTTCCAGCACCGTGATCTGCGCCGGAAGGGTCATGCCCGTATCGATCTCCACGCCCTCGCAGAGCTGAATCAGGCTCTCCTCCTTCACCTCGCCT
>CAZLMO010000103.1:0-6698 GCA_964560915.1 uncultured Oscillospiraceae bacterium
GGTAATGACTTTCACCTAAATCACCCCCATCTTCTAAAATTCAAACCGTACTCTTTACTTTTCAAGATGCGGAAGGATATACTCGAGCTCTTCATGAGGTCTCGCGATAACGTGAACGGATTTCAGTTCGCCAACGCGGTCCGCCGCAGCGGCTCCGGCATCGACAGCAGCTTTCGTTGCGCCGACATCGCCGCGAACAAATACGGTCACATAACCTCCGCCGATCTGGACTTTACCGATGAGAGTAACATTGGCCGCTTTGACCATGGCATCTGCCGCCTCAATGGCGGGGACAAGGCCGATGGTTTCAATCATGCCCAGTGCGAGTTTATCAGTCATCTTAAGTCCTCCTTAGCTTCTACGAAGCTTATTTCTCAATAGACGGGAGGATATATTCGAGCTCTTCGTGAGGTCTCGGGATGACATGAACGGATTTCAGTTCGCCAACACGGTCTGCAGCAGCAGCACCGGCGTCGACAGCAGCTTTGGTTGCGCCGACATCGCCGCGAACAAATACGGTTACAAGTCCGCCGCCGACATGGACTTTGCCAATGAGGGTGACGTTAGCAGCTTTGACCATAGCATCGGCAGCTTCGATGGCGCCGACAAGACCTTTGGTCTCGATCATGCCGAGTGCAAGTTTATCAGTCATTGTGTAATACCTCCTTGAAAATTGGGGCCAAAACCCCTTTTATGGTTCGTACTGGTAATGGAAATCTTACGCATCACATTTCTTTCAGGGCAGCAATAACCATTTTCGCGATGGCATCCGTATCGACCTCTTTTTCGCAGCAGGTCTCGGCAACAGGCTGGTCATCCCAAGGATCCTTGATGCCATAGGCCACACGGCGAATATTGATGAGGTTGAGCGGGGAAACGTTATCGCTCGTCGCAGATCCGCCAACAGATCCGCAGCCAAGGGTGAAGGACGGGAACAGATTGGTGGTTCCGCCGACAGCGCCCTGGGAGGACGGAGTGTTGACAAGCAGACGGGATACCGGTTTCTTGAGCGCAAATTGACGGATCACTTCTTCATCATTGGAATGGATGACCAGCGTGTGGCCAACGCCGCCAAAGGTCAGCAGCTGAATGCAGCGCTGGCAGGCAGTTTTCCAATCCTCTTCGAAGTAAATGCCAAGGCAAGGAGAAAGCTTCTCGAGGGAGAACGGATACTCGTTGCCGACGCCTTTTTCCAGGTAGCAAAGGACTCTGGTGTCTGCCGGAACCGTGACGCCGGCCATGTCGGCGATCTTGGTCGCAGCGCGTCCCACGATGCCAGGATTGATCTTGCCGGGGCCTCTGGTCAGGATTTTGCAAACCTTCGCATACTCCTCATCGTTGAGGATGTAGCCCTTTTCGGCCTTGATGGCGGCAAGCACCTGATCCTTGATGCAGTTCTCGGAAACGATGGACTGCTCAGAGGCACAGATGACGCCGTAGTCAAAAGTCTTGGAGGCAAAAACTCTCTTGACAGCGAGCGCAACATCGGCCGTATGGTCGATAAACGCAGGGACGTCGCCAGGTCCAACACCCAGTGCCGGGATACCAGAAGAATATGCGGCTTTTACCATATCCTTGCCACCGGTGGCAAGAATCATGTTGACGCCCGGGTTGGTCATCAGCTCATGGGTGCCCGCCATATGTAGGGTTTCCATAACCTGAATCATGTTCTCCGGCGCGCCGGCTTTCATCGCAGCTTCATTCACGATCTCGGCAGCCTTCGCGATGCAGTTTTTCGCGGTTGGATGCGGGCTGAAAATGATCGGATTTGCAGATTTCATGCAAATCATAGATTTGTAAATTGTGGTGGAGGTCGGGTTTGTGCACGGAACAAGTCCACACACGATGCCGACCGGCACAGCCACCTCGAAGATTTTCTTGTCAGGATACTCGTTGATTATGCCAACGGTTTTCATATCCTTGATGTGTCCGTACAGGGTCTTGGAAGCGATCTGATTTTTAATCAGTTTATCCTCCCATTTTCCCATACCCGTCTCTTCGACGGCCATCTTGGCAAGCTCTTCCGCGTGGGCATATGCAGCGTCCGCCATTGCTTTGACGATCCTGTCAATCTGTTCCTGGGAATAGTCCTGAATAATCGTAAAAGCTGCATGAGCTTTTGCAACTTTATCGCGGACTTCCTGGATGGAGAGAAGGTCGCGGTCTTGCAGCATAGTCTACGCTCCTTTACCTGTTATTTTCTTGAGCTTCAAGAATAGCCTTGATTAAAGGCTCTTTCTTGGAGTCTCTGATTTCAATCCGCGTGAGCGGGATATTCGGGATACCGCGGGCCAGTTTGCGGAGATCGGTTGTCTTGATCTCTCGGAGCTCTTCCTCGGTATATCCGGCATGTTCCGAAGCAGCCGCTTTGGCTTTGGGCTTGGGCCCATTTTCCGCAGGGGCTTTTTTCGGTTCACTGACAGGGGCGGGTTTCGGTTCCGGTTTTACTGCCGGAGCGGAAACTTTTTCCACGGCCGGTTCAGGCATAGCCTTACTCACTGGAGCAGATTCCGGGACGGATTGTTGTTCAGGCTTCGGGGCCGACTCCGACTTGGTGCGAGGTTTGGCGGGGAAATCGCGGTTGAGCGTTTCCTTCCGCCGGGCCTCTCGGTGAGAGACGAGATTTGAGTCGTGCTCTCAGCGGGCCTCGGGATTACCAGAGTAGAGATGACCTTTCCCACTTTTTTAGCGGCAGCTTCACCGGCTGCGATGGCGGCTTTGCATGCACCGACATCGCCGGTAACAAAGAAGGTAACAAGCCCTCCTGATACGTATTTGAATCCGGATAAGGTGACGTTGGCGGCTTTCAGGGCAGAGTCGAGTCCTTCAACCGCAGCGATCAGGCCATAGGTCTCCAGCATTCCCAGTGCGCCTATACTCATAATCCGTCACCTCCTGATATCTTAGTAAGTTTTTATACCGTTAGGATATAAGAGGCAATCAGTATTTCAAAGGATTGGCGTTGCAGTAGATAACCGCATCGGCAAAGGCATCGCAGGCAGCTTTGCAGGCAGACTGCGTACCAGTAAGATAACCACCACCAAAGTTGGTTTCAGACGGCGGCTCGAAGTAGCAGCACATTCTGACATCGGCAGCCTTGAGGGCAGCATCCATGCCGTACTGAGCTTCCATCGGCGGGGCGATCAGATAAGCGATCGGGGTGCCTTCCGGAACACCACCGCACTCGGACAGATAAGAGCCGGTACGGGAAATGGTGAATGCATAGTAAGCAGTGGAGTCGTCATCGTTGGCAGAATAGAAGGTCGCATCGCCATTGATCAGATCGAAGGCAGCGGCCAGGCCGGCTTTGACTTCAGCAGGGTTCGGGCCAGAGAGGACACCAATGAACTCACCGGCATATTTCTGGGTGGCGTTCGGGGCGCCGCCGTACATGGATTTTGCAAGAACGACTTTGACGTCGGCCTTTTTGGTGGCCTCATCAACGGAAGTGTAGCCAACATCATCGCAGTCCGTGGAGAAGAAACCGACAGAACGATGGCCTTCCGGCATATTCCATTGTTTCTGGAGGTCAGGGGCAACGTTCGGGATAACCTTGATCATCAGTACAGTAGTTCTTAATTCGTCGTAAAGCACGAAAATGTACCTCCTTCATAGATATAAGGTAGTAGAAAAATCTTTGTGCATCACACAAAAATGCAAAAATGTGATCCGCCGCTGGACTTACAGCTTCAGATCCAGGCCGGAAGCTTTCTGCTTGAACATCTGGTCGATAATATCGGCGATGTGGGCGCCAGCTTCGGCAGCCGGGGTACCGGCGTTATGGATGTTGGAAACAACGGTACGTTTGGATTCAGACATACCAATGTTTCCCTGCCAGGTAAGATAAGCAGACATGGATTCGGCGGTAGCCAGACCAGGTCTCTCACCGATCAGAACGCAGCAGACGTCGCATCCGGTGATTTCAGAAACTTCATCCTGAGCACCGACACGGCCATATCTGACGAAGAAAGGCTCGCAGGCATCATAGCCGTAAGCTTTCAGACCGTTCATGATAGCCGGGATTACGATGTCGTAGTTGGCTTCGATTGCAGTGCCGGACAGACCGTCGGATGCATAGACGACGACCTGCGGTTTTTTGCTGACAAAGGCCTTCAGTTCTTTGGCGCCATCCTCACTGAGTCTTCTGCCAAGGTCCGGTCTGGTCAGATAAATATCCTTGCAGTCGCAGCGGGTTGCAAATTCTTTGATTCCACGCTGTTCAAGGAACTCGGCCGGGAATTCGTTGAACACGGCGTCCTGAGCAGCAGCATGGTCCGCACGGAAACGGAGCATGGTGTTGGTCATCTCGCGAGCGCCACAATGCCAGACACCCAGACGAGCGGGGGTCAGCAATTTCAGGCGGCGATACTCGGCTTCGTTATGAGCATTCGGAACCTGATACCACTCGTTCAGTTTGTATGCTGTGAGGTCCTCGAGGCTGTCATCCGAAACGTCTTCGCAGCAAGTTTTGCAGGCTTTGGGGGCCTTGGCTGCGGGGGCGTCCTTCATCATCTCACCGACGACCTGAGCAATGATCTCTTTCAGTTTGTCATCAGATACCATTATCGGTTAATCCTCCCGTCATTAAATAGTATTCGCTTGGTAGAAGCTCTACCAGGAACTCAAGAATCAAAGAAACACGGAACCATCGCCGGCGTTCGGGCCAAGGGTGAGTCCGTCATCTTCGAGGAAGCCCATCTTCTGGCACCATTTCTCGAATTCCGGAAGCGGTTTTTTATGGACGGCCTGACGAGTCGCATGGTCATCGTGATAACCAGTGGACTGATACATCAGCATGCAGTCATCCGCGCACGGAACGCCCATGAAGAAGTTGCATCCGGCCGCGGAGAGCAGGATCTCAAGGTTCTCGTTGTCGTTCTGATCGCATTTCATGTGGTTGGTGTAGCAAGCGTCGCAGCCCATGGAAATACCGAGCAGTTTGCCCATGAAGTGGTCTTCCATACCGGCACGGGCGACCTGTCTGGCATCATACAGATATTCCGGTCCGATGAAGCCGACGACGGAGTCGACCAGATACGGATGATATCTCTTGGCAAGACCATAGCAGCGGGCTTCCATCGTCAACTGGTCGGCGCCCCAATGGCCGTCGGCAGAGAGCTCGGAACCTTCGCCGGTCTCGAAATACAGAACATCCTGGCCCTGGCTGGTGCCCTGATGATGCATCAGATCCTCGGCCTCATCCAGCATGGCAATGTTGACACCGAAAGCATCGTTGGCGATCTGGGATCCGGCGATGGACTGGAAGATCATGTCGGCCGGGGTGCCTTCTTTAATGCACGCCATCTGGGTGGTGACATGAGCAAGGCAGCAAACCTGGGTCGGGATCTCCCATTTACGGGCAAATTCCCAATGATCTTTCAGAACGCGCTCAACGTTGGCAACGGTATCGTCAACCGGGTTCATGCCGAACAGAGCATCGCCGACGCAGTAGGAGAAACCTTCCATGTAGGTGATTCTCATGGCGTCGATATCATCGGTGGTGTGGTTCGGCTGCAGACGGAAGGAAAGACGATCCGGGTAGCCGCAAGTGGTGACGCAGGTCTTATAGACCGGCAGTTTCTGAGCACCGATCATCAGGTCGATGGAGGACATCAGCTTGGTAACGGCGGAGGCGACCTCAGCGGACAGACCGATGGAGATGTCGCGAACCTGAGCCGTAGTGACGTGGTCATCAAGGATGAATTCACGAAGCTGAGCAATCGTCCAGTTTTTGCATCTTTCGTAGGCTTTGAAGTTGATGCCATCCTGGATGCAGCGGGTTACTTCGTCTTCTTCGTACGGAGCAACAGGGTTCTCATAGATGTCTTTAACGGTCAGATTGGCGAGGCAAGCTTTCGCAGCGATACGCTCCTGAACAGTCTCGGCAGCGACACCAGCAAGCTGGTCGCCGGATTTCAGTTCGTTTGCCTTTCCGAGAACATCTTTTACATCTTTGAACTCATAAACTTTCCCGAACAATTTGCTTTTCAGAATCAAAAATGTTCACTCCTTTGTTGAATTTAACGCCTGTTTTTGCCGGATTTAGAAAGACGGTGTTTCCTCCTTCCTGAAACCTTATTTGGTAACGACTTTACGTCTTTTTATTATCTACTCTTTATAAATATGTACCGGGAAGGCGCCCAAAAAGGCCGCCAACCGTTTCTCTTCCCGGCCATGGAATCCTCAGTTGAAGACCAGCGTCTTGACGACGACCGGCAGAATCCTGCCGCGCATCAGCGGGGCGCCGATGTCGATATAGTCCCCTTGATTCACATCGACGCTGTCGATGCAGATCAGATCCTTATCCCTTCCAAGCTTGACCATCAAATTCTGGCCGAGGCATTTGGCCATATCCTCGCGGAGAATCACGACCAGCGGATGTTTGCTCTTGATAATCGGCTGCATACCGGCGATAATCATGTCGGCATAGCGCTCCACTTCTTTAAACAGCGGGCAGTTCGCCCCCACAAGGGCAAGCGCACAGAGCTCTTGGCCCTCGTCCGGATCGCTGTACCATTCGACCATCGGAATCAGCTTCTTCGCGAATTCCTCGGCGGAAAGCTTCTCGTCGGCCGGAGTCAGTTTGATGATCGGGATGGTCTTGATCGGAAGCTTAACATCCTCGCTGTAGGAGATGGTGGAGCCGGAAAGCTCGGTGGAATACATGCCGGCGCCGATGACGGTGGCGCGGATGGTTT
>CAZLMO010000104.1:0-6651 GCA_964560915.1 uncultured Oscillospiraceae bacterium
GCGCGGTGTGCGCCCAGCGGGAGATGGACGAGGCCCTTGAGCAGGTTCGCCAAAAACAAAGTTTGCAGAAGTACAAGCTTGCGCAGGCAAATCTTGCCCGTGCCGCGGCGGCGCTCCGCGTCAAGCATAAGCCACAGGCGTGAAGCGGTAAAGGCTTTCTTTTTTTGAACAAAAAAATTCGGAACAGGAAAAGCATTTCTTTGTGGTCTCTCGAATAGAACAAATAAAAGCGCCTCATTCTTCCGAAAAAAAATGTGGAACAGAAACTCAAAATATTTCGGAATTCAAAGGCCTTTCATGGCCGGAAAACCCCGAAAAAGATCTTCTGTGCAAGGGATCGGGATGCACCGGAAGGATTTGCCGCGTCAAAGGAAACGGGCCGAAGGTTTCCCCCTCTAACCCGGCGTCCATAGGAACAATAATCCACCTAAAGGTACTGAAAAGGGGTGCCCGTCAAGTAGAGACCGAAACAAAAAAACAGGCAGCGAGCGATGCGGGAGCATCGGGCGCTGTCTGTTTTTTTCTCAATCCTTACCTAACCAATGCCCTTTTTCAGTGAATTTGATAAAGCACTGTCTTATGGGCACCGGGCAAAACAGGCGAAGGCTTTTCTGCATAAGTATATAATCCCAATTATTCCTCCGCGAGAACTTCGGCGGGAGTCTCATCGGGCGCTTCGGCAGGAGCTTCAGCGGGTGCCTCAGCGGGTGCCTCGGCAGGAGCTTCAGCGGGTGCCTCAGCGGGTGTCTCGGCAGGAGCCTCGGCAGGAGCCTCGGCTTTGACCGGCGGCTCAAGCAGAGCCTTGATGGAGAGGCTGACGCGCTTTTTATCGAAATCGATATCGGTGATCTTGACCTCAACCTCCTGGCCGACGGAAAGAACATCCTGCGGTTTCGCAATGCGGTCGTAGGAAATCTGGGAGATATGGATCAGGCCGTCGATGCCCGGAATGACCTGGGCAAACGCGCCGAAGGCGGTCATGGAAACGACCCTCACGGTGCAAACCGTACCGATCGGATAATCTCTCTTGAGAATCTCCCAAGGATTATTCTCCGGCTTCTTGTAGCCGAGGGAAATCTTTTTGGCCTCTTTATCGGCATCCTTGACATAGACTTCCAAAACATCGCCAACCTTGACGACATCGGACGGATGGGCAACCCGGAGCCAGCTCAGCTCCGAAACATGGACCATCCCGTCGACTCCGCCGAGATCGACAAACGCACCATAGGAAGTGAGGGATTTGACCTTGCCGGTGTAGACCTTGCCGGGCTCGATTTCATCCCAGAACACGGTCTCACGAGCCTTTCTCTCATCTGAAAGAACGGAACGAATGGAGCCGATCGCACGCTTGCGGCCCGGGTTTACCTCGAGGATCCTGAAGCGGACGTTCTGTTTCAGCAAACCTTCAAGGGGCTCGTTGCGGGATGCGGTAGCCTGGGAAGCGGGGATAAATACGCGGATTCCGTCCGTCACGGCGATGACGCCGCCTTTGACAATCTCAACCACGACGCCTTCAAGAATCTCTCCGGACTCGGCGGCATCCGCCACTCTCTGGAAGTTCTGCTCGACATCAATTTTCTTTTTGGACAGGGAAACGGTGCCCTCTCTGTCGTCCACATGCAAAACGATCAGCTGAAGCTCATCGCCGACTTTGACGGTATCCTGAGGTTTGACGTTGGGGTCTTCGCTCAGTTCTTCCGGAGCAATGTAGCCGGTGTGTTTGGTTCCGATACTGACGATGATCTCGTTCATCGGGGTAAAACCTTCTACTCTTCCGGTGACCTTTTCGCCGTTGTGAATGCCGTTTTTGAAAGATTTGTCGAGCAGCTCCGCAAAGCTCATTTCCTCTTCCGGTTTGTTTTCCAGAATCTCACTCATTGTTTCAAGAACCTCCTTAATGATGCCGGACGGGGTTGACGCACCGGCAGTGACGCCTATGACCTTACTGCCTGTCCAATCCATCCGCCAAAGCTCGGAGGGGTCCTCCACCAGGACGGAAGGACAATTCGCTGCACAGGTTTCGTAAAGCCTAACGGTATTGGAGCTTTTTTTGCCGCCCACAATGACCATCCGATCACAGTGTTTGGAAAGAAGTTCCGCCTCCCTTTGTTTAGTATAGGCATCATGGCATATTGTATCAAATATTTTCAATTTTGTATAGACTTTTTTCGCAAATTCTTCGCATTTTTTCCATTCCGGCCTTAAAAAGGTTGTCTGAGAAAGGATCGTATGACATTTTTCGCCAAATGGAGCCTCATTTTTCACATATCTCTCCAGTTCCTCAAAATTCCGCAGCACCGCCGCCTTTTCTCCACAGTGTCCGAGGATGCCTTTGGTCTCCGCGTGGTCGGGATCCCCCATAATGAGAAGGATATCCCCGGCCGCGGTACGCTCGTCGGCAATGTGATGGATCTTTTCGACGAAGGGGCAGGTTGCGTCGCAGAATGGAACCCCAAGCTCCCCGATTTTTCGGATTATCTCCGGCGAAACCCCATGGGAACGGATAATCAGGGTGGCTCCGGGTGGGCATTCCTCCGGGGAGGTAACCGGTGGGATGTCCTTTTGGGTCAGCTCCCCAACCACATCCGGATTATGAATCAGTTCGCCGAGCGTCACGGCCGGCTCGCCTCTTTCGACGAAGCCTTCCGCCGTCTCGACCGCTCGCCGGACGCCGAAGCAGAATCCGGCCGTTTTCGCAAGGATCAGCTCCATTTTGCCGCCTCCAGCATCGCGTCGACTCTCTCCCGGATCAGGTTGGATGCCCTGTGCAGGGAGTTGCCGAGCTCCCCGTTGGAAATAAATTCTCCAAAACGGACCTTGACTTTCTTAAATAGTTTCAGCCGACCCTTAAAATCGATCGCCACGGGAACGATGCCCGCGCCGGTGTGCTTTGCGATAAAAGCGGCGCCGGTCTTGAACGGCTTCATTTCGGCTCCGGAGCCTCTGGTGCCCTCCGGGAAGATCATCAGGATATTGCCCTCCCGGACGAAATTCGCCGCGGTTTCGACGGCGGCGAGATCGCTCTTGCCGCGGTCGACGCCAAAGCAGCCAATCTTCCTCAAAAACCAACCCAAGAGGGGCATGCGCATAAGCTCAATCTTCGTCATGAATTTTGTTTTTTCAAGCGGCAGCTGATAACCGACAAAAAAAGGGTCCAGGTAGGATCGGTGGTTCGGGCAGACGAGATAGCCCCCGCCGTCCGGGATGTTTTCAAGCCCCTCATATTCAATCTGGAAAAAGCAGCGGAAAAGCACCCAAGCCACTTTTTTGAGAAAGGTAAGCTTCACGCGTCCGCCGCCTTTCTGATGAGCTCAATCGCGCGCAGCGCGGTCTCTCTCTCACTGAGAAAAGAGCTGTCCAGCAAAACGGCGCCGTCCGCCATCTTCAGCGGGGCGGCCGCCCGGTGGGAATCGTTCCAGTCCCGGCGCCGGATATCCGCCAGCACGTCCCCGTAGTCCGCGTGAATGCCCTTTTCCTCAAGCTGCAGCATCCGCCGCTTTGCGCGGATCTCCGGCTCGGCGGTCAGAAAAATCTTGATCTCCGCGTCCGGCAGTACCACCGTGCCGATGTCCCGGCCATCCATGACGACGTCGTTCTTCTCCGCAATATCCCGCTGCAGATGAAACAAAAATTCCCGTACCTCCGGAATCGCCGAGATCGCCGAAGCGCCGGCGGAGACCTCCTCCGTCCGGATCAGGGCCGAGACATTCTCTCCGTCCAGAAAGACGCACTGCTCTCCGTCTCTATAGCAAAGCTCCGGCTTCATTTCCGCCAGGAGCGGCAAAACATGCTCCGCATCGCCGGGATTTACGCCTTTCCGAATGGCGTAGAGCGCCGCCGCCCGATAAAGAGCGCCGGTATCCACGTAGAGAAATCCCAGCAAATCCGCCACAGCCCGCGCGACCGAACTTTTTCCTGCGCCGGCGGGGCCGTCTATAGCAACTTTCATGAATGATCCTTCCTTTTGTCCTTCATTTAAAATGAAGAAAATCCGTTAAATGGCATCCCCGGCGCAGAAGCCGGTCGCAAAGGCGATCTGCAGATTGTAGCCGCCGGTTTCGGCGTCCACATCCAGCACCTCGCCGGCAAAATAAAGCCCCGGAAGCAGTTTTGATTCCATGGTTTTGGGGTTAATTTCTTTTACCGAAACCCCGCCCGCCGTCACCACGGCGCCCTCCATCTGATCCAGCGCTTTTGGCGTGACCCGGAAGGATTTCATCGCCGAGACCAGCGCCGCCCGCTGCTCCTTCGTGATCTGATGCACTTTTAAGCCACCTGGAATCCTGCTCTGCCCGACAACAAAAGGCACGGCGGTTACCGGCAGCAGGGCGTCCAGAGCATTTGCGAAATCCCGGTTCTGCCGCTCCGAAAAATCCCGCAGAATCCGGCGGTCCAGCTCCTCTTCGGAGAGGCCGGGCTTCCAGTCGATCTCCATCCGGTAGGCGGAGCACGGGCCGTTTATATAGGCGGAAGCCGTGAGCACGAGCGGGCCGGATACGCCGTAACGGGTAAACAGCATCTCGCCGTTCTCCTCGTAAACCGGCTTTTTCTTTCCCTCCGAAGTCAGCGTAAGCTTCACGTTTTTGAGCGAGAGCCCTTCGAGGGCCGAAAAATTCTCCTCCGTGAGCACGCCGACCAGCGAAGGCCGCAGTTCCGTAACCGTATGACCGGCCTGCCTCGCCAGATCGTAGCCGTCTCCGGTGGAGCCGGTAGCCGGATAGGTCATGCCGCCGGTCGCGATGAGCACCTTTTTGGCGGAATAGGCCCTTCCGTTCTCCGCGCGGATTCCGGTGAGCACGCCATTCTCGATTTTCAGGGAGACGGCGCGTTCCTCGGCTCTGATGATATTTTTCTCATGAATCAGCTGCTGCAGCGCGTCGGCGATATCCATTGCCTTGTCCGAAACCGGAAAGACGCGCCGGCCCCGCTCTGTTTTGAGCGGGATCCCGAGGCTTTCAAACAGTTCCATCGCCGCGGAGGGCGGGAACCGGCTGATTGCCCCGGTCAAAAAACGCGCGTTGCTGCGAACATGCCGCAGAAATTCCTCCGGCGGGCAGTCGTTCGTCAGATTGCAGCGGCCCTTTCCTGTGACGAGGATCTTGCGCGCGGGCCGGGGATTCCGTTCCAAAAGAAGGATCTTTCGGCCGCGTCTTGCCGCGAAGCCGGCCGCCACGCACCCGGCGGCGCCGGCGCCGACGATAATCGCGTCGTATTCAGCCATTCGGCGTGTCTCGGTCGTCCGTTTTCGCGTAGACGTTGTACTCCTCCCAGATGCTTTCAAGCTGGGCAAAAGTGGCGGAGATTTCGGCTTTGCGGCGGTTGCCGATGGCGACGATCAAGGCGTTGATCAGGGAGAGCGGTGCCACCAGAGAATCGGCGAAGGAGGCCATATCGCTGCGCGCCAGCATGAGATTATCCGCATAGGCGACGATCGGCGCGGTCGGGCTGTCGGTCAGGGCGATGACGGTGGCGCCTTTATCCTTGGCAAATTTGGCGGCCTTTACGGTGCGCTGCGAATACCGCGGAAAGGTGATGCCGATGAAAACATCCCCCGGGCCGATATTCATGATCTGCTCAAATACCTCGCTCGTGCTGCTGGTCGCGACATTACGGACATTGTCGAAAATTTTATAAAAGTAAAAGCTCAGGAAGCTCGCCAGGGATGCCGAGCTGCGCACGCCGAGAATGTAAATATGGCTTGCGGCGACGATGGCGTCCGCGACTTTGTTGAATTCCTCAACGGAGGTCTCCTCGAGCGTCCTTCTGATTTTTTCAATATCCATGTTGAGCACTTTGGAGAGCACATCGGAGCTGCTCATGCGGTCACTGGTGATTTCGATGCGCTGCACGGTGGTCAGGCGGTTGCGGATCATCTCCTGCAGCGCGCGCTGCAGCTCCGGGTAGCCGTCGTAGCCGAGCTCCGACGCAAACCGCACAACGGTGGATTCGCTGACGCCGACGGCTTCACCGAGCCTTGCCGCGGTCATGAAGGCCGCTTTGTCGTAGTGCTCCAGAATAAAGTTCCCGATGCGTTTCTGGCCTTTGGAAAATTCATGCATCCTTTCGGAAATGCGATGAAGCAAATCTTTTGCCATTTTAGTGCGCCTCCAATTTGTCTGTTCTGTGATTCATGATATCGCTTCTTCCTGCAAAAATCAAGGGGCGCATTCGTATTTTGGGCTGGAATTCAGCATTTTTTGCATTAAAGTGCAATAAATGCGGGATCTCTATGCATTCTTTCATTTTATGGAAGCTGGTGGCGCTCTTCCGGGCAAATTTTTCGGGGCGAAAGCCCATCTGAAAAAACCTGCATGAAAAAAAGGCGGCGGCGCCGCCCGGGAAAGCGGCTCCGGTTCGCCCTTCCTTCACACAGACTTCCGTAACTGCTTTTCAGCTCAGCTTGCCGAGGTTTCCTTCGCAAGGCTCACCTGGCGGCCGGTGTTATCGATCGAATATTCCTCCTGATAGATCAGATCCGAGACCTTGACGAAGCGGTACCCCTGCGCAGAAAGCTCCTCCAAAATCTGTGCAAGGGCATCCGGCGTATTCTTTGCGCCGGAATGAAATAGCAGGATGCTTCCCGGGCGCACCGCAGACAGCACACTTTGCGCCATCTCCTCCGCGGTGGGATTTTGCCAGTCCCGACTGTCG
>CAZLMO010000105.1:0-1944 GCA_964560915.1 uncultured Oscillospiraceae bacterium
AAACCGGGGGATTGCCCGTTTTCCTATTGCAGAGCTTGGATACAGAATTGGAAGGAAGAATAATTTTTGGTAAGAGAAGATTTAAGGAACGTAGCCATCATTGCCCACGTCGACCACGGCAAAACCACGCTGGTGGATGAAATGCTCAAGCAGAGCGGTACTTTCCGCGAGAACCAGGTGGTCGAGGACCGCGTCATGGATTCGGGAGACCTCGAACGGGAGCGCGGCATCACCATCCTTGCGAAGAACACCTCCATTCACTACAACGGCGTAAAGATCAATGTCATCGATACTCCCGGACACGCGGACTTCGGCGGCGAAGTCGAGCGCGTACTCAAAATGGTCAACGGCGTGATCCTGCTGGTCGACGCCGCCGAGGGGCCGATGCCGCAGACCAGATTCGTGCTGCAAAAGGCGCTGGATCTCGGCCATCCGGTCATCGTTGTCGTCAACAAGATCGACCGGCCGGATGCCCGTCTCAACGAGATCGGCGACGAGATTCTGGAGCTTTTGCTGGATCTTGACGCGACAGAGAAACAACTCGACAGCCCGATGATCTTCTGCTCCGGCAGGGAGGGAACCGCTTCCTTCGATCCGTATCGGCGGGGCGGAGACCTTAAGCCCCTCTTCGATACGGTTTTGGATCATATCCCGGCGCCGGAGGGCGACGAAAACGGCCCGCTTCAAGTACTGATATCCTCCATTGATTATAATGATTATGTTGGCAGAATCGGCATCGGCCGCATTGAACGCGGAATGATTCACATCAACGACGATATTGTCGTCTGCGATTATCACAACCAGAAACAACCGTATAGATCTAAAGTGGTGAGCCTTTATCAGATCGAAGGCCTGACCCGCGTTCCGTGTGAAGAGGCGAGCGTCGGCGACATCGTCTGCATCAGCGGCATCACCGGCATCACAATCGGCGATACGATCTGCGCGCCGGATACGGTTGAGCCGCTATCCTTCGTAAAGATCAGCGAGCCGACCGTCGAGATGACCTTCTGTGTCAACGACAGCCCGTTCGCCGGAAAGGAGGGCAAGTTTGTCACCAGCCGCCAGCTCCGTGAGCGTCTCTATAAAGAGCTGATGAAGGATGTCTCCCTCCAGGTTACCGATACCGATACCATGGATAAATTCAACGTCCGCGGCAGGGGAGAGATGCATCTTTCCATCCTGATCGAGACCATGCGCCGCGAGGGGTACGAGTTTGCGGTCTCTACGCCGCGTGTGCTTTACAAGACGATCGACGGCAAGCTCAATGAGCCGATGGAGCGCGTCTCCATCGATCTGCCGGGGGACTGCGTGGGCACCGTCATGTCCGCCATGGGCACGCGGAAGGGCGAGCTCATAAAAATGGCTCCGTTCAACAGCCGCATGCGTCTGGAGTTCGTCGTCCCTGCAAGAGGGCTCTTCGGCTACCGCAACGAATTTTTGACGGAGACCCGCGGCGAAGGCATTATGAGCTCCATATTTGACAGCTACCAGCCCTACAAGGGCGATATTCAGCGCCGCAGCAGCGGGAGCCTGGTTTCCTATGAGTCGGGCGTTTCCGTCACCTATGGCCTCTATAACGCGCAGGAGCGCGGCCAGCTCTTTATCGGGGCGGGAGTTCCGGTTTATGAGGGCATGGTCATCGGCGAGTCGCCCAAGACGGACGACATCGTCGTCAACATCTGCAAGACAAAACACCTTACGAATACCCGCGCCTCCGGCTCCGACGACGCGCTGCGGCTCACTCCGCCAAGACGCATGAGCCTCGAAGCTTCCATTGAGTTCATCAAGGATGACGAGCTGCTCGAGGTCACGCCGAAGAGCATCCGGATCCGCAAGAAGATCCTCAGCAACGATCTCCGGATGAAGGATCGCTTCAAGAAGCTCAAAGACGATTCCTAAGGGAGGATAAATGCCGACCCGCGTTTTCCACCGCAAAACAGCCCG
>CAZLMO010000105.1:2044-6616 GCA_964560915.1 uncultured Oscillospiraceae bacterium
ACCTGTGAATCTGAAGGCCTTACAGAGGGAAAAAGCTGCGGGGCCTTTTTATATGAAAAAACGATCCGTCGGACACCGATGGGAGGTCATGAGGATGTACAGAAAAGAACACGATTCCCTCGGGGAAGTGCTCGTAGAGGACGATAAATACTGGGGCGCCCAGACCCAGCGGAGTCTTCAGAATTTTGTGATCGGTACGGAGGCGATGCCGGCAGAGGTGATCCGTGCCTTCGCCCTGCTGAAGAAAGCCGCCGCGCAGGCGAACGCCGGGCTTTCCGTACTGGATGAAGAAAAATGCGGCCTGATCTGCGCCGTCTGCGATGAGATTCTGGAAGGAAAACTGGACGGCGAATTTCCGCTGCGCGTCTGGCAGACCGGAAGCGGCACCCAGACAAACATGAACCTCAACGAGGTCATCGCGCACCGAGGAAATCAGCTTGCCGAAAGGGAAGCTCTTCACCCCAACGACGATGTGAACCATTCCCAGAGCTCCAATGACACGTTCCCGACCGCAATGCGGATCGCGGCCGTACAGGCACTGGAAGAGGAACTGATTCCCGCCCTGGACACGCTTACTTCCGCGTTTCTCAGGCTGGAGAGCGAATATCCCGGCGTGGTCACCGTTGGCCGCACCCATCTGCAGGATGCGGTGCCGATCCGCTTTTCGCAGGAGGTGAGCGCCTGGCACACCATGCTGCAGAAGGACCGGGGGATGCTCCTTGCGGGCCTTGCGGATCTCTGCGAGCTTCCGCTGGGCGGGACGGCCGTCGGCACCGGGCTCAACGCCCCTGAAGGGTTTGATACCCTTGCGGCGGAAAAAGTGGCGGCGCTCACCGGTCTTCCGTTCGTCACGGCGGAAAACAAGTTTCACGCCCTGACGAGCCTTGACGCCTTCGTGAGCGAGCACGGGGCCTTGAAAGCGCTTGCGGCGGATTTGATGAAGATTGCAAACGACATCCGGTGGCTCGCCTCCGGGCCGCGCTGCGGGATCGGCGAGATCTCGATCCCTGCGAACGAACCGGGCAGTTCCATCATGCCGGGAAAGATCAATCCCACCCAGTGCGAGGCGGTCACGATGGTTGCCGCACAGGTGATGGGGAACGACACGGTCGTCGGAATCGCGGCCTCACAGGGTAACTTCCAGCTCAACGTGTTTTTGCCGGTCACGATCTATGATTTTCTTCAGTCGGTGCGCCTGCTTGCCGACGTCATGCGCTCCTTTGAAAAAAACTGCGTCCGCGGAATCGTGCCAAATGAAGAGAAGATGACGGAGAACCTGCGCAGGTCGCTGATGAACGTCACGGCGCTCAACCCGCTGATCGGCTACGAGAATGCGGCGAAGGTCGCAAATTATGCCTTCGCGAAAAACTGCACCCTCGCACAGGCCGCGGAAGTGCTCGGCTTCCTCTCAAAAGAAGAGGCCACGGAAGCTCTTGACCCGAATAAAATGGCTTGAGCATCATTGCTCAGCACATTATGGAGCCGGGAGGGAGAACCTATGTGCCCATGCGCGGATTTCCTCGGCAACATGTCACGCCGGGAAACAAAGACGGAACCTCCGGCAGAGGCATGGGGGCGATTTCTCCCGTCTGTAAATGATATCGGATGGCCGGATAAAAACGGGGACGCCGAGATCAAAACGGAAAAATCCGGATAAATAAATATTTGGTTGATAAAAAAAAATTTCCGGCGGCGATCCGGTCGGGAATTTAACAGGAGGTAAGTTCTTTTGGATTATCAGAAAGAATCCCTGAAAGCGCATTACGAATGGCGCGGAAAGCTGACGGTCGACTCCAAGGTGGCCGTCGATTCGCCGGAAGCGCTGTCTCTGGCCTATACGCCGGGCGTCGCGGCGCCCTGCCTGGAAATTCAGAAGGACCCATCCAAAAGCTATGAGCTGACCGGCCGGTGGAACACGGTGGCGGTCGTCACCGACGGCACCGCCGTGCTCGGCCTCGGAGATATCGGGCCGGAGGCCGGGATGCCGGTCATGGAGGGCAAGTGCGTACTTTTTAAAGAGTTCGGCGGCGTGGACGCGATTCCACTCTGCATCCGCTCCAAGGAGCCGGACGACATCGTAAAAATCGTATCGCTGCTTGCGGGCAGCTTCGGCGGCGTCAATTTGGAGGATATCTCCGCGCCGCGCTGCTTTGAGGTCGAGCGCAGACTCAAAGAAATCTGCGATATCCCGATTTTTCACGACGATCAGCACGGCACCGCAGTCATCACGCTTGCGGGGCTTCTTAATGCGCTGAAAGTCGTCGGGAAGAAACTTGATTCCATCCGGTTTGTCGTAAACGGCGCCGGCGCCGCCGGAACCGCGATTACGAAGCTCCTGCTCCGCGCGGGCGCAAAAGAAGGAATCGTCTGCGACAGAGGCGGCGCGATCTATGCCGGCCGGGAGGGGCTGAACCCCGCGAAGGCCGAGCTTGCCGGGATCACAAACCCTTTGAATATCGTCGGCCCTCTCTCAGAGGCGGTCAAAAGGGCGGATGTTTTCATCGGCGTCTCCGCGCCGGGCGTGCTGACCGGAGAGATGGTGGAGACGATGGCGAAGGACCCGATCATTTTCGCCTGCGCGAACCCGACGCCGGAGATCTTCCCGGATGAGGCCAAAGCGCATGGTGCGGTGGTCATGGCGACCGGCCGGAGCGATTTTCCGAATCAGATCAACAACGTGCTGGCATTCCCGGGGATTTTCCGCGGAGCGCTCGACGTCCGCGCCTCCGAGATCAACGACGAGATGAAGCTTGCCGCCGCGAACGCGCTGGCGGGATTGGTGGGGGAGGATCTCTCCGCCGATCACATTATTCCACAGCCGTTCGATCCGCGCATCTGCAAGGCGGTGGCCGCGGCGGTTGCGGATGCGGCGAGAAAATCCGGCGTCGCAAGGATCTAAGGAATGACGCTTTTGGGAAAGGAAATTCCTTGTAATGAGAGAGCAGCCGTCCGACACGGTCAAATTAAGGCCACGCGTTGGACGCATGGGATGCAGGCACTAAAAAGGTATCATATCGGCTCGCCCCTCAAGAGGCATGAAAATCCCAATATTCGCGTCACACGCACGGCGAAAGCAGTTGCGCTCCAATCGTCTTTCGTTCCGAGCAAAACGATGGTTGTCAAGCGCTCGTTTTATGCAAAAAACCAAAGCGGGCTTATCCTCGCCGGCAGAGTCGGCAGTATTTTCCGTTAAAGCCATATATAAAAAGAGACACTGCCCGATATCGGGCAGTGTCTCTTTTTATATACAATTTAGATAGTTTTTTCCATCC
This sequence comes from uncultured Oscillospiraceae bacterium, assembly GCA_964560915.1. Classification (GTDB taxonomy): domain Bacteria; phylum Bacillota; class Clostridia; order Oscillospirales; family Ruminococcaceae; genus UMGS1668. Next base: position 5,317 of record CAZLMO010000105.1, read on the forward strand.
AGTGATGCGGATGGCCTTCGTCATAGGCGACGGGCAAGTCGGAGGCCCGGTATCCGCACTTTTCATAAAATCCGACGGCGCTCTCCTGCGCGAGCAGCTTGATCTTTTTCGCATGCTCGGATTTTGCGATGACTTCGAGGGCGGTGAGAACCGCGGCGCCGAGATGATGTTTCCGGTATTCCTTCAGCACGGCGATCCGCCCGACCTGCCAGGCGCCGGCCTCACCCTTCGGATCAGGGAAGATGCGCCCGGTGCCGACGCATTTGCCGTCGCAGTAGATCGTGGCAAAATGGGCTACATTGTCGATATCGTCAAATTCGTTCTGATAACCCTGCTCCGCAACAAAGACGGCCATGCGCACGGCGCAGGCGTCGTTCCGGTTGTCCGAGGTTTTCATCGTAATTTCCGCCATAAAAAGGACCCCCTCTTTTGTCAATAGGGCAATTATATCCTTTTCCGGCGGCGTTTGCAAGAGGCCGGCCCCGCCCTTTTTCGCAAAAACGGGCGTTCGTTATCGTCCAAATTGGCCTTGGAAGCTTTTTATTCGGAGCCCGTTTTTCACTCAAAAAACGGATACTCGTCCGATTTTATAAAAGGCCGGCAGCCTTTTCCCGTAAAAGGCCCATTTTTGTTCATGGGTCCCCGCATCCGGTTTTGCCCTCCAAAAACGCACCCTGCATTTTTGGAGGGGCTTTTTCCTGCAAGAGTATGGCTTATCTCTATTGCGAAAACCGGCACCCGGCATGGTATCCGGCATGATCCTGCCATATTTGTCGCGCGGGATTTGGCGCGTCTCTTTAATGCCGTGAGATTTTGTTTTATAAAAGCCGCAGGATGATGCCGCAAGCAGCGCGGTCGCTTTTGCGGCCTTCTCGGCGTTGCGGTTGATGGCGGAAACCAAGGCGTTGACCGGGGCGGCCACGATATCTCCGTGGATGTTGATACCCCGGATTTTGCCGCAGGAGCGATCAGCATGTTCCCTCCGAAGGTTCCCGCGCCCGGCCTCGCCTTTAGGAAAGCGAAATCTTGACATTGCCGAAAAAACGGATATTCTTAGAATATATATTCCGGGGGATTTGGAGAGACGATATGAAGAATTTTGAGAAATACACGAGAAATTTTACCGCGCCGGAGCATCCGGATATGAGCTGGACGGAAAAGCTTTATCTTGACAAAGCCCCGGTCTGGTGCAGCGTCGACCTCCGGGACGGCAATCAGGCGCTCGTCGTGCCGATGAACGTCACGGAAAAGCTGGTTTTCTTTGAAGCTCTGCTGAAAATCGGCTTCCGGGAGATTGAAG
>CAZLMO010000106.1:0-6599 GCA_964560915.1 uncultured Oscillospiraceae bacterium
AGACGACCGCGCCCTATAAGTATCCGCGCATCATCGAATACGTCGATTTCCTCCCGAAGACCATCAGCGGCAAGATCATGCGCAAGGAGATCCGCGCGGCCGATAAGGGCCGCCAGGTTGTGGACGGCTGAAATTTTAAATCCGAATCTCGTAAAAAAAGCGGCACCCGATGAAGGGCGCCGCTTTTCTTATGTTAAGGCTTTAGCAGTTGCCGTGCGTGTCATGCACTTTTCGAAAATTTCAGTGCCTTTTGAGAGGAAAGCCGATATCATATCCTTTCAAAGTTTGTGCAAATCCCCTGTTGAATGGAAGCGGTTTTGGTTGAAGATAAAGATTTTGAGACGAGCGAGTGTAAAAACGGCTCTTTCCAATCGGCAAGACAAACCGACGGCTTTTTTTACATGAAGCACGCCGAACGCTGTCGGTCTGCCAAAACAGACAATTAAGTTTTCGCGGCCGGGAACGCAGTCGGCGCATCCGGACGCGCCGCTCCCAAAAAATCAGGATTTCGTTTTCGTGTAATAAGCACGCCGGGGCGGAAAACCCCTATTTTTGTATGGCGACCTCCGGCACGCTGCCGACGAGAATCACCTCGCAGACCGGGATTTCATAAGTTGCTTCCACTTCCGATACCGCGAGCGGAAGGATCGCATAGAGGCTGATCCGATATTTTAATTTGACGGAATATTTGGTTTGGTTGATGCCGGCACTCTCGAATTTGCTCTCGATTTCCGCGGAAGGGGCGCCCGCACAGACGATTTTGAGGTCCACCGGCGGGCCGACCCCGGAAAACAAGGGATACCCGGAGAGCGTGCCCATCGGAACGGAAAACGTGCAGACCTCCGGATCCCCCATGCTCTTAATGAAACCGGAGGAGATCTGCTCCTTCAAAAGGCCCAGAGCGAAGCTGTCCAGCGTGGCCGAAACGGTCTCCCCGGATTCGTTGGTTTGGATACGCACAATCCCTTCGACCATGCTCCGGTTCTCCGCAAAGATCTGCTCGGCCGTGCGGTTGAGGGTCTCTTCCGCGCATACCTTTGCATAATACACCGAAGTTTTTTCAAGGAAAGGGCGCAGCGCCATATTTGCCAGATGAAAGACGAGAATCAACAGCGCTGTTGCGGAAAACAGCAGAAAAAGGACTTTTCTTCTCACAGCGGCCTCCCTAAGTTTTCACTGCAATATATTCCGAAAGATTGGGAATTGTGATATAATAACCGTAAGAATCGGAAAGTGGCTATGATACGGCTATTCTATCGGCCCGCATGCGGCGGTGGCCGATAATCGTAGAAGGTTGTCGCTTTACGCGAGCATCCATTCATTTTTATTTCCCGGAGGCGCCCGATGAACAGACAGGAAGCCGAAAAGAAAATTGCCGAACTGCGCGATAAAATTCGCTATTACAGCCGCCTCTACTACGAGCTGGATCGGCCCGAGATCGACGACTACGAATATGATATGCTCTATCACGAGCTGCTTGACCTGGAGGATGCCTATCCGGAATTCCAGACGCCGGATTCCCCGACCAGAAAGGTGGGCGGCGCGGCCTCCAACAAATTCGAGCCGGTCGTCCATCCCGTCCAGATGGGCAGCATCCAGGATGTGTTCAGCGTTGAGGAGCTTTATGACTTCGATGAGCGCGTCCGATCCGCGATCCCGAAGCCGCAGTATGTGGTGGAGCCGAAGATCGACGGGCTTTCCGTCTCTTTGGAATACCGGAACGGCTACTTTGTCCGCGGCTCGACGCGCGGGGACGGTTTTGTCGGCGAGGATGTCACGCACAACCTGATGACGATTTCTTCGATTCCCAAACGGATCGACTGCCCGGAGATTCCCTATCTGGAGCTCCGGGGAGAATGCTATATTCCCAAGCAGACCTTCCTGAAGCTCGTGGAGCAGCAGGAAATTAACGGGGAGCGCCCTTTCAAAAACCCGCGGAACGCCGCCGCCGGCTCCCTGCGGCAAAAGGACGCGAAGATCACCGCAAGCCGGGGACTGGATATCTTTGTCTTTAACATCCAGCAGTGCGAGGGCCGCGCCTTTGAGACGCACAGCGAGAGTCTGGATTTTGTGAAGAGCCTCGGGTTCCCGGTCTCCGTCTCCTATACGCAGTTTGACGACATCGCCGGCTGTGTGGAAAACATCATGGAGATCGGCGAGCACCGGGACGCCTTTACCTTTGATATCGACGGCGCCGTCATCAAGGTCAACCGCCTTGAGGACCGCGCCGCGCTCGGCAGCACGGCCAAATATCCGAAATGGTCGGTCGCCTTCAAATATCCGCCGGAGGAGAAGACGACGAAGCTCCTCGACATCGAGATCAACGTCGGCCGCACGGGCGCCCTGACGCCCACGGCGGTCTTTGAGCCGATCCAGCTCGCTGGGACGACGGTCTCGCGGGCGGTCCTCCATAATCAGGATTTCATTGCCGGAAAAGATGTCAACATCGGTGACACGATCGTCGTGCGAAAAGCGGGGGAGATCATCCCCGAGGTCGTCGCCGTGGCGGAAAAGGGGCCGCAGGAGGGATATTTCCGCTTGCCGGAGCTCTGCCCCGTCTGTGGGACGAGAGCCGTCCGCGAAGAGGATGAGGCGGTGCTCCGCTGCCCGAATCCGGACTGCCCGGCACAGCTGCTGCGGAACCTCATCCATTTCACAAGCCGCGACGCCATGGATATTGACGGCTTCGGCCCGGCGCTCGCCTCCGCCCTGATCGGCGCGGATCTGATCCGGTCGCAGGCGGATATCTATGATCTCAGCGTGGAGGAAGTACGGGATATCGACCGGATGGGCGAAAAATCCGCCGCGAACCTGATTTCCGCGATCGAGGGCTCCAAAAAGAACGGCCTCTCCCGGCTGGTCTACGCGCTCGGTATTCGGAATATCGGGCAAAAGGCCGCGCAGCTTCTCGCGCAGCATTTCGGCGATATGGATGCCCTGATGGCGTCCTCCGCCGACGACATCTGCGAAATCGACGGCTTCGGCCGGATCATGGCGGATTCCGCCGTGAATTTCTTCTCGCTGCCGCAATCCCGCGCGCTGATTGAGCGCCTGTGCAAAAGCGGCGTCTCCATGACCGATGAAAAGAAAGCGACCGGCGATAAATTCCTCGGCCTGACCTTCGTGCTCACCGGCACGCTCCCAACTATGACGCGGGAAGAGGCGACGGAGAGGATCACCGCACTCGGCGGAAAAGCCTCCTCCTCCGTCTCCAAAAAGACGAGCTACGTCCTCGCAGGGGAGGACCCCGGCAGCAAATACACCAAGGCCGAGGCACTCGGCGTGCCGATCATCGACGAGGCCGAGTTCCTTAAAATGTGCGAATAAACCGGCCGCGCATCCAACAAAAGAAACCATTCTTTCAGATTTCGGCGTATGAATGTCGCCGATGGTTCTTCCTCTCCAATGGATCTCAGAAAGCTTCGGACGGGAACCTAAGACGAGATTTCCCGCCGATGCCAGCCGATTCCAGCGAATATCCGGCGAATCCCCGCCGCATCTTCGACACGACGGCCCATCTCTTTCATATTCCGGCGTATCTCCGAAATGTCGGGCAGAAACCGTTCCCTACAAAAGCTCTTACAAAAAATGAAGATGCCCCGCCTCGCCGCGGGGCGTTTTTTATCCCCGGAATTTTCTGCCGAGCCTCATGGAATGGGGCGCCGGCTTTTTCACGGCAAATTTTTCGGAGGCTTGCCCTCCGGATATCTGCCTCAAAGACGGCTCCCGCTTTTTATGGAGCTCCGCTTTTTTGCGGAATACTTTCCGGACAGGCCTCATAGAATGGGGCATGACGAAAAAAAAGCGGTGAGCCTATGAGATACAACGACAGAACCCCCAAAACGGCGGATGAGATTTTTGACGAGATCCGGAGCTGCTGCGGGCAGACCGTATCTGAAATCCTGTTTCATATCGGCCGAGAAATCCGGAAAAACGCAAGGGAAATCCGCCTCGCCGTGGGACGCCCGATGCAGATCGTGACCGCCGACCGCCTGTATTTTTGCTCCGGGAAAGGGGAGTCCCTTGATGATCCGGAATTGGGCTGGTATCCGAATCCGGCCGAGATCGACGCGGTTTTCCGCGCAGTCTGCCAGTATTCCATTCATGCCTTCGCGGATGATATCGCCGCGGGCTTCGTTACGATCCGGGGCGGACACCGCGCGGGAATCTGCGGCACCGCGGTCTACGAAAAAGGGATTCCGATCCCCACGGCGCAAAAAAACATCTCTTCCGTCAACATCCGAATCGCCCGCCAGATTTTTGGTGCGGCGGACCCGATTCTTGCGGAGCTGAAACGGACCGGGCTGCAGAATATCCTGGTCGTCGGGCCGCCCTGCTCCGGCAAGACGACCGTGCTGCGGGATCTTGTGCGCCAGCTCGCTTCCGGGAAGATGGGGTATTATGTGAGGACAAGCGTGATCGACGAGCGATCGGAGCTTGCCGCCATGTATGAATCCGAGCCGCAAAACGATATCGGCGCCACCTGCGACGTGCTCAACGGTTTCGGAAAACGGGAGGGAATCCTCACCGCCATCCGCGCTTTTGCCCCGGAGATGATCGTCTGCGATGAGCTGGGCGGCCCGGAGGATGCGGATGCCCTTCTGGAAGCCGCAAGGTGCGGAGCCTGCCTCGCTGCAAGCGTGCACGCGGATTCTCTGGAAAGTTTTTTGCTGCGGCCGAATCTGCTCCCGCTCATGGAAAGCGGGGTCTTTGATCTGGCCGTCCTGATGGGGAAGGACTGCCGGATCCGGGAGATCCGGTATCTCTGCAAAGAAGGCGCAAGATGAGACCGGTCGGCTGCATATTGATCTTTTTTTCGGCCGCGGCATGCGGAATGTTCTTCTCCGCAAAACAAAAAAAGTTGGAACGGATCTATGCGCAATCCGTCACGATGACCGGCATGCTGATCGCCTTTCTTCAATACGACGCGCCGGCGCTCACCGATCTGCTGAGCCGGATCGCGCGGTCCGGCAACTGTCGGGAGCTTTCGTATCTTGGCCGCACGCTCGAAATGATGCGGGCGGGCGCCGGTTTCCGGGAGGCCTACGAGGATGCGCTTTCCGAATTCTGCCGGGAAAACCGATGTCCGGAATACTATGACGCTGTCTTTCCGCTCGGGAGCCTTCTCGGCGCGGGCAGAGCGGAAAACCAGTCCCACACCCTGGAGGCGCTGCGGAAAAACTTGCAGCACATGAGCGAGCAGGTCGGGCAGGAAGCGGAAAAAAGAGCGAGGCTCTGCCGCTCTCTTGGAATCGGGATCGGCGCTGCTGTGGCATTTGTTCTGATTTGAGGCGGAGGCGGAGACATGGACGTGGATATGATTTTTAAGATTGCGGCAATCGGGATTATCGTTGCCGTATTGAACCAACTGCTGATTCGTTCCGGAAGGGAGGAGCAGGCCATGATGACGACGCTCGCCGGGTTGATTGTGGTGCTGATGATGCTCATTACCGAGATCAGCAACCTCTTTGAAACGGTCAAGTCGGTCTTCGGCCTATGAAAAGGTGAATATCTTTACATTGATCGGCGCGATTCTGGCCGGTGCCGTCATCGCAGTCCTGCTCCGTCAATACAAACCCGAGCTTGCGTTTACCGTCTCCGTGGCGGCGGGGATTTTGATTTTGCTTGCCGTTTCCGGCGAAGTGACCGAGATTTTGGATTTTGCGGACAAACTGATCCAAAACGGCTTTTCCGAAAATTTCGGCCTGCTTCTGCGCTGCACCGGCGTCTGCCTGATTACGCATTTTGTGGCCGACGGCTGCCGGGATTGCGGCGAGCGGGCGCTCGCGGATCAGGCGGAATTCGGCGGAAAGATCGCCATGCTGCTGATTTTACTGCCTCTTTTGGAGGAATATCTGCATCTTGCGGAAAGGATCGCCGGCCTATGAGCACCCGGAATCTGAAGCTTCTGGCACTGCCGCTGCTGGTTTTCTTTCTTTTAGGCGCGGCTATGCCGAAAACCGATACGATTTTGCCGGAAACCGAGGTGGACATGCCCGCCCCGGAAACGAATGCATCCCCAACGGAAACCGATGAGGAAACATCGGGCGCCGACGGGTCGTCCGCGGAAACCCGGGAAGCCGACACGGGATTACCGGAAACCGAGGCGGACATGCCCGCCCCGGAAACGGACACTTCCCTGCCGGAGAGTGATGCGGAGACCTCGGGCGCCGATGCGGCGGCGCCCGAAACCGACACGGCCGTACCGGAAGCGGAGATCGGCAACGGGTTTGATCTTGCGTCGTTTCTGGATTATTTTTCTCCGGAGCTCGAGCAGGTGATGGAGGTGCTCGGGCTCGATAGCCTCGACGCTTCGGAGATCGAATCCCTGCGGATCGAGACGGTGTTCGCCTCTATAAAGGATGCCGTCCGGGAGCGGTATATCGGGCCGCTCCGGGCACTGGCCGCGGCGCTCTCCGGAAGCATGGTCATCTCCGCGGTCGGGACGATCGCCCCGGGAAAAAGTTCGCTCGACCGGCTTCTCTCCGTTGCCGGTGTGCTGTACTTCTCCGCGATGGCCCTCTATCCGCTGCAGGAGGCCTTCCGCTCCGCCGCCGAGGTGATCTCCTCCTGTCAGGAGATGCTTGTGGGCTATATTC
>CAZLMO010000107.1:0-6495 GCA_964560915.1 uncultured Oscillospiraceae bacterium
CGCAGAGCTGCGGTGTGATGCCCATCGAAAGCCCCACGGTACCCACCGCGGATGTGACCTCAAAGAGCGTCTCTTTCATTCCGAAAGGCTCCAGCGCATAGATCGCGAAAGAGGCCGCCATGATGCCGAATCCATAGACCATGGCAATGGCGCTGGCGCGTTTGACCATGGCGTCGTCAAGCCGGCGCTTATGAATGGTGATGCTGCTCTGCATGCCGGCCGTGGCGATGGCGTCCAGCAGCAGCACGGCAATCGTTGTCGTTTTGATGCCGCCCGCCGTAGAACCCGGGCTGCCTCCGACAAACATGAGAAAGATTGTCAGGATGGCGCCGCCGTCGGAAAGTTTTGCCATATCAATCGTATTGAAGCCGGCCGTTCTGGGCGTAATGGACTGAAACAAGGCGGCGAGAAGCTTTTCTCCGAACGGCATACCGGAGAGGCTGCCGTTTGCCTCTGTCAGCAGGTAAATGACCCAGCCGCCGAGGATCAGGATCCCCGTCGTATCGAGGACGAGTTTGGTATGCAGCTCATATCTTTCGTAATGAAATTTGTTTTTGATGATATCATCCCACACAAGGAATCCGATGCCGCCGACGACGATCAGAGAGACCAGCGTCAGGCTGACCAGAGGATCGCCCACATATCGGGTAAAAGAGGAAAACGGCCCGTATTTGCCCATGATATCGAAGCCGGCGTTGCAAAAGGCGGAGACGCTGTGAAAAATCGCGTTCCACAGGCCTTCCGCGAACCCCATCTGAGGAATGAAGCGGATCGCGAGCAGGCCGGCCCCCAAAAATTCAAAGAAAGCCGTGATGGTGATAATCCGGCGGGTCAGCCGAATCAGGCCGCCGTGGCTCATGAAGCCGGCCGACTGCATCAGGAGAGACCGTTCGTGGAGCCCGATTTTTTTGCGCATGGCGACGGCGAAGGCGGTCATGACCGTCATGAAGCCGAGCCCGCCGATCTGGATCATCGTCAGAATGACAAGCTGCCCGAAAAACGACCAGTGCGTGTAGGTATCGGTGACGACAAGCCCCGTCACGCAGGTTGCGCTCGTGGCGGTAAAGAACGCGGTCAAAGGTTCGGTCCACATTCTGTCAACGGAGGAAATCGGCAGGATCAGCAGCAGCCCGCCGACCGTGATCACTCCAAAAAAGCTGAAAGCGATCAGCTGGGTATAAGTTGGTTCAAATTTTCTATTCATTATGGTTTTCCCCCTGAGAATCGGCAAACATCGCGGCGGCGTTCGTTCCCCGCATCTGATATGGGATTCCTTTTTCTTCAAATATTTTTCGGTGCTCCACGCTGTTGCAGAGCGAAACCATTCGGCTTTTCGGCATGCCAAGAATGCGTTCCCCGATTCGGCATATCATAATATTATCGAGGTCGTCGTCGGAAAGCGCAAAGAGATAATCATATATAAGCCCCCTGTCGATTTCGGATTCCTTCGAAATGTGCCGACAAGGGATCTTTTCGCGGGATAAAATATGTTCCATTTCCGCTGCGGAATCCGTCCCGCCAAACAGCAGGGCAGCCCGCTCCGAATCGGCTTTTTCGGCCGCATGCGTGCCCTGCCGATCCAGGAAGAGGTCCAGCTTTTTCATAAACCGGAATCCCGCCGCGAGGAACGCAAGGAACACCAGGATCAAAATCCAATCCATTCTGCTGGTAAGTCTCCTTCCGAATTTTGCGACCATTATACAACGCCGGATATAAATTCGGGATTAAACTGCAGAAAACCTCATAATATTTGCATTAGGATTCCGGGGCGACCGTCTTAACGGAATTTTAACGCCGGCAAACTTTCACAAAAAGGCCTGTCCCCGGGCAAAACGCCGGAGCAGCGAAGGAAAGCTCCGGGAGACGGTACACGATACAAATAAAAAATGAGGGAGAGCATTTTTATGTTGTACATTATAATAGAAAAAATGCTCTTTGGCAAATCGGTTCGAGCTCCGGTGCAGATAATTCGGAATCCGACAAGGACGGCTCAAAATCCGGCATAAATAATTCTGGGTTTGGCATGAACGGTTCGGAGCTTGGTAAGGCGGTATGGAACCCGGCATAATCGGCGCCGAAATCAAAAAAGCCGCCACGTGCGGCGGGGCTGCCGACAGAATTTTTTTCTGGAATGAGAAAATCTCTTTAAAAGCTCCGACTTTTCAAACGTTTTTTTGTACGTTGTAGCGGGCAGAGACCAGTGCCCAGTTTTGGCTGAACGGCCGCATGATGTTCCAGTATCCGACGCCGGAAAGGCCCATTTCGTCCGCAAGGGCGAATTTTGCGTCGACGCTTCGCACATCCTCAAACCAGACAATATGTTCCGTGCCTTCCACGGCATAGTGGAAAAACGGCGACTGCGCGGTCTCGTCGTATTCGATGCGTGCGTTATTACGCGATGCGATCCGGATCGCCTGCTCGTTTCCGATGCTCATCGCCTGGGTGATGCCCTGCTCATAAGGAAGTCTCCAATCGTATCCGTAATTTGGGATCCCCAACAGGATTTTCTCCGGCGGGATCACCGACACGGCATAGCGGGTGACAGCTTTTACCTGCGGAAGCGGCGCAACGGCCATGGGAGGTCCATAGGTATATCCCCATTCATATGTCATCAGGAAGACCATATCCGCGATGCCGCCGACGGCCGGATAGTTGTGCGCCTCATACAGTAGCCCCGGCTGGTTGGCAAAGGTTTTGGGGGCGAGTGCCACGCTCAGCAGGAATCCTGCCGCGGAGAGTCTCGCCTTTGCGTTGGAAAGAAAGTTGAGGTAGGCCTGCGCGTCCTCCGGTGCGATGAATTCGAAATCCACGTCGAGCCCCGCGTAACCCTTTTCCTTCATGGTTGCAAGGATATTATCCAGCACACGGTTTTGATAATCCTTGTCGTTGAGCAGGCGCTTGGCCTTTTCGGTGGAGAAGGTGCCGCCCTCCGTGATCGTTGTGAGCACCATAAGGGGCTCCGCCTGAAACCGGTACGCGAGGCGGATCATTTCACTGTCGTCGACAGGGATCAGATCGCCGCTTTCGGTGAAGCCGTAAGAGAAGATCAGGAGGTAGGTCAGGTACGGCAGCGCGCGCATCAAGGTATTCCGGTTGATGTGAGGGTAGGCGTACCCGCTGATGCGGATCGTGCGGCTCTTTTCTCCGCGGAAACGGATGGTGATCTCCTGCCCGGGGCGAAGCGTCGGGTTCGACACAAGCTCCGGGTTATTCTGGATGAGTACAATGGCAGTCGTTCCGTAGGCGGCGGCGATGGAGGTCAGGGTGTCGCCGCGCCGAACGAGATAGACGATTTCCGGAAGCATGATGATGAGCGCCTGCCCAACAACCAGCCGGGAAAGCGCCGTCAGGCCGTTATCCACGAGGATTCTTGATGAGGAGACGCCGTACTGCCGGGCAATCCCGAATACGGTTTCTCCCGCCCGGACAATGTGGATCAACATGGGGCTTCCCCCTTTCGTTTTTGTGGCCCGGCAATATGCCGCTTATGGATTCAGTCTATGAAAAACGAAAAAAAGGTGTGAGTTCCATTTGGCAAACGGCGTTGCAAGCCGCTTTTATTTATGATATAGTTACACGAAGGGCAACGGCACGGCAGAAAGCCGGCCAGAGGCTCAATTTTCGATTTTGGCGGGTAGCATGAAAGAATTGTCTGAAAATCGGAGGCCGCACTGCCTCTATGTCGTATTTACATCCACCCCTTATAAGATCGGCCGGCTGATCCGGGTGGTTACAAAGAACCTATATAATCATGTATCCATCTCGCTGGACGGCAGCGTAGACGGGATGTATTCCTATGCGCGCCGGTATAAAAATACGCCGTTTTACGGAGGGTTCGTCCGCGAGTATCCGGACCGGTACCGGAAGGAATTTGGCGCCACGCGGGTTAAAATTTGCGCGCTGCCGGTGACCGAGGAGCAGTACCGGCAGACGGAGGAACGCTTTGCCCGGATGATCGCGGAGAGCGACTGCTATCCCTACAACCTGATTTCGGCGTTCGGCGTGCCGTTCCGTAAGCGTTTTCTGGCCGACGGATCCTTCACCTGCGCCGAATTCGCCGTGGATGTGCTGAGCACGGTGGACGACCGCTTTGACCGGAAGCACTTCTACACGATCCAGGAACTGGAGCAGAAGCTGGATGCCGGGAAGATCTACGAAGGGGAATATCCCGATCTGGCCGGGGAATGCGGCGACGATTTTGAAAAGGAACAGAGCACCCTTTTTTATGCGAGCCATATGGCCCGCAACGTTGCTCTCCTGCTGAAGTGCAGGTTCGGCAGGGTGAGGAGGCAGACCGGCACTTCAAAACCGGAGGGAAAATAACCTTCTCCGGCGGAATTTCGGCCTCGCGGGTCTGCGGAACACGCCGTTTGTTGAGCTTCCGGGAGAAAATCCGCTTTTCCGGTGCTCCTGAGGGCCGGTCGAAGAAGACGCGGCACGGCAAAGGCCGCCGCGGAAAGAAGGCCTGCTTTTCACCCGCGGCATTAGAAAAAAAGAGAAACCCGGCGTGATGAAGTGACCCCAAAAAAGTTAAACAATATTTTTATATAAACAGCCGAGAGGGCTTGCTGTCTGTGAAATGCAGGCGGTAAGCCCTTTCGCTTTGCTTTTATGCGCCGATTATTGGCATAAAATCACCCCAATCGTTATTCCAGTATCGCAATACTGCCTAACGATTGGGGTGCAGTTCGTGAGCCAGGCTTTTTTTCTATAAATCTTTAATCATTCGCACATGCCGCGCAGGCGGTCGAGGCAGACGATCAGGCCCGGATAGACAGGAGAGACTCCGGCAATTTCCCCATCCGTGCCGATGACGCGGAATCGCCAGCCGCCGCTCTCCTCCGGGAAGATCTCAAATCCGCCGCAGGGTCGGGCCGCTTCCGTCTGCTTTTCCGCGAGGCCGTCGTAAAGCGCATGAAAGTAGGCGGCGACCTGCCTTCCGCCGTCCGCGCTGACAATCTCCTCGTTTTCCTCCGTCGTGGATGCGACGATTTTTGTTACGGCTTCAAAGACGGTTTTGTCATACAGCTCCATTTCAATTGCTCCTTTTTGACAAATTCTATACGTTCAGGAAGGTTTAGCCCATAAAATACGCGTAGTTTTTAGGGGAAGCAGGCTCTTTTTGAAAAAACGTGAACGTAACTTCAGTTTTCCGTTTTTATCAAGATAATACCGGGGCTTGCCGGTACTCTGATTTTTGTATTCGATTGCGTCTTCCGGGCAGGCGCGGATGCAGGCCATGCAGTGCGTACAGGAGTTTCTCCAAACCGGGCGACTGTTTTGAATCGTGAGGTTGTTCATCGGGCAGAGCGCGGCACATCTGCCGCAGCCGGTGCATTTGTCCGTCGAGCTGAAGCCCTTCGCACGAATGGCAAGACGATAGAATGCGGAGTTACAAAGCCGCTCTCCAGGCAGCCGATGAGGCCGACCCGGGTTTCGGGGAACGCCAGCCCGGGCGGCTGTTCCCCGTGCCTGTAAAGGAAAGGACCATGCGGCACCTCCTGCCGGTTATTTTCAGATTTATTGTATCAGGCCCCATTCGTTTATACAATGGGATGTTGGGAAATACTTCCGGATTTTCACACCCGGATATCCCGTAAAGCTGCCGCCCGGCGCTTCGCCTTGAGGGAAGGATTCCTCTATTTTGCAGCGGAGGGGGCCCTATGCCGCAGAGAAAAGCATCACGGAAATCCAATCCGACGGGCTTGCCCGGGTGGGGAGAACCCACCGGCTGTGAAAAAGAGGTTCCCTCCTGCGGAAAAGCTTTCGTTTAACGACGAAGACGCTTCTCTTATAGGAAAGGCGGACCCGCTGTGGCAGGTGCGTCATGCCCTCTGGATGGAGGGGCACTGGGCGGAGAAACAAGAATAAACCGCGAAATGAAGCCGCTATTTAAAAATAAAGTCGAAATAAAACAAAACAAAATATAATACTTAGAAATATACAAATTCACAAAAGGCAGAGAATTCTTTCCACATCCAAGCTCCCCGGAAATCTAGAAGGGAAAATCGGGGAACGTAACGGATTCGTTTCGCCGTGGAATTTGGGGGAATCCCATGTGGGCGCGGATGGCGGCGAAGCAGCGACAATGCCTTACATGAGACGGAAGCCTTGAGAAAATCCTTCTCACTTGTGCGCTCGCGGAAATGAGGGGAACCTGTGCCGGCAGGAGATACATCCGTCATGAGATGCGGCTTTTCGGCTTTCTTCGGAATGCGTACGGAATTTAAAGCATTGGGGTCGAACGAAAACCGGCATTCCGGAGAAAATCCGCCGCTTTTATAGAAATGTAAACTTTTCTCGACAGTCTGTCGGGAAAAATCGTTTTATGATATAATATATTAAAATCTCATGGCCCGCCTACGGCGATGGCCAATTAACCCATAACGCTGTCGCGTTATGGCAGAATAGCCGCGGGACGGCTATTCTGCTATGATTCTATGGCCCGCCTACGGCGATGGCCAATTAACCCATAACGCTGTCGCGTTATGGCAG
>CAZLMO010000108.1:0-6474 GCA_964560915.1 uncultured Oscillospiraceae bacterium
GGCCCGGCCCGCTGACGATGATTATGAAGAAAAAACCGGCGATCCCGTATGCGTGCAGCGGCGGCCTCGAGACGGTTGCGGTTCGCTTCCCGGTTCATCCGGTCGCGCACCGTCTGATCGAGCTTGCGGGCGTGCCGCTCGCCGCTCCCTCCGCGAATCTCTCCGGCCATCCGAGCCCCACGACCTTTGAGCACTGCGTCAACGATCTGGACGGCAAAGTGGATGCCATTCTGGACGGCGGGCCCTGCTCGGTCGGCGTCGAATCCACAGTCATTACACTGGCTACCGAGGTACCGACGCTGCTCCGGCCGGGCTATGTCACGCTCGAAGAGCTTCGGGAGACCCTCGGAGAGGTGGAGCTTTCCCCTGCCGTGCTCGAAAAGCTCGGGGAGGGAGAAACCGCCGCCTCGCCGGGAATGAAATATAAACACTACGCGCCGAAGGCAAAGGTCACCCTTGTAAAGGGCAGCCGCGGACGGTATGCGGATTTTGTCAACAGCCATGCCGGCGAGGGCGTCTTTGCCCTCTGCTTTGACGAGGATGCCCCGGCGCTCCGGGTCGGAACCGTCTGCTACGGCTCCTGTGATTCCGGAGAGGAGCAGGCGCGGCGTCTGTTTGACGCGCTGCGGGAGCTGGACGACCTCGGCGCAAAGACCGTCTGGGCGCATGCCCCGGCCATTGAAGGCGTCGGCCTTGCGGTATATAACCGGCTCGTCCGCTCGGCGGGCTTCGATATTACGGAACTTTCCTGAGAAAAAGGGGGCTGCGGCATGAGCAAAGTCATCGGGCTTACCGGCCAGACCGGGGCGGGGAAAAGCACCGTCCGGGAGATCCTTTCCAAGCAGGGCGCCGCCGTGATCGACGCGGATACGGTCGCCCACGATATCTCCGACAACAATCTGGACTGCCTCGTACAGATTACGGAGAAATTCTCCTGCCTGGTTCTCAACGATCAGGGCAGGCTGAACCGCAAGGCACTGGCAAGGATGGTGTTTACCGATCGGAAAAAGCTCCTCGCGCTGGATAAAATCATTTTCCCTTATATTAAAAAAGGAATCCAACGCGAGATCGCCGCGCTGGAAGCGGAGGGAAGGGACGTCATCGTCATCGACGGCGCCACGCTGATTGAGAGCGGCTGCGATAAGTACTGCTGGACGGTGGTTTCCGTGGTCGCGGAGGAAAAGCTCCGCGCGGAGCGCGTCGTGCGGCGGGACCATATCTCCAAGGCAAACGCCATGAGCCGCATCCAATCCCAGTACGACGACGCCTATTACACGGAGCGTTCCGGCTTCGTGATCCGCAACAACAGCACCGTGCAGGAGTTGGAGGAGAAGACGCTTCTGTTTTATAAAATGATCCTCGAAGGGAAAAAGTCTCAGACGGAATCCCCGAGGGAGACGGGAAGAAAGCCGGAGGAGATGGCGGTGACGGAGGCTTGAAGGACTCTCTGCGGTACTGTGCCCTCATCACCGGAGGGATTCTGCTGCTGGTGGTTGCCGGGATCCTGATGAACCGTATCTCAAAAAGTCTGGAGCATCAGGCTTATCCGACCGATTACAGCGAATACATCGAGCCCGCCGCGGAGAAAAACGGCATTCCGGTTTCCATCGTATATGCGGTGGTGCGTCAGGAGAGCAATTTTGACCCGATGGCCGAGTCGAAGGTGGGCGCGCGCGGCCTGATGCAGATCACGGAGGAGACCTACGAGTGGGTGGAATATGCCGGCGGCGGGGAGGATGTCCTATGGGCCGATATGTACGACCCCGAGACCAACATCCATTACTGCACCTGGCTGCTGGCTTATCTGTATGATGAATTCGGCAACTGGGCGTGCACGCTCGCGGCCTACCATGCCGGCCGCAGCGCCGTAAACAACTGGCTTCAGAATCCGGACTATTCCTCCGACGGAGAGACGCTGGAGGTCATCCCTTATGAAGAGACCGCAGATTATGTGAAAAAAGTATTGAACTACCGGGAAACTTACCGGCGGGTTTACAATATAGATTGACCGGCGGCTCTGCCGGATGAAGTGACCGGCAGACTTTGCCAAATAAAGCGATCGCAAACATTACCGAATAAAGGAGAATGCGTATGAGCGAAAAAGAAAAAAGCGCAGGCACGCTGCTGAAAGAAAAGCTCTTTCTTCAGAAAAAGAACGGCGGCCTGCTTCTGCCGGAGGAGGAGATCCGCGCGGCTCACGACTACTGCGAGGGATACAAGGAATTTATCTCCCGCTGCAAAACCGAGCGCGACTTTACCGACTGGTGCGTCCCATTCCTTGAAGAAAAGGGCTTCCGGCCTTTCGACCCAAAACAAAAATATGTCCCCGGCGATAAAATTTATATGAACAACCGCCACAAGGCGTTTCTGGCCGCCGTCATCGGCAGAAGGCCGTTCGACGAGGGCCTGCATATCGCCGCCGCGCACATCGACTCCCCGCGCCTCGATCTCAAGCCCAACCCGGTCTATGAGGATACCGAGCTTGCCCTCTTCAAGACGCATTATTACGGTGGTATCAAGCGCTACCAGTGGAGCGTGACGCCGCTCGCGCTCAGGGGCGTTGTCATCCGGGCGGACGGCACCTCCCTGACCGTCTCCGTCGGCGAGGAGGAGGATGAACCCTCCTTCTGCGTCACCGACCTCCTGCCGCACCTCGCGAAGGAGCAGATGGACCGCAAGCTCGCCGACGGGCTTAAGGGCGAGGAACTCAACGTGATCGTCGGCTCCATGCCCTTCCGCGACGACGAGGCGAGCGAGCTCGTGAAGCTCAACCTTCTGAACATTCTGTTTGAAAAATACGGCATCACCGAGGAGGATTTCCGCTCTGCGGAGCTGACCTTCGTCCCGGCCGGAAAAGCGCGGGACATGGGCTTCGACCGCGGCCTCATCGGGGCCTACGGCCACGACGACCGCGTCTGCGCCTACGGCGAGCTGACCGGCCTGCTGGCGGTGGGTGTGCCGGAGTACACGGCGGTGGCCTGCTTTGCAGACAAAGAGGAGACCGGTTCCGACGGCCCTACCGGTATGAACGGCAAAATGCTCGCTTATTTTGCGGAGGATCTCGGCGCGCCCTGTGGCATCGCCGGCCATACGATCCTCTGCGCGAGCAAATGCATCTCCGCGGACGTCAACTGTGCGGTCGACCCGACCTTCCCCGACGTCACCGAAAAGAACAACTCCGCCTATCTTAATTACGGCATCGTGATGACCAAATACACCGGTTCCGGCGGCAAATACTCCACCAACGACGCGCCGGCCGAATATCTCGGAGAGGTGCGCCGCATCTTCGACGAGGCGCACGTCCTCTGGCAGACCGGGGAACTCGGCAAAATCGACAACGGCGGCGGCGGCACGGTCGCCAAATATATCTCCCGCCTCGGCGTCGATACCGTCGACGTCGGCGTGCCGCTTCTCTCCATGCACGCGCCGCTGGAGATTGCCGCTAAAATCGACATTCTGATGATGCATCGGGCCTCCGAGGCCTTTTACCGCGCAAAATAACCGAAAAATAATTTTAAAAGCCTCTCCCGGAAGAGAGGCTTTTTTTGCGGCACGATTTTTGAAAGAAGAAGCGTCCGCCCCATTTTTTGAAAAAACGTCCGCCCACAAACGTATTTATTCGGCAAAGAGAATATCCGCTTTGTCAAAAGGGCCGTTCGTGCAAAGACTGCCCATGCAAAGATTCCACTGTTCGGGGGAAAATCCGATTTTGCGCGGTGAAATCCCGGACAGGCACGAATAAAAAGAGCCGTTCCTCCGTATCTATAAGAAAAAGGGGGACGGCTTTTATGGAATTCGAAACGCTTGCCGCGAGGGGCGCGGCGCTTGTATGGGGGCCGGGCCTTCTGATCGTGCTGCTGGGGACGGGATTGTGGTTTACGCTTGGCAGCGGGCTTTTCCCCCTGCGCCGCGCGGGAGGCATTTTCCGCGCGGTGATCCGATCCCTCTTCCGGAAGAGGGAGGGGACCGGCCCGACACCGTTCGAGGCGATGAGCACGGCTCTCGGCGCGACCGTCGGCACCGGCAACATCGCCGGCGTCTCCGCGGCAATCCTGATGGGCGGGGCGGGTGCGGTCTTTTGGATGTGGGTCGGCGCGTTTCTCGGCATGATGACCAAATTCGCGGAGGCAGCCCTCGCCGTGGCCTACCACGAGCACGGGCGGGAGGGCTTCCGCGGCGGAGCCATGTATTATATAAAGAAAGGGCTGAAAATGCCGGCTTTGGCGTCGGCATGGTGTATCCTGTGCATCGGCGCCTCGCTCGGCGGCGGCTGCATGGCGCAGAGCGGATCCGCTGCGGAGAGCTGCCTTGCCGTGCTCAATATCCCGCGTCCGGCGGTCGGCCTCCTGATCGCCGTGCTCACCGGGGCGGCGCTCTTCCGGAAGGGCGGGAACGTGGAAAAGGTCTCCGGCGTGCTCGTTCCGGTGATGGCGGTTCTCTATATCACCGGATCGCTTGCGGCGCTGGCGGTCTTCCGGGAGCGGCTGGGCGCGGCGGTGGAGATGATTTTTGAGGATGCGTTTTCGTTCCGCTCCGCGGCCGGGGGCTTTACCGGCCTCTTGACCGCGGATGCGGTGCGCGTCGGCTTTGCGAGGGGTACGTTTACCAATGAGGCCGGCATCGGCTCGGCCTCCATCGCGCATGGAGCCTCCTCCGAGCGGGAACCGGGGATCCAGGGCTGCTGGGGGATCCTCGAGGTCTTCGTTGACACGATCGTCGTCTGCACGCTGACGGCGCTGGTCCTGCTGGCGGGCGGCTGCGCGACGGCGGCGGAGGCTTTTACCGGTTGCTTCGGAACCGCCGGCGGCGTTTTTTTGGCGGCCTCGACGTTTCTCTTTGCCCTCGCCGCCATGATCGGATGGGCCTACTACGGAGAAAGCGCTCTCTCCTTTCTGACGAAACGAAAGAACGCTTTATATGGGTATCGGATTCTGTTCTGCGCCGCCGGCGTGCTCGGCTCATATATCGAATTCGGCGCGGCGCTCAGCGTCTCGGATATTTTCGACGGCCTGATGGCCTTCCCGAACTGCGCGGCGCTGATCTTCCTCTCAAAAGAGGTGTTCGCCTCCGTTAGAGGTGCGGAGCGCGCCTTTCCGCCTTCCAAGCGGCGGCGGTTTTTCCGAAAGGAATGACATTTTTCCCAGGCGGCCGGAATCCCGGCGCCCTAAACGCGGTCCGGGAATGCCCGGAAATGGTTTTTGATTTTTCGGGAACGGCGTTTTTTTCGGAGATTCCCGATATTGCCCCAAGCACCAGATACCTTGAATGCCCCGGAGGCAACCTGGAATCGCTCCGGAATCGCGTTACGCCTTTCCGATCACGGCGGCGGCTTTTTCAAGCCCTTTGATATCTTCGGCAATCAGTACCTCGGCGTCCTTCGCCACGGATTTGACGGCGCTTTGCAGGGTGCGGTCCTTGCCGGTGATCAGAAATACCTCGATGCCGTCCTTTACCGCAGCCTCGACGGCTTCGGAGAGGCGGATGGCTTTGATCTGCTGAAGATAGAAATAATCGCCCGGCAGAAGAATAGATTCCCACTTCTTCCCATATAACGTGGAATAAAGCGGGACGGTGAGATTTTTCTCGTGCGGCAGGGCGTTCATGGCCTCCCGCATGGGGGAGGCATAGGCGCTGACGATCATGGAATGGAAGATCGAGGCGTTATCAAGTTTATAAGAAACCACTTTATGCTTCGCCAGTTCGCCGAGCGCCGCCTGAATGCCTTCGCGGTCGCCGAGGATGACGGTTTGCTCCGGGCCCTCGACGGCGGTCAGCTGCACAAAGCCATCCGTCATCTTGTCGGTAACGAGGCTGACGAATTCCTGCTTGACATTGGTCAGGCGGAAGGATTCCATCGTGCCGGCCTTCAGCGCCTCGCGGCGCATATCGGAATAATATGAAGCGGCCTTGACCGCGTCTTCATAGCTGAAAACCCCGGCGCAGGCTACGGCGGGGATCTCTCCGGCACCGTATCCCAGCACGCCGGAAGGGGCTCCCGGCAGAAGGTCTTTTGCGCAAAGGGTGACACAGAGGGACTGGAGCGCCTGAAGCGGAAATGCTTTCTCCGGATCGGCGATCTCGGCGGCTTTTCCGGATATGGAGAGAGCGGCGCAGTCGTAGCCGAGATCGACGGAGGCGGCGGCGTAAAGCTCGAGGCAGGCCTCGGATTTTTCCGAAAAAGGTTTTCCCATGCCGGGATGGCCGCAGCCATAGCCGGGGAAAATAAACGCATATTTCTTCAACATGTAACCCTCCATATATAATGGTTATGGACAGGGATACTATACCATAAATTTTCACCTCGTACAACAGACCAAAAAAATATTGACAAGGTGAAATTGTTCATGTATTCTTAGTGAAGTAAACGCCCGGGCAATTTTGGAAGGCCCGAAAATATAGTTTGGGAGGCTATTGCCGTGGTATTTGAAAAAGTTAAGGAAATACTCTGCGATCAGCTTGATGTTGAAGAAGACC
>CAZLMO010000109.1:0-6462 GCA_964560915.1 uncultured Oscillospiraceae bacterium
CGGAAAATAAGTACGGGAAATGTTACGCTGTTTGAGTATTAGGAATCGTAACTATCCAACCATCGGTGTTATTAGTGCAAGCGATTTTCCAAGTGGCGTCAGCGGAACTTGTCGCCGCGGTAAAAGTAATAGTAGGTTCCTCGGTGAAATCATAATCAGTACCATCATAAGTAATAGTGTAGGGGCCAGTTCCAGTAGCAGCCGGCGGCTGAGTGAAAGTGGTTTCTGTCATAGCATTCAGGGCCACGGCGGCAGAAAGAGAACGGGCGTTGGCCTCGTCGGCGGCGTCTTTCGCTTTTTGCAGCGAGCTCGAGAAGGTCGGGATGGCGATGGCGGCCAGGATGGCGATGATCGCGACAACGATCAAGAGCTCCATCAGGGTGAAGCCTTTTTTGTTGCGCATTTTTACAAGTGCTTTGTACATAATTTTCCCTCTTTTCAAAAGATTCATGTTTTTTTATATGCAAGCCCGCGCCGCAGGGTTGTCGCGGCGGCGGGATCGCAGCGAAAGGAATTACATGCCCTCGTACATGCCGAACATCGGCACATAAACCGAGAGCAGCAAAAACATCGTCACCACGGCGAGGCCGATGGTGATGGCCGGCTCCATGATGGTGAGCATGCGGTCGACCGCGAGATTCACCTCGTTGTCGTAGTAGGCGCCGATCACGTCGAGCGTATGCTCGAGCTCGCCGGATTCCTCGCCCACGCCGGTCATCTCGGTGAGCAGCTGCGGGAAGTAGTTGGTATCCCGCATGCTGTCGGAGATCCTGCGCCCCTGCTCCACGCCGGCGACCGCCTTATCGAGCGCCTTGCCGAGCACATAGTTGGAGAGCACCTTGGAGGTGATCGCCATGGCCTTGGTGGTGATAAGCCCCGAGGAGAGCATGGTGGACATCGTGTAGGCGAACTGGGCCGCGCCGTTCATCCGGTTGATTCGCCGGAAAAGGGAGTATTTGAGCTGGCGGTTGCCGTTCCATACCTTGCCGTTTTCCGTATGGGTATAAACTTTAAACGCGACAACCAGCCCACCGATGACGGCCGCAAGGATATACCAGCTGTGAACGAAGAAATCCGAAACGGCGATCAGCGCCTTGGTCACGGCCGGCAGCTCCACGCCGAGGGAATCGAACACGCCCTTAAACATCGGCACCGCGACCGTCATGATGATAAAGATGACGACGATGGCCACCACGATTACGATGGCCGGATAGGTAAGAGCGCCCACGACCTTGGATTTTGTCTTGGAGCTCTTGTCGTAATATTTTTCGAGCCTTGCGAAGGAGGTATCGAGCGTACCCGATTCCTCGCCCGCCCGGATCGTTTCAACAAAGGTGATCGGCAGCTCCTTGCCGTTGTTTTCGAAGCTCTGCGCCAGCGTATAGCCGCCGGCGACATCCTTCGCCACTTTTTCGAGCATCTCCCGCACTATTTTGTCCGTGGCCTGCTTGGCCACCAGCTCGACGCACCGCACGATCGGGATGCCGGAGGTCAGGATGATGGAAAACTGCGAGCAGATGATCGCCAGCTCCTTCTCCTTGATTTTGCCGGAGCTGAAGAACGAATCCATCGTCTTTGCCGCCTTGATGGGCTTGATGTCGATGAGAACGGAGCAGCGGTCCTTAATCAGGGTGGCCGCCTCATATTCGTTATAAGCCTCGATGATTCCGCTGATCTTGTCGCCATCCCTGGAGATGCCGCTGTATTCGAATGTGGTCAATCTTTCACCCGCTTTCCGGCGCGCCTGCGCGGCCCTTATCTGACCTGCTTCTTAATGTACTCCTCGTCGTAGGCATGTTGATACGCCATCTCCGAAGAGATTTTTCCGTTTTTCCAAAGATCGATCAGAAAATTATCCATGGTGATGCTGCCGCTCTGGCCGCCTGTTGTGATGAAGTTTGCAATCTGGGGGGTCTTGCCCTCGCGGATCAGGTTTCGGATCGCCGAGTTGACGATCATCACCTCGCACGCCACGACCCTGCCCTTCCCGCTGCGGTGCGGGATCAGCTGCTGGGAAAGCACCGCCTTGAGCGTTGTGGAGAGCTGGAGCCGGATCTGCTGCTGCTGCCCCTGCGGGAACACGCTGATGATGCGGTCGATGGAATCCGCCGCGGAGTTGGTGTGCAGGGTTGCAAAGACCAGATGCCCGGTCTCCGCCGCCGTGAGCGCCGTCTCCACCGTCGGCAGGTCGCGCATCTCGCCAATCAGGATGACGTCCGGGTCCTCACGCAGGATAGCGCGCAGGCCGTCCGCATAGCTGCGGGTGTCGCGGCCGATCTCGCGCTGGTTGATGACGCACTGATCGGGCGTGTAGACATACTCGATCGGGTCCTCCAGCGTGACGATATGATTCGGGCGGCTGTGGTTGATGGAGTTAAGCACCGAGGCAAGCGTTGTGGATTTGCCGGAGCCCGTTTCGCCCGTCACCAGCACGATGCCGCTTCTGTATTTCGGAAAATCCGTGACAATCGCCGGAAGCCCCAGCGTATTCAGCTCCGGAATCTGCTCCTTGAGCAGGCGGATCGCCACGGATACCGCGCTCTGCTGACGAAACAGATTGAGACGCGTGCGCACGCCGCATGGAAAAGTGAGCGCCATGTCGATCTCGCCGATCTCCTTGATCCGCTCATATTTTTCGCCGGTAAGCTCCTTTGCGTAGGCCTCGCAGTCGTCGGGCGTCAGCGCCTCCGGGAACAGGGTCTCGATCCTGCCGTCCACCCGGCATTTTGGCGGAAGGCCCAGCACAAGATGGATATCCGATGCGCCCAGGGCCTGCGCCTTTTCAACCATTTCATTGACTGCCTGCATTTTAAAAGCCCCTCATTCTTCCGTGCTGTTGATGACTTTAAACACTTCCCGCATGGTCGTGATGCCGCCCAGAACCAGGCTGCGGCAGTTTTCCTTCATGGGGATAAAATCGGTGTGCTTCACGGCCTCCGCGATCTGATCGTGGTTGGCGCGCCGGTTGATGAGGCTCTTCTCCTCCCGGTTGAGCACCAGGATCTCAAATACCGCCTGGCGCCCGAGATAACCGGTATGGGAACACTCCGGGCAGCCGGCGCCGCGGTAAAACATGGTGGATCCGTCATCCTTGAGGCCGAAGAAGCTGAGCTCCTCCTCGCTGGGATGATAGGCCTCGCGGCACTTCGGGCAGATCTTGCGGACCAGGCGCTGGGAAATGACCCCTTTGAGCGCGCTGGAAATCAAATACGGCTCAATGCCGATATCGACCAGACGGTCGATGGTGGAAATTGCGTCGTTGGTATGAATGGTGGAAAGAACCAGATGCCCGGTGATGGCCGCGCGCATGGCGATCGTGCCGGTCTCTCCGTCGCGGATCTCTCCGACGGCGATGATATCCGGGTCCTGC
Organism: uncultured Oscillospiraceae bacterium; assembly: GCA_964560915.1. Taxonomy (GTDB): domain Bacteria; phylum Bacillota; class Clostridia; order Oscillospirales; family Ruminococcaceae; genus UMGS1668. Next base: position 3,371 of record CAZLMO010000109.1, read on the forward strand.
CGCAAAATGGAACGCAGGCCGGAGGCGAAGGTCATGCCGGTCTTTTCGTTGATCTGGCACTGGTTGACGCCGGGGATCTCGATCTCGACCGGATCCTCCAGCGTGACGACGTTGACGTCGTCCTTTGCGAGCTCCCGGATCATCGTGGACATTGTCGTGGATTTTCCGGAGCCGGTGGGCCCCACGATCAGGATGACGCCGCTGCTGTTTTTCAGCAGCGCGGCATATTTTTTAAGATCCTCGCCCTCGAGGCCGATCACGCCTTTATCAAGGAACTGCGCGGATTTGTCAAGCAGGCGGAGAACCACTTTTTCTCCGTGCACCGTCGGCAGGGAGGAGATACGAAGATCCATGCTTTTCCCTTTAACATTGACGTTCGCGCGGCCGTCCTGGGGGATCTTGTGCTCGGAAATATCCATGCTCCCCATAATTTTGAGGCGGGAGATGACCGGGTTCTGCAGGTTTGCCGGCACGGTCAGTATCGTGCGAAGCACGCCGTCGATCCGCATCCGGACCACCATGTCTCTTTCCTGAGGCTCGATGTGGATATCGCTCGCGCGCTCCACAACGGCGCGCTCGATGATGGAGTTGACAAAGCGGATGGTCGGAACCGCGGCGGAGTCTTCTTCTTCCCCGAAGGTATTCTTCGCGGGCGTAGCCGTCTCCGGCGTGTTTTCGGCCTCGCGTTTCATCTCCTCGATCGCGCGGGCGGCGCCCTCGTTGCCATACAGCGTATTGATGGCGTGCTCCGTCGCCGCGCGGGTCGCAATCATGGGGATGACGTTTTTGTGGGAGACGTTCTTGATCTCCTCAAGCGCCATGAAGTTCATCGGATCGATCATTGCGATGTAAAGCTCGCCGCCCACAATCTTCACCGGGACGATGCCATATTTTTTCGCAAGATTTCGGGGAACATATTTCGTCAGTTCAACGGAAATCGTCACGCTCGTCAGATCGACAAAATCGACGCCGAGCTGAATCTGCAGCGCCTCGATCAGCTGAGGCTCCGTAATGACGTTGTTGTTGAGCAGAACGTCGCCGAGCCTATCTCCGGTCTTTTTTTGGACCGCAAGCGCTTCACTCAGCTGTTTTTCATTAATGATTCCGGCAGAGACCAGCAAATCGCCCAGGCGTATATAGGTCATATCCCCGCTCCTTTTCCGTCAGTGACGCAAGATTCCCGTTAAACATGAAATTAAAACAATAATTCGGTTATTCTATGTGTGCTCTTAATAACTATATTCTATTTTCTCCTTTATTGCAATTATTTTAACAAAAAAAAACGATTTTTTTATCATTTTCCGACAATATTGTGGGATTCCCCTTCCGGCGCCCGTTTCCGCTAAATTTCCGGCTCGCTTTTCGGGGGAAAAAGCCCCGATCCGTCTTTTTTATTCGGCTCTATCCTGATTTTACCATGTGCAGGATTCGGTTTCATTCCCTTTTAAAAGCTGTATATTCTTCCTCATTTTGCAGAGAATAGGAAAGCAAACCGGTGAAAGGATGAAATAACCGTCTTTCCCCTGAAGAAAATTCTACCTGATGCTCTTGAGGAAAATCCGTCCCATCAGAGAAAAGGGAGGCCGAAACCGGCGTGCCGGCCCATCGAAACGGAAGCCGGGCTCGTTCTCCGGTAGAAAGGATCCGCGGCCCGGGCGGGCGGGCCCATCAGAGAAATTTCATCCGAACCGGGCCACATGGATTTTGGGCGGGTCCCCGGTGATGAAGACCCGAAAAAATTCAAATAAACATGCAGAAAGGTATTGAAATCATGAAAGCCACAGGCATTGTCAGAAGGATCGACGACCTCGGCCGTGTTGTCATACCGAAAGAAATCCGCAGGGTTCTGCGCATCCGCGAAGGCGACCCTTTGGAAATTTTCACCGATAACGACGGCGAGGTCATTTTTAAAAAATATTCGCCCATAGGGGAGCTCTCCGAATTTGCAGGGCAGTATGCCGACGTGCTCAACAAGGTCGGCGGCTATCCGGTTATCATCTGCGACCGGGATCATGTGATCTGTGCCTCCGGAGTCCCCAAAAAAGAAGTCGTGGAGCGGCGTGTCTCCCCCGGCCTGGAGGATTTGATGGAGCACAGGGGCTCCTTTTCCTCCTCCGGCCCGGAGAAGAAACTGATGCCTGTCGAAGGTATAGAGCGCGGCGCCCTCACGGCCGCATCCATCGTCGCCGCCGGCGATGTCTGCGGCGCGGTCATCTACCTTTGCGGCGATGGAGACTGCCGCGCGACCGAAGCCGAAAACAAACTTGTTTCGGCGGCCGCCTCGTTTCTGGGGAAGCAAATGGAGGAATAGCATTTCTGGGGGCGCTTCCGGCCCTGCCGCGTTTTCCTCCGCCGCAATCCCCAATGTTGGAAAGAAAAATAATTCTATACAAAAATAGAAAGCCTTCGGAAAGAAGACTTTCTTTTTTTTATTTTGCGTCCGGCTTGCGAAGCTCATTTTCCATAATATTGACGAGCTTTTCCAGCAAAACGATGGCCTGCGCGGAATCGGGATCGCCCATTTCCCGGTAGACCCGGGCCGAAAAGATGCGGGCAAACTCCGCTTCCTCCTGAAAGACGCGCGTTCCCTCCTCCGTCAAATAAACGAAGGTCTTTCGGCGATTTCCCGCATCCGTCTGGCGGCAGATAAGACCCTTGTTTTCCAGCATACGGAGCAGGTTGGTCACCGCCGACGGTGTGACGTGGAGCTGCTCCTTGAGCTGAGAGACGGTAACCGGCCCCTCGTTTTCACGGAGGTCCCGGATGGTGCTCAGCAAAACAAATTCCGCGCATTGGATCCGGCAATGGATTTTTCTGAAATCCAGCCTCTGCGCCCGGTGAATCAAACCGATGGCCTGGCGGATTCTCTCTTCGCCGTCCAATGCGGTGGTTTCCTGTTTCATGATTCCACCTTCGTCAACTGTCCGACGGCACAACGGTGATGCCGCCGGATTCGTCATAGGAAAGCTCCGCGCCGTCCGAAAGATCCGGCGACCAGGAGGTAACGACCAGATCACCGGGCACGATTCCCTCGGTTACGGCGGTGGTGGTCTCGTCGGAAAGGCCCGTCTGAACCGGGGTCCGAACCGCCT
>CAZLMO010000110.1:0-6444 GCA_964560915.1 uncultured Oscillospiraceae bacterium
CCGGTTAAGGGCTTACTCGATTTCGAGTCGAGGCCGTTATGACCACTTCGATACGTCTCCATACCATGCGGCGCCGAAAAATCGGCTCAATTATCATAGCACGAAACCGCACGCAGGTCAATTGTTTCTTGGGTGAAAAAAGAAAAAGGCGCTTCCCCATGCGGCTTTTGACCGGATGCTGTTGACAGGGAAAGTAAAAAAATGTATATTACTTATAATACCTGAAAAGACATCAATTTTTTAGCTCAGAAAGAAGAGATCAATCCCAATGGATGACCCCGGTAGTACACGGTACATTTTTCTCCTGGTTTGCCTGATCGGCGCCGGCGGATTTTTTGCGATGAGCAAAGCGGCGCTGATTTCCCTCAACGACGCAAAACTGCACAAGGATGCGGACGACGGGGATAAAAGAGCCGCGACCCTCTGCAAAATGGCGGACGAGCCGAATGATTTTCTGGCCATGACCCGGGCCACGGTCACGCTGTTTGGCTGCCTGGCCGCCGCGTTCGCGGCAAACGAATTCACCGCGCCGGCGACGGAATTTTTTGGGCGCTATATCCCGCTCGCTCAGGAGACGCTGCGGACGCTCACGCTGATTTTGCTGACGCTTCTGCTCGCGTTTTTTATGCTCGTGTTCGGCGGAGTGGTGCCAAAGCGGATCGGTATGCACAGGCCGGAAAAAATCGCCTACGGAGTTTCCGGCATCTTATATTTTTTCTATCTTTTCTTCCGTCCCTTTGTCAAACTTATTGACGGCTCCGCCGCGGGCATCATGAAGCTTGTGGGCATCGATTCGGTCGGCGAGCCGGAGGAGGCCACCGAGGAAAATATCCGGATGATGCTCGACGCCGGCAATGAGAACGGCACGATCGAGGAAAGCGAACGCGATATGATCAACAACATCTTCGAGTTCGACGACCGCACGGTAGGCGAGGTGATGACCCACCGCATCGACATGACCGCCGTGGAACAGAGCGACAGCATCAGCGACGTCATAGAGGCCGCCATTGTGGACGGCTATTCCCGTATCCCGGTCTACGAGGAGACGATCGACAATATTCGGGGCATTATTTATGTGAAGGATCTGCTCTCCCTGATCGGCGATTCGGATTTTCAAGATCGGAGGGTGGAGGATTTTATCCGGCCGGTCAATTTTGTGCCGGAATCCAACAGCTGCCGCGAGGTCTTTGCGGAATTCCAGCAAAAAAAGATCCAGCTCGCCATCGTTGTGGATGAGTACGGCGGAACCGCGGGAATCATCTCCATGGAGGATCTGCTGGAAGCCATTGTCGGCAACATCCAGGATGAATACGACGACGAGGAGGAGGAGATCTCGAAGATCGACGAGGAAAACTTCGATTTCGACGGGACCGTCTTTCTCAAAGATATCGACGACCTGCTCGGCATCGAGGTGCCGGAGGACGCGGAATACGACACGCTCGGCGGTCTGCTGACCGACCTGCTCGGCCGCATCCCCGGGGAGAATGAGCGCCCGGTCGTCGTGTACGACGGCGTGGAGTTCACGGTCCTGAAGACGGAAGAACACCACATCACGAGGGTGCACGCGTATATCCTCTCGGAAGAGGAAAAGGAAGAACGAGAGGAAAAGAAGGAATAAAAAACCGGAGCGGGATCCATTCCCACTCCGCTTTTTTTATGTTGAGCACGGCATATGGCTTTCTGCCGCAGGGGCGGAGGAACAAACATGAGCACAAAATGCCCGGCCCACTCCGCCTTTTTTGAAAACGTGCCGTGCAAGAGCTGCTTTCGGGGCATGAGCACGGATGCCGTCGCCGGAGTTATTCTTCCTTGCGGTTACGAATCGCAGCCTGTGCGGCGGCGAGGCGCGCGATCGGGATGCGGTACGGCGAACAAGAGACATAGGAGAGACCGATCCGATGGCAAAAATCGACGCTGGACGGATCACCGCCGTGCTCGCCGCAGATACCAAGCTTGATGTCCGGACGGGTCTTTCTGCCGAGATCGCAGGCCATCTGCACGAGCTTGCCGACGCCGTTCTGATCGAGGCGGGCAAACGGATCGGACTCGTAAATTTTCTTGTTGTAATAAGCGCCAAGGAATGCGCCGGCGTCGTCGCGGCTGAAGCCGAAGGTCATCTGGGTCAGGTCGTTGGTGCCGAAGCTGAAGAATTCGGCCTCCTCGGCGATCTCGTCGGCCAGAAGCGCCGCGCGCGGGATTTCGATCATCGTACCGACCTTATATTTCATCGTGGCGCCGTTTTTGGCGATGAGCGCGTCGGCCGCTGCGGTGACGATGTCTTTTACATAGCGCAGTTCTTTGCGCTCGCCGACCAGCGGGATCATGATCTCCGGCGTGATATTCCATTCCGGGTGCATGACGCCCACATTGATTGCGGCTTGGATGACGGCCTGGGTCTGCATCTCGTAGATCTCCGGGTAAGTGACGGCAAGCCGGCAGCCGCGGTGGCCCATCATCGGGTTGAATTCATGCAGGCCGGCGATCGTGGCCTTAAGGTCGTTGATATCAAGTTTCATTTCCTTGGCCAGCGCGGCGATGTCTTCCTCATTCGTCGGGACGAATTCGTGGAGCGGCGGATCGAGGAAACGGATTGTGACGGGGCGGCCTTCCATGGCCTCATAGATACCTTCAAAGTCGCTCTGCTGCATCGGCAGGAGTTTTGCAAGGGCGGTGCGGCGGTGCTCTTCATCTTTGGAGACGATCATCTCGCGCATGGCCTGGATGCGGCCGGGGTTGAAGAACATGTGCTCGGTGCGGCACAGGCCGATGCCCTCCGCGCCGAAGAGAACGGCCTGTTTCGCGTCGGCCGGCGTATCGGCGTTCGTACGGACGCCCAGAGTGCGCTTGCGGTCGGCCCAATCCATAAAGGTGCCGAAATAGCCGGAAATCGTGGCCGGGACAGTCGGAATCGGCCCGGCGTAAACTTTGCCGGTGGTGCCGTCGAGGGAGAGGTAATCGCCCTCGTGGAAGACGTGTCCGCCCAGCTCAAAATATTTTTCTTCCTCATGCATCGTGATGGCGCCGCAGCCGGCGACGCAGCAGGTGCCCATGCCCCGCGCGACGACGGCGGCGTGGCTCGTCATTCCGCCGCGCACCGTCAGGATGCCCTCGGCGTGGTGCATACCCTCGATGTCCTCCGGGGAGGTCTCGAGGCGGCAGAGGATGACCTTTTCGCCCTTCTTCGTCCAAGCGACTGCGGCGGCGGCGTTGAAAACCACCCTGCCGGAAGCGGCACCCGGGCTTGCCGGGAGCGCCTCCCCGACGGCCTCCGCCTTTTTGAGCATCTTGGGATCGAACTGCGGGTGAAGCAGCGCATCGAGGGATTTCGGCTCGACGCTCAGGATGGCGTCGTCCTTGGAGATCAGGCCTTCATCCACAAGGTCGCATGCGACTTTGAGGGCGGCGGCGGCGGTGCGTTTGCCGTTGCGGGTTTGCAGCATATAGAGCTTGCCGTTCTCGACGGTGAACTCCATGTCCTGCATGTCATGATAGTGGTTTTCGAGCTTCTTTGCGATGGTGAAAAATTCGTCATAGAGGCCGGAGCGAATGTCGTCGAGGTGCTCGATCGGCTGCGGGGTGCGGATGCCGGCGACGACGTCCTCGCCCTGCGCGTTAATCAAAAACTCGCCGTAGAGCTTGTTTTCGCCGGTGGCGGGGTTGCGGGTGAAGGCGACTCCGGTGCCGGAGAGATTCCCACTGTTGCCGAAGACCATCGACTGCACGTTGACGGCGGTGCCCCAGGTGTAGGGGATGTCGTTCATGCGGCGGTAGTAGTTGGCGCGGGGGTTGTCCCACGAACGGAAAACGGCCTTGACCGCGCCGATCAGCTGCTCCCTCGGGTCGGAAGGGAAGCTTTGGCCTTTGGATTCGGCATAAATATTTTTAAATTTCTCGACCATTTCTCTGAGAGCGTCGGCATCCAGCTCCGTATCGTGCACGACGCCGCGGGCGGTTTTCATCTCGTCGATGATCTCCTCAAAGCGGCCCTTCGGGATCTCCTCGACCACATCCGCATACATCTGGATGAGGCGGCGGTAGGAGTCGTAGGCGAAGCGCTCGTTGTTCGTGAGCTTCGCAAGGCCCTCCACCACCTCGTCATTGAGGCCGAGGTTCAGGATGGTATCCATCATGCCGGGCATTGAAGCCCTCGCGCCGGAGCGCACGGAGACAAGGAGTGGGTTTTCCGAGTCGCCGAGTTCCTTGCCGGTCTGGGATTCGAGCTTGCCGAGATATTCGAAGATCTGTGCTTTAATCTCGTCGTTGATCTGACGGCCGTCCTCATAATATTGGGTGCAGGCCTGAGTCGTGATCGTAAACCCCGGAGGGACGGGCATCCCCAGGTTGGTCATCTCCGCCAGATTGGCGCCTTTTCCGCCAAGCAGCGCGCGCATGGTGCCGTCGCCTTGGGAAAAGAGATAGACAAACTTCTTGCTCATGAAAGAACCCCCTCTTTTTGCTTTCCGAAATGAAAGAAATAGCTCAATATGAAAGAAAGTATAACAGAAGCTATATTAGTTTTCTACATTTAAGTGGAAAAATCTGCGATTTGGACGAAAATTCAGCTTCCCACGAAATATTTGAGTTAATACTTGCAAAAATGCCGGGAGGTTGGCATAATGTAGGGGAAGGATTTTGCTTTGCGGGAGGGATCATTTCGATGTCTGAGGCCTGCGCAGTCATATATACGGCCGGGGAAGCCCGAATCCGGGATGACCGTCCGGATGCCCTCTGCGACGTGCTGTTCCGACCGATGATCGGCTGGGTGAACGATGCGCTGGATGCCGCCGGGATCACGGAGCGCTGTTACGTCTTCGCAAAAAATGCGGAGGCGTTCTCGGCTTATACCGGTGACGCGCCTGTTTTTTCCGGCGAAGAGGGGAGCAATCTTCCCTATGCCGCAAAGGATTGGGTCGCCGAGCGCGGCGATAAAGACGTGCTCGTCATCCGGGCAGATAATCCGTTTCTCGGTGGAGAGACAATTTCCGCCGCGCGGACGCACCATATCAATAACGGTCAGAAACTGACCATTCTCGCTTCCGGAGGAAGGGAAGCCATCATCCGCGAACTCAATTCCAGTGCGTATTGGGTGAAGGCGGATTTTCTTTTTGAGCTTTTTGCCCATACCGACCCGAAGGAAGAAAAATTTTTAGCCGCGGCGCTCGCGTATCTTTCCGACCGGGTGGAGACCGCGGCGACCTTTGTGGCCGCCAAAAAGGAGCTCTACATGACGGCCTCCGATCCGCTGGAACTGCTGACGATCAACGCGGCGGCCCGTACCATCGTGCTCACGAAGCTCTGTAAAGCGGGCGTGGAATTCCTCTGCACCGACGGCATCCTGATCGGCCCCAAAGTGAAGATCGGAAAAGGCACCACGATCCTGCCGGGGACGATCCTGAAAGGCAATACCGTGATCGGCGAAAACTGCGAGATCGGCCCCAACAGCTATATCGAAAACTGCACCATAGGCAGCGGCTGCAAAATTTTTGCCACGAAGATGGCCGACGCCGTTTTTAAAGACGGCGCGAGGATCGGCCCGTTCTCTCAGATCCGGCCGGGAACCGTGGTTGGCGAGGATGTAAAAATCGGCGATTATGTGGAGATCAAAAATTCCGATATCGGCGCGAGAACCAGCGTCGCGCATCTGACTTACATCGGGGATGCGGATGTCGGCGAGGGCGTCAATTTCGGCTGCGGCGTCTGCGTCGCCAACTTTGACGGGCAGAAAAAATACCGCACGGTGGTCGGCGACAACGCCTTTATCGGCTGCAACACGAATCTGGTTGCGCCGGTCAGGGTTGGCGCTTTCGCCTACACGGCGGCAGGGACTACGGTAACGGAGGACGTTCCGGACGAAGCTTTGTGCATCGGCCGCGCCCGTCAGGAAAATAAAGAGGAATGGGCGCGTCTTCACAATAAAATCAGGAAAAACTAAAAGCATATGACAGGGAGAGAAAAAAATGAATCTTCACGGCAAAGACATTAAGATTTTCGCCGGGAATGCCTGCCCGAAAGAGGCCGCCGCAATCGCGAAGAATATCGGGATTCCGCTCGGCCAGTCCACGGTCAAGCATTTTGCGGACGGAGAGATCTCCGTTTCCCTTGAGGAATCCGTCCGTGGCTCCGACGTGTTCGTCGTGCAGTCCACCTGCAATCCGGTCAATGATAATCTGATGGAGCTGCTGATCATGATCGACGCGCTGAGGCGTGCCTCCGCCGGACGTATCAACGCCGTAATTCCGTATTTCGGCTACGCCCGTCAGGATAGGAAGGCAAGGCCCCGCGAACCGATTTCCGCGAAGCTGGTCGCGAACATGATCACCGCGGCCGGCGCGGACCGGGTCCTCACCATGGACCTGCACGCCGCCCAGATCCAGGGATTCTTCGACATTCCGGTCGACCACCTGCTCGGCGTGCCGATCCTCAGCCCTTATTTCCAGCCGCTGG
>CAZLMO010000111.1:0-6423 GCA_964560915.1 uncultured Oscillospiraceae bacterium
CTGGGCAACGGGGGGCTGGGGCGTCTGGCGGCCTGTTATATGGATTCGCTGGCGACACTGGGTTACGACGCCACCGGCTATTCCCTGCTGTATGAGTACGGACTGTTCAAACAGAAGCTGGTTGACGAAAACGAGCAGAAATACGGGGCGGAGGTCCGGAAAAAGTACGGAGATGCCGCCGCCGATGCCTCCAATACGAGGATGAAAGGCATGACGAAAGAGCAGTATGCCGACATGGAAAAGCTGACGGCCGAGGTGAACGATACGCTCCGGGATGCGGTTGCAGAGGGCGATCCGGCGGGCGAGCTCGCGCAGAGGGCCTGCGACCTCCACAGGCAGTGGCTCTGCCTTTCCTGGCCCGACGGCATGTATTCCAAGCGGGCGCACCTGAATATGGCCGAGATGTACTGTGCAGACGAGCGTTTCAAGGCTTACTACGACGCCATCGCCCCCGGCTGCGCGGAATTTCTGCGCGACGCGCTCACCATCTACTGCAAATGATCGGCGGACCGGTTCCGGAAGAAAAACGCACGGGACGGCCCAAACAACAAAACATCTCATAAAAAGAGACGCGGGAATTTAAACTCCTGCGTCTCTTTTACTGGGATAAAACGATTGAAAGATCAATACAGTATCCACGCACGATGCCGCACCCCTGATAGAGTTTTAAACGCCGGATTACTTGGAACAAGATTATAACAGTTTATTGGAAAATGCCTACAGAAATTGGGATGTCCGAAAACAATGGCTCCATTTCCTATAGGCATTTCCAAAAAAGATGCCGGTTATTTTATGCTTTTTTGATAATCAATTAAAACGCTCAAATCGTCGAACAGATCGTCCGAACACACGTCGAAAATAAGCGGAAAGAATTTTAGTTTACCCATTGGTTTTGCGTCTTCTATCATCCTCTTTGTGTTTTCACTCACGGCTAAGCCCGGCATGCTTGACCGTACCTTTTCAGCGAAAAAGAAGCTGACCTTAAAAAAGCCGTCCCATATGGAAAGCCAGAAAATCGTCTTTTCTTTATCCGTTCCTCTTACCGACTTCCATTTATACAATCCTTTTGCCAACCATGCCTTGCCATCCTTGTAATACCGCCACTGCGGCGTAACGTCGGAGCCGGCCAGCATACCAAGGAACTTCGTATAGGCCGCATATTGCTCACCGAGTATGACAGCCATAACATCGTTTGTCGGTTGGATGTTTGGATCCCGCAGCAGCTGTATGTCTGCACTTTCATTCTTGCTCATGGTCTATGGCCTCTTTTCATAAATCTCCACGCCCAATTCTGCCAGCTTTTCTTCTCCAAGAGCGGTTATTTTGTAGACCGTAGCTTTTTCGCCGTCCTGCTCAAACCATCCTAATTCCAACAAACGAACAAACAATCTCTTTCCCAATGTGCCGCCCAAATGTCCGTAGCAGGAACGGCCTTTTAATTTCTTGCGAGGCTTCTCGTTTTCCGCCATTTTCTCACCTCTCATCGTATTATATAATAAAAATTGTTAAAACAAAAGAACCTAAACCACGAGGGTTTAAGTCCGTTTGTTTCATAAAATCATGGTGCACCCGGGGGGACTTGAACCCCCACCCGAAATCGGAGCGGCTCCTAAGACCGCCGTGTCTGCCATTCCACCACGGGTGCATATCTTAGCGGCCGGATATTCCGGCCGCTATTTTTTATTGCGAAAAATCGTTTGACGGAGGGATTTCCCATCAGATTGTTTTGAGAACGCCCGCGTCCTTCATGAACTGAGCGGCCAGCATCACACCCGCCTTTGCGGTGGAATAGGTTAAGCCGCCCTGCATCCAGACGGCGTAGGGTTCCCTGAGCGGCGCATCCGCCGAGAGGTCGACCGAGGCGCCGAGGTGGAACGCGCCCGCCGCCATGATGACCGGATCATCGTAGCCGGGCATATCCCAAGGCTCCGGCGTCACGAAAGCGTCGATCGGCGAGCCGCTCTGGATGCCGCGGCAGAAAGCGCAGAGCGCCTCCCGGCTGCCAAGTTCGATGGTCTCAATGATATCCGTCCGCGGCTCATGATAGGCCGGCGTCGCGCGGTAGCCGAGCAGTTCAAAGAAGCGGGAGGCAAAAACGGCGGTTTTGACGGCGGAGGCCGTGACCGTCGGCGCGAAGAAGAGGCCGAGGTACATCGGACGCAGCTCGTTTAACGTACAGCCGATCTCCCTGCCGACGCCCGGCGCCGAGAGCCGGTTGGCACAGAGCTCCACATAGTCGTGCTTCCCGGTGATGTAGCCGCCGGTATCGGCGATGCCGCCGCCGGGGTTTTTAATCAGTGAGCCGATAATCAGATCCGCGCCGCACTGGGTCGGTTCCTCTTTGCAGACGAATTCGCCGTAGCAGTTGTCGACAACGCAGAGCGCCTCCGGGTTTGCCTTTTTTACGATGGAGAAAACCTTGGTTATCACATCGATGGAGAGGGATGGGCGGAGCGAGTAGCCGCGGGAGCGCTGAATGTAAGCCATTTTTGCGCCGCGTACCGCCTCCGGGATGCCTTCATAATCGACGTTCCCATCCGGCAGGAGCGGCAGTTCCTTATAGTTTATGCCGAATTCCTCGAGAGAACCGACACCCCGGCCGAGGATGACGTCGTGAAGGGTGTCGTAGGGCGTGCCGGAGAGAGAAACCATTGTGTCGCCGGGGCGCAACACGCCGAAAAGAGCGGTCGAGATGGCGTGGGTGCCGCTCATAAAGTTGTGGCGGACGAGGGCATCCTCCGTGCCGAAAATCTGGGCCCAGACCCGGTCGAGCGTCTCGCGGCCGCGATCGTCATAGCCGTAGCCGGTGCTCCCGCCGAAGAGCGACTCGCTGACGCGGTTGTCGATGAAAGCGCGGAGCACTTTTTGAGCGTTATATTCCTCTGTCTCCGAAATCTGCCGGAACGCGCCGGCGCAGTCGGTTTCCGCCTGATCCGCGGCGGCGAGCAGGGTTTTGTCGATGGGAAAAAATGCGTTCATGTCGGTTCCTCATTTATGATTTTACAATAATATTGAGAATAAATAAATCGAAATCCGAGCGATTCATAGAGCCGGGCGGATTTTTTTCCGGATGGGACGAGCCAGGCCGTCCGCCCGGAATCCAGAAGCTCCTTCGCGCAGAGGTAGGTGAGATAGGAGGCCATCCCCCGCCGCCGGTATGCTTTTTGCGTGGCGACGCTCGTGATGACGCCGCAGGTGCCGCATCTGCCGCGGATGGAGGCGGTGGCCGCCGGCGTTTCGCCGTCATAGAAGACAAGGACGGTGGTCTGCCCTCTCCGGACGCCGCGCGAAACTCGCAGAATCCATGACTCCGGATCCCCCTTAGCAAACCCCTCGTCCACTTTGGCAAGCAGCTCCCAAACATCGGAAAAATGCCGCGGCGGCTCCGCCTGAAAGCTTGAAGCGGGCGGCTCGATAAAGCTTGAGCACGCCATGGCGGATTCCCTGCGCTCCCGGATCGGGAGCTCTTTTTTGAGCACCGGGAGCGCCTTTTCACCGCAGAGAATGCCGGTAAAATTCCCGCCGGTCAGCATCCTTTTAAGAAAATCCAGCATCTCGCCGGAGAGCCCGCCCGTTTCACAGAGCAGAAGGACGGCCCGCGAAGTGAAATCCGCGGCGGCAACGAGCGCCTCGGCTTCGTCATATTCGCCGAAGCAGCGCAGGCGTTCCGGTTCGTCCAGAAACGCCGCGGCGGAGGAGGCCGCCATCGCCGCCAAAACAGGTTCCTTTTCCGCGAGCGTGTTCAAATCGGAAAGCTTAGCCAGCAACTTGATCATAGCTCCGGCAGCTCCGCGCGAAGCAGGCAGAGCAAGCGAAAGGTGTTTTCAAAATCCTCAATCCGCAGGGTGGTGACCGGGGAATGGATGTATCTTGCCGGCAGAGAGACGGCGGCCGGGCGGACGCCCGCGCGGCTTTTATGAATAGGCCTGGAGTCGTTGGCGCCGGCGATGCCCTCTTTGGGCTGGAACGGGATGCCGTTTTGCTCCGCAAGCGCCGTGATGGTTTCGTAGAGCGCCGGGTCGTAGACCGTGCCCTTGTCGATGAAGGAGACGACCGGGCCCTTCCCCTGCGCACAGACATATTCCCCCTCCGGCACGCCGACTCCGTCCCCGGCGGAAGTCGCCTCCACCACGACGGAGATATCCGGCTCCGCGGAGAACCCGGCGGCGGGCGCGCCGTTGCCATCCACCTCCTCCCGCGTGGTAAACGCGGCGGTGAAGCCATAGGGTGCGTCGCCCTTCAGAAGCTCCACGAGCAGCGCGCAGCCGGCGCGGTCGTCTATGGCGCGGGACTGAATTGCACTTCCACCGCCGATCAGGCAAAAATCCGTATCCCAGACGGCACGGTCGCCCGGGCGGACGAGCGCCTCAGCGGCAGATTTGCCGTCGGCGCCGATGTCGATGAAGAGGTCGTTGATCTCGGCGGGTACCCCGCGCTGCTCCTTGGTGAGGAGGTGCAGCGCCTTGGCACCCACAAGCCCCGGGAGCCGGTTTTTGCCGACCAGCACCCGCTTGCCGATGACGACGCGGCTGTCGATCCCGCCGACACAGCCGAAATGAAGAAAGCCCTGCTCGTCGATGCGCGTGACGATGAAGCCCACCTCGTCCATGTGGGCGCAGAAGAGCACGCTTGATTTTGGCGCTTCCCGCCCGGCCTTCTCCACAATCAGATTACCGGCGTTGTCGGTGTGGGCCGTGCAGCCGGGCAGATCTTTGATTTCCTTATAAATGGCCTCCCGGACGGCGGATTCGTCGCCGGAGGTGCCGGGGATTTTGCAAAATATCTCAATATTTTCGAGAAGGGTACCCATCAATTTGCGCCCCCTTCCCGCACATAGGCCGCGATCAGGCTGCCGGTGGCCTTGATATCCTCGACGGCCACTTTTTCGATGACGGTGTGCATGTATTGCTGGGGAACGGAGAGCATCCCACAGCGGATACCGACGCCGACCTTGGCAATCTCATCGGCGTTGGTGCCGGTCTCGCCCGCCATGATTTCATATTGATAAGGGATGCCGCGGGCTTGGGCAAGCGCCACAAGGCGCTCGCAGACGTCCCGGTCGAGCATCGGAGAAAACCCGATCATCGGGCCTTTTTTCATCTCTCCGGTCTCCCCCGGCTTTGTGTCGGGCGTCGCGCCGAAGGAGACATCCATCTCGAGGGCCTCCGTCGGACGCACGGAAAACGCGGCCGTCCGGGAGCCTCCGCCCCCGACCTCCTCCCGCGTGGAGAAGACGGCGGAGAGGCCGCAGGGCAGATCCACCCCTTCCAGCTCCTCCAGCGCCTTAAGAATGCAGGCACAGCCGGCGCGGTCGTCGAGCGCCGGAGAGGTGACGTATCCCTCCCCGATTTCGGAGAAGCGGCCGCAGAGAATCACGCGGTCGCCGGGCCGGACCAGCGCTTTCGCCTCTTCGGCGGAGAGCGCAAGGTCGACGGCAAGCTCTTCCGGCTTCAGATTTTCTTTCTTTTCATCCTTTTGCAGGTGCGGCGGGACGGCGCCGATCACGCCCGGAAGGGGACCGGATTTTGCCATCACTTTAACGGAAGTCCCGGCGATGCTTCGGCGGTCGATGCCGCCGCAGGGCCGTACACAGGCGAAACCCCGGTCGTCGATCCGCACGACGATCAGACCGATCTGGTCGAGGTGGGCGTCGAGCAGCACATGACGGCCATCTTTCTCCGGCGCAACCTCGCAGATCACGGAGCCGAGCGGGCTGATATGGGTCTTCCCATAACGGGAGAGCAGACCGGCCGCGGTTTTCGCGGCGGCATCCTCCGCGCCGGAGGTTCCCTCCGGTTCGCAGAGCGTTTTTAATAATTCAATGGTGTCCATGAATTTCCTCATTCGTTTTTTGTTTTTGCCGCGGGTCATTAAAGTTCCCCACACGGCGCAAATTCCCGTTTTCAAAGAGCGGCAGGGGCACCGAAGCGCCCGCGCCGCCGGAGCCGCCTCTTGCCCGGAGGATTTTGGGGCGGAAGCGCACTCGGAAGCGCCTGCCGGCGTTTCAGTCACTGAGTCCGCCCACAAGATCCTTAAAATGCCTGCCGCGCAGTTCAAAATTGCGGTAGCGGTCGAAGCTGGCCGAAGCGGGAGAGAGCGTCACGACATCGCCCTCCATGGCGCGTTCGGCGGCGAGATTCACCGCTTCCTCCATGCTGTTTACAAAAACAATCTCCGGAGAACCTTTATAATCCGGGTGGTTTTGCACGGCGGCGGCAATCTTTTCCGCAGTCGGCCCGGAGAGGATCAGCAGCTTTGCCCTGTCGATCAGATACGGCGCGAGCGGTTCATAGGGGATTTTTTTGTCGTAGCCGCCGCCGATCAAAATGACTTTTTGCTTAAAACAGGAAAGCCCCGCGATAGTCCGCGTCGGGCTGGTGGCGATGGAGTCGTTGTACCACCGCACGCCGCGCCGCTCCCGCA
>CAZLMO010000112.1:0-2831 GCA_964560915.1 uncultured Oscillospiraceae bacterium
GGTTGACACACGCCCCTCAAACGTGCCTGTCTGCCAGTTCCAGCACTGCCGCATAGATCAAGCGTATGTTATTATAACAATTCAAAACTTCAAAGTCAAGACCGTTTTCCCTTTGATTGCAAAAAATCGTTTAGAAACCTTTTTCCGGGGAAATATAAAAAGGATGATCCTTATCGGAAAATTTGGGAGGCGATACCATGGCCGGCAGGATGCTCGGCGCCTATCTCGGTATTCTTGCCGCATTTGCTCTGCTCTTCATCAGGATCGCCGCGCTTGCTTCCGACAGCACACTCTCCGACGCAGCCGCTTATCAGAGCACAAAAACCGTGCTGCTTTCCTCCTCGAGGGGCCTCATTTACGATCGGAATCTCGAACCTCTCGCAGGCCGGGAAAGCACGACGGCGGCCGTGGTTTTCCCCGGGGAGACGGAGCCCGCCGTTTTGGAGATGCTTCTCTCCGGAGACAGTTTGATTGCGGCGATGCGCAGCAGGCTTCCGTTTCTCACGACGGCGAAACTGCCGGAGACGGAGGGCATCTATTTTTTTGAGCGGCCGGTCCGCTATTCGGAGGATCAGACGGGCATCCACCTGATCGGCTATCTGGACGGAAACGGAAACGGGATCTATGGCGTCGAAAAAGCGTTTAACAGCTTGCTTTCCAACGCGGGGCCATCCGTCTCCGTAACCTACAGCGCCGATGCCTACGGAAACCTGATCGGCACGCCTTCGATTGATGCGGAGCACGGGAACGGCGAAAATGCGGCCGTCGTGCTCACAATCGATACGGAGATCCAGCGGATTGCGGAGGCGGTGCTTGGAGAACATCTCGAAAAGGGCGCCGCGGTGGTCATGGACGTGCATACCGGGGACCTTCTGGCCTGCGCCTCGGTGCCGGAATTTGATCCGGACGATCCGGCCGCCTCTCTGGAGAACGAAAATTCTCCGTTTCTCAATCGAGCTTTCTCCGCCTACGCGGTCGGCTCGACTTTTAAGCTGGCGGTCGCCGCCGCAGCATTGGAAAGCGGGATTTCTCCGGATTACAAGGTCTATTGCTCCGGCTCGGTCGATGTGGACGGGCAGGTCTTCCACTGCCACTGGACCACCGGCCACGGCGAGCTTGACATGGCGGCCGCGATGAAATATTCCTGCAACCCTTATTTCATCACGCTGGCCCAAGAGGTCGGCGGGGAAAAGATTCTCGAAATGGCGCGAAATCTCGGCTTCGGTTCCCCGTGCGACTTTTGGGAAGGGCTTGGCGCGGCCGCCGGGACCCTGCCGACGGAGCAGGAACTGGAGACCCCAACGGAGCTTGCGAGTTTTGCCTTCGGGCAGGGGAAGCTGACCGCGACGCCGGTACAGCTTGCCGTGCTGATTTCCGCCGTTGCAAACGGGGGAAAAGCGGTCACACCGCGGCTGATTAAAGGGGTTTACGATGCCGATGGGGTTTATACCGAGGCCGTTTCTTATGAAGCGAACCCGGTGATGAGCGCCGGTACCGCCGCGCAACTTCAGGAGATGGCAAAGGGGGTCCTCGAGGAGGAAGCCATCTCCGCCGCGATGCCGGAAACCGGCGGCGCGGGGGGCAAGACCGCCTCGGCACAGACCGGGCAGTATGATGAGGTCGGCGCAGAGATCATCGAGGCGTGGTTCATCGGTTATTTCCCGGCGGAGGAACCGGAGTATGCCGTCGTAATCCTGGCGGAGGATACGGAGTCGGGGACGGACGACGCCGCACCGCTTTTTAAGGAGATCGCCGACCGGATCAACGCGCTCGGTAAAAGATGACCGATTTTTGCAGGAATTTTCGGAGAGACGGAAATTCCGCGGGAAATACTTGTTCTGCTGCAGGAAATATGGTATGATATTCTTATCCTTGAGCAGAATCTGATGAGGAGGCCGGCGTATGAAACTTGCGGCGATGGTTGAAATTATGAGGGCGTGCGTCGGCGCCTACGACCGGTACCAGGACGAAAAAAATCTGCTCAGTGAAAAGCTGAGGAACACACGCAGAAAACTGAAAGGTGGCAATTCTATGAAAACAATCGGTGTCATTGTCGGAATCGTCTCCCTGATTATCGCAGGTGCCGCCGCAGCGTATTTCTTCTCCAAGAAGTGCGGCCGCTGCTGTGAGGACGATGACCTCTACGACGATTTTCCGGAGGAAGAGATCACGCCCGAGGCAGAGGAGCCTGCCGATCCGAAGGCAGAGGAGGTTCCCGCAGCGGAGGATACCGCCGAATAAGGTGGGAACAACCACATAAGACGGCGCGGATATGCGTTTTGTCATGCGGCGTACGGGTCCTGTGCGACAGATTACCGTGAACCATGTCAGGCGGGGAACCGAGCAGCATTAAACGGTGGATTTGGGTGCCGCAGATTCATCTGTGTGCCGCATGACAAAACGCAGGTCTGCGTCCTTTTTATCGCCGAAAGGAGGCCCGGCATGTATCAGGCGCTGTATCGAAAATACCGCCCGCACAGATTTGACGATGTGGCCGGGCAGGAACATATCACCTCCATTCTCGCGCGTGAAGTTGCGGAGGGCACGTTTGCCCACGCCTATCTGTTTGCCGGAAGCCGCGGCATCGGCAAGACTACCTGCGCGAAAATCCTCGCAAAGGCGGTCAACTGCCCGGAGATGAGGGACGGCGAGCCTTGCGGCGTCTGCCCGATCTGCCGCGGCATCGACGAGGGCTCTGTCCTCGATGTCGAGGAGATCGACGCCGCCACAAACCGCAACATTGACGACATCCGCAGCCTGAGAGACGAGGCGGGGTTCACGCCCGTTTTGGCGAAATACCGTGTCTATATCCTCGACGAGGCCCATATGCT
>CAZLMO010000112.1:2841-6411 GCA_964560915.1 uncultured Oscillospiraceae bacterium
CAAACGCGCTGCTGAAGATCCTTGAGGAGCCTCCGGAGCACGTCATTTTCATTTTGGCGACCACCGAGCCGCACAAGCTTCCGGCGACCATCGTGTCCCGGTGCCTGCGCTTTGATTTCCGGCGCCTCACCCCACAGGTCATTGCCGAGCGCGTGGCCTACGTCTGCGGCGAGGAGGGCATGGAGATCGACGGCGAGGCGGCACTGCTCATTGGCAAGCTCGCCGACGGCGGTATGCGCGATGCGCTCTCGCTGCTGGATGTATGCCGGGCGGCGGGCGAACGCATTACCGTCGATACGGTCACGGCATGTGCCGGGCTCTCCGGGCATGAGCATCTGTTCGAACTGGCGGAGAAGGCGGCCGAAAGGGATATTCCCGGGCTGCTGCAATCGCTCGAGGAGATCTATGCCGGCTCCGCGGATGCCCCCCGGCTCTGCGACGAGCTGATCGGCCACTTCCGCAACCTGATGGTCGCGTCGGCCGTGCCGGAGGATTCCGCGGTGCTCAAAGTATCGGCCGGCGAACAGGAGCGCCTGATTGTGCAGGCAAAACGCCTGACGCCTCAGACGATCTTCTATGCGCTCTCCGTTTTGCAGGATACGGCCGCAAGGATGGGAAAGACCGCCTCGAAGCGGCTCGAGCTGGAGCTTGCTCTGGTAAAGCTGTGCAGCCCGGCCCTTTCCGATTCGCCTGAGGCCATGCTCGCACGGATCGACCGGCTGGAACGGGAGGTCGCGCTGCTGAAAGCCGATGCGGCCCCTTCGGCAGGATCGGATCCCCGGGAAGAAAAGCTCAGGAAACAAAACCGGAGGCCGGCGGAACAAGAAGCGGGCCCCACGCCGGAGACAAAAGAAGAGCCGGAAGCAAAAAAACCGGCATTCCCGGAGCCGGACGGCCTGCCCGCGATGTCGAAAGCGCCTGCGGCGGACGTACCGTGTCTGTTTTCCCTGTGGGAGGAGGCACTCGCAAAGATTCAGACCCGGAGCCAGATGATTTTCTCGTTCCTCGCCGAATCGGAGGCTTATCTCTCCGGCAGCACGGTGCTCATCGATGCAAAGAACGATACCTTTATCCCATATATGCAGCGGAACGAGGAAGCCCGCAGCATCATCAAGGACGCGATCACGGAGGTCAGCGGCCGCCGCTATGGGATAGGGCCGTATAAAAAACCGGAGTCTGCGCAGAAGCGCAGCACGCCGCTCGACGAGGCGCTCAAACGTGCCGGCGCGGCAGATATTCCGGTGACAGTCAGATAAGTTACAAAAAAAGGACGGACAGAGAGTATGAAAGCAAGAATGCCTGAAGGGTTCGGCGGCGGCGCTCCTTCCAATATGCAGGGGATGCTCAAGCAGGCACAAAAGATGCAGGAAATGATGGCGGAGCTTCAGGAGGACCTGAATGCCCGCGAATATGCCTTTACGGTCGGCGGCGGAATGGCCGAGATCCGGATCAACGGGAAGAAAGAGATCCTTTCCGTTATGCTCAAGCCTGAGATTGTGGATCCGGACGACATTGAGATGCTGCAGGATATTCTGGTAGCCGGCGTCAACGAGGCAATTTCCAGCGTCGAAAAGACGAACGAGGAAGAGATGGCAAAGCTGACCGGCGGCATGAAAGTGCCCGGTCTCGGTCTGTAAGCCATGGGATACAGTCTGCTGCCGCTGGCGAAGCTGACCGAACATTTTGAGCGGCTTCCCGGCATAGGAAAAAAGAGCGCGCAGAGGCTGGCGTTCCACATTCTCCGCATGCCGGAAGAGGAGGCGCGCGACTTCGCCAAAGCGATCCTTGAGGCACGGGAGAAGATCGGCTACTGCAAAATCTGCCGGAACCTGACGGACGGCGACTGCTGCCCGATCTGCTCCGACCCGACGCGCGATGAAACGACAATCTGCGTCGTTGAGGACCCAAAAGATGTCATTGCTTTTGAGAGAACAAAAGAGTATCATGGGCTTTACCACATCCTAGGGGGGCTCATTTCCCCGATGGACGGCATCGGCCCGGAGGCGCTCAGCATCAAGGAACTGATGGCGCGTCTCGGGGACGGCAAGGTTAAGGAGGTCATCATGGCCACAAACCCCACCGTGGAGGGCGAGGCGACCGCCATGTATCTCTCCCGGCTGCTCAAGCCGCTCGGTGTGCTCGTGACAAGGCTTGCCTACGGCATCCCGGTTGGCGGGAGCCTTGAATATGCCGACGAGGTGACGCTCTACCGCGCGCTGGAGGGCAGAAATATAATGTGAAAATTTCCGGAGGCAAAGGATGAATCTTCGCGGTCTGATGGATGGCAAAAACAAAAAACAATTCCTTCGTTTCTGCATGATCGGCGTGCTCAACACGGTGGTCGATTACGCCGTATTCTCCGCCGTGAGCCTCTTTTCGGAGAACATCTATCTTGCCCAGACCTGCGGTTACGCGGCGGGGGTGCTCAACAGCTATACCCTCAACCGAAAATGGACCTTCGACACGCAGGGGAAATTCTTCTCCCCGGAATTTATTAAGTTTATCGCGGTCAACCTGGTCTCCTATGCGGCCTCGCTCGGGGCGCTGTGGCTCCTTGCAGATGTATGGGGGCTCAATAAATATTTCGCAAAGATCCTTCTGGTCGGCGTGACGCTTATCATCAACTATGTACTGAACCGGATCTGGGTCTTCGGCGGCCGCGGGGAAGGAGGGCCCGACGATGCAAAAAGACGAAATTAAGACGATCGCCCGCAATAAAAAGGCCTTCCACGACTACTTTGTAGATGAGACCTTCGAAACGGGGGTCGAGCTGTGCGGTACGGAGGTCAAGAGCATTCGCGCCGGCGGCGTCAACCTCAAAGACAGCTGGTGCGAAGTCAAAAACGGCGAGATTTTCGTCAACGGCATGCACATCAGCCCCTACGAGAAGGGCAATATCTTCAACAGGGATCCGATGCGCACGCGCAGGCTCCTGATGCACCGGCGCGAGATCAACAAGCTGCTCGGCTTCATCCAGCAGCAGGGCATGGCGCTGATCCCAACGGAGCTGTATTTTAAAGGCTCACGGGTCAAAATGGCGGTTTCGGTCTGCCGCGGCAAGAAGCTCTACGACAAACGCGAGGATCTCGCGGAGCGGGCAGCCAAAAGAGACATCGAAAGGAGCATGAAGGAACAGAGAGTATGACCATACTCCCGTACCTTTTGCTATATATGGGGGCGTAAAGGTTTCGACGGGGATTCTGAAGTTTGGATAGCGGGCAGAGGCGCCTACCCTCTATAAAATGGGCAAAAACAACAAACGCTAACGATAATTTAGCTTACGCGGCCTAAATAGGCCGTCGTCCGTCCCATGAGTACCGCGGCCTGGGAACGGGCGTGACTTAGCGGCGAACGTCATAAGGAGGCTCCTCCGGCCTTGTGATGTATTAGGAGGATACTGAACCGGTAAGCCTGCCTGTCGGCGTGCCGGAGAGGGAATGCAAACGACAGGATGCGCCCGGAGAAGTTCTTATGGATGGATTTTCGGACGGGGGTTCGACTCCCCCCGCCTCCACCAGCAGGCTGAGCCTGCATACAAAACGGCTCCCCACATTGTGGGGAGCCGTTTTG
>CAZLMO010000113.1:0-6383 GCA_964560915.1 uncultured Oscillospiraceae bacterium
TTTTGGCGAACCTGCTCAAGGGCCTCGTCCATCTCCCGCTGGGCGCACACCGCGCCGACTTCTTCCGGATTTTCCGCGCTGTCCACAAGGACCAGCACCTCGCTGCCTGTCACTTTAATGATCCCGTTCCCGACAGCCACGATCTGATCCGGTTCGTCGGGCAGGCGGTATCGCAGTTCGCCTGCGACGATGGCCGCAATGAGCTTCGAGCGGTGGGGAAGGATCTGCATTTCGCCATCCTCGGCCGGCACGGTGACGGAGGCGGCCGGGCCGTCATAAAAGACCCGGTTCGCCGCCAAAATATGAAGCTGCATGGTGTCGGCCATCTCAGTTGCCTCCCGTCAGGGTCTTTGCTTTCACAATCACGTCGTCGATGTTGCCGACGTTGTAAAACGCCTCCTCCGGGTACTTATCCATATCGCCGGAAAGAATGGCCTGAAAGCCTTTTACGGTTTCTTTCACGGGCACATATTTCCCGGCGATCCCGGAAAATTTCTCCGCCACGGAGAAAGGCTGGGAAAGAAATTTCTGCATCTTCCTTGCCCGGTAGACGGTGGTTTTATCCTCTTCGGAGAGCTCCTCCATGCCAAGGATGGCGATGATATCCTGAAGTTCCGCATATTTTTCGAGTGTCTCCTGTACCTTGCGGGCGGTCTCATAATGCTCCTGCCCCACGATCTCCGCCTCCAGAATACGGGAGGCGGAAGAGAGCGGGTCCACGGCGGGGTAGATGCCCTGCTCCACGATTTTCCGGGAGAGAACCGTCGTGGCATCGAGATGCGCGAAGGTGGTGGCCGGAGCCGGGTCCGTGAGGTCGTCGGCCGGGACATATACCGCCTGCACGGAGGTGATCGAGCCATCCTTGGTGGAGGCGATGCGCTCCTGAAGCTCGCCCATTTCGGTTGCGAGCGTCGGCTGGTAGCCCACGGCGGAGGGCATCCGCCCCAGAAGAGCCGAGACTTCGCTGCCCGCCTGCACGAAGCGGAAGATGTTGTCGATGAAGAGCAAGACATCCTTGTGCTCCACATCCCGGAAATATTCCGCAATGGTAAGCCCCGTCAGGCCCACCCGCATCCGGATGCCGGGCGCCTCGTTCATCTGGCCGAAGACCAGCGCGGATTTTTCGAGCACGCCGCTCGCCTTCATATCATTCCAGAGCTCGTTGCCTTCGCGGCTGCGTTCCCCTACACCGGTGAAGACGGAGTAGCCTCCGTGCTCGGAAGCTACATTGTGCATGAGCTCCTGAATGAGCACGGTCTTGCCCACGCCGGCACCGCCGAAAAGCCCGATCTTGCCGCCCTTGGCGTAAGGCTCCAGCAGATCGATGACTTTGATGCCCGTCTCGAGAATTTCGACGTCGGGGTTTTGGTCGGCGAAGGAGGGCGGGGCCCGGTGGATACACCAGCGCTCCGCATCGGGAGGAATCAGCTCCCCGCGATCCGCTGTTTCGCCGAGCGCATTGAAGAGACGCCCCAGCGTGACCTCTCCTACGGGGACCGTGATGCCCCTGCCGGTGGCGGTGACGGCCATGCCGCGGCAGAGGCCTTCGCTTGCTCCCATCATGATTGCGCGCACTTTGCACGCGCCGAGATGCTGAGCGACCTCCATAACGAGGATTTCTCCTTTTACTTCTACGATCAGGGCCTCGTTAATCCCGGGCAAATCCTTTTCGTTCTGGAACAGAACGTCGACCACCGGCCCGGAAACGGCCCGGATGGTTCCTGTTTTCATGGCTGAATAACCCCCTTGCTGGGATGTTGCGAAACTGCCTATTGTTCGGCGCGGTGCAGTTTCTGAGCTCTCGCTCCGGCCGTGACCTCCGTAATTTCCTGCGTGATCGCGGCCTGCCGGACGGAGTTATATTTTAATGAAAGGGCGGAAAGCATCTCGCTTGCGTTGTGGCTGGCGGTATTCATAGCCGACATGCGGGAATTCTGCTCCGCGCAGAAGCTATCCACCAGTACGCTGTAGATGTAGCCGGAGAGGTAGCTGCGCACGACGCTGTCGAGTACCTTTTCGACGGTCGGATAAAATTCATAGGAGGCGATCTCATTCGCTTCCCAGTTATATTTCGACTCGCCCGGCGTCTGCTGGGAGGAGAAGTGCTTTCGCTCAAAGGGAAGGATCCTGCGCATGGTAGCCTCGGTGAGAATGCTGTTGCGCATGACCGTATAGATAACGTAAATTTCATCGAGCGCCCCGCTGTCGAAGGCGTCGAGCAGGGTGGCGGCAATCTCTCCAGCCCGGTAAAGGTTGGGATTCTGAGCGGTGTAGAAGAAGCTGTGTTCCACTTCCACACCTTTCTGGAGAAAATACTGACGCCCGAATTTGCCGACGACATAAAATTTCGCCCCGGCGGTGTCGTGCAGATGCTCCATGGCAAGCTTCAGCACGTTGTGGTTATAGGCCCCGGAAAGGCCTTTGTCCGCCGTGACCACCAGATAGCCGCGGATCTTGGCGCTCTCCGGCCGCGTGTCTCCGATATCCACATAGCGGCTCGACGCATCCGGAAGGTTGTCGAAGACGGACTTGACGCCCTTGCGCAGCGTAAGAAAGTACGGCAGCGTCTTTTCAAGCTCCCGCATCGCCTTGCGCAGTTTATTGGAGGAGATCAGATACATGGCGTTGGTGATCTTCCCCGTATCCCGGACGCTCGTAATGCGGTCCCGAATCTCCTTGGCGCTATCCATTGGCGTCACCCACATCCGAGGCTGAAAATTCATTCAGCACGTCGGAGATTTTTTGACGGATAGATTCCGTCATCTGCTTCTTTTCCTCGATCTCGCGCACAATTTCCGGGTGAGCGGTTTCCGTCCACGCGAGCAGCCGGCCCTGCATGGCCTTGACCTCTTTGGCCGGTGTGCGGCTGAAGACGTGGGCGCTCGCCGCGAGCAGCGTAAGCACCTGCTCATGCAGACTCATCGGATGGTACTGCGGCTGCTTGAGCAGCTGCATGAGCGCCGCGCCGTGGCTGAGCTGTGCCTTGGTGGTGTCGTCGAGATCGCTGGAAAACTGGGTGAACACCTCAAGCTCCCGGTACTGCGCGAGATCTAGGCGGATGGAGCCGGCCGCTTTTTTCATGATGTCGGTCTGTGCGTCGCCGCCCACGCGGGAGACGGAAAGCCCCACGTTTACGGCCGGGCGCTGGCCGGCGTTGAAAAAGTCCGTCTCCAGAAAAATCTGGCCGTCGGTGATCGAGATGACGTTGGTCGGGATATAAGAGGAGACATTGCCGGCCTGTGTTTCAATGATGGGGAGCGCCGTCATGCTGCCGCCGCCGAGCTCCGGCGAGAGGCGGGCCGAGCGCTCCAGCAGGCGGGAGTGCAGATAGAAGACGTCGCCGGGGTAGGCCTCCCGCCCGGGGCTGCGCCCCAGCAGCAGGCTCAGGGCGCGGTAGGCCACGGCGTGCTTGGAGAGATCGTCATAGATAATCAGCACATCCTGACCCTTTCGCATAAAATATTCGCCGATGGCACAGCCGGAATAGGGGGCGATATATTGCAGAGGCGCGGGGTCGCTGGCCGTGGCGGAGACCACGACGGAATACCCGAATGCGCCGCTTTTCTTGAGGGTGCTCACGACGCTCGAAACCGTGCTGGCCTTCTGGCCGATGGCGACATAGATGCACACGACATTTTTATTCTTTTGGTTGAGAATGGTGTCGAGCGCGATGGCGGTCTTTCCGGTCTGGCGGTCGCCGATAATCAGCTCCCGCTGGCCGCGGCCGATCGGGAACATGGAGTCGATGACGAGCAGGCCCGTGTCCATCGGCACGGAGATGGCCTGACGATCCATGATGCCGGGGGCTTCCGATTCAACGGGGTTCCAGCCCTCGACGGCAAAAGGACCGAGGCCGTCGATCGGCTCGCCCAGAGCGTTCAGCACACGCCCGAGCACCCCGTCGCCCACGGGGACTCCGGCGGTTTTGCCGGTGCGGACGACATGCGTGCCCTGCCGGATATCGGTATCGGAAGTGAAGAGGATGCAGCCGATACCGTCCTCCTGAATGTCCTGCACCATGCCTTTGGCGCCGTTGTCAAACAGGACGATCTCCCCGTAGACCGCGTGGTCGAGGCCGTCGATCACGGCGATCCCGTCCCCAAAGGAACGGACCGCGCCGACCTCTTTTTCCTGCACGGCGAGGCCGAAATCCCCGATGCGCGCCTTCATGATGGAGATGAGCGTCTCCGGGGAGGCATTCTGCATCGGAGCGGAGAGCGCCTCCTGAAGCTGTCTTTTCCGGCCCTCGCTGGACCAGTCGAGCTCGATATCGCCGTATTTAATTTTGAAGCCGTCTTTGAGAGAGGGATCCTCCACCACATGGAGCACAAGGTTTTCCACACCGAAGCGCCCGGCGAGCCAATCCCGGATTCTTCCGTACTGTTCATAGCCCGGCGCCGTCACGCAGAAAAGCTGAGCCTCGTTTTCCCCGGAGGGAGCGTTCGCAGAATCCTTTTCCGGATCATTCATGGGGTTCACCTGCCTGCTCCAAAAAGCCTCCGTAAAGGGCGGAGCCGTCGTCGGAGGCACCCTGCCGCAGGGAGAGCTTTTCAGCGGCTTCCGCGATCACTTCCGCGAGCTGCGTCTGCGTGCCCTCGAGAATTTCTTTCTTTTTCATTTCGCCCTCTGCGGCGGCATCGGTGAGAATCTTCTGCGCCTTTGTTTTCGCTTCGGTCAGGAGCCGGTCGCTTTCTGCGGCGGCATCGGCCCTGGCACCCCGGATCATGTCGGCTTTTTCCGCATTCACGTCGGCCATCGCCGCCTGATGCTGCGCTTCCAGCGCTTCGGCGTCTTTCTTGGCTTTTTCCGCATCCGCGAGAGCGCCGTCCACCTGTTTCTGCCGCTCGTCCAGAATTTTATGCACGGGTTTGAACAGGAAAATGCGCATGGCTGCGGTCAGAATCAACAGATTGATGACCGTAAACAGCAAGTTCCAATCCACCTTAATCAATTTACATTGCCTGCCTTTCCGGGTAAGAAAATTACTGAGTCAAAATCAGAATCAGGGCGGTCACGAAGCCGTAGATGGCGGTGGCCTCGGCCAGAGCGCCGCCGAGGATCAGCAGGGTCATAATTTTACCGCTGGCGTCCGGCTGACGGGCGCAGGCCTCCACGGCCTTGGCGGTGGCGATACCGATGCCGATTCCGGCGCCGATGCCGGTAAAAACTGCGATCCCCGCAGCGATTGCAGTGAGTGACATAATAAAAACTCCTCTCTGTTATTCGGATAATTCAATAGCTTCCTTAATATAGACGCTGGTCAGGAATACGAAGACATAGGCCTGCAAAAATCCGTCGAAGAAATCAAAATAGAGGCTGAATACGGCCGGAATCACGGCCGGGACGAAGGATTCG
Organism: uncultured Oscillospiraceae bacterium; assembly: GCA_964560915.1. Lineage (GTDB taxonomy): Bacteria > Bacillota > Clostridia > Oscillospirales > Ruminococcaceae > UMGS1668. Next base: position 5,356 of record CAZLMO010000113.1, read on the forward strand.
AGCAGAATCATGACGACAAACGCGCCCAGCACATTGCCGAAAAGCCGCATGCACAGGGAGAGCGGCCGGGTAAACAGATCCAGAATATTGAACGGAGTCACGATGGCGAGCGGCTTGGTAAACGAGCGGAGCCATCCGCCAACCTTCCGCTTCCGGATGGAGGCCGCCTGCACGAGCACGATGCTCATCACCGCGAGCGCAATGGTCACATTGAGATCCTTGGTCGGCGGCTTAAACCCGAATACGCCCATGATGTTGGCAAAACCGATATAGATCAGCACCGTCACCAGGTACGGCGCATACTGCCGCCCATCCGGGCCGATGACCCCGATGATGAAATCCTCGAGCTTCGTCACGAACACCTCCAGAGCCGCCTGCCGTTTGGAGATGTGATCGACCCGGAGATTCCGCGTCAAAAAAACAGCGGTAAGAGTCATCACGGCCATGATGATCCAGGTGACCACCGTTCCCTCATCCACGCCGATCCCGCCGAAAACAGGGATCGTAAAGACCGTTTCGGTATTCATCTCCGAGACGATCCTTTCGGAAAGATCACTCAACAACAATCATCCTTTCCCACAGATTGAAACTTAAGGCTTGGGATAGCGGATCGCCGTCAGATCCACGACAAGGCCCTGCACGCCGAAAACAAGCAGCGAGGCGCCCAAAATCGACATCAGCGCGGAGGCGGCCTCAAACGGCGCGGCAATCAGTAGAATCGCGAATACCCCCGAAAGGATCCCCGCGACCAAAATCAGCCACCACTGCTCCAGCCCGAAGCGTTTGGCCTCATGCGCGGTCTGGAAGGTGAAGGCACTCTCCGCCAGAATGAAGATGCCCAGGGCGACCGGCAATACCTGCATCAGAATCGCCGGGTGGATCAGCAGTACCATGCCGAATGCGATCCCCAGGATCCCGAGCGCCAGATCGAACTGAAACGCGAGGTCGAACAGATCATGGGTGAAATACCGGATGATCTTGACAATTCCGGTAATTAGTATAACCGCCCCCAGCAGATAACATAGAGT
>CAZLMO010000114.1:0-1309 GCA_964560915.1 uncultured Oscillospiraceae bacterium
CCCGCGAGCTCTACCGCAAAAACGTGCTCCCGCCGATCGACGTGCTGCCGTCCCTTTCCCGTCTCAAGGATAAGGGCATCGGCGCCGGCAAGACGAGGGAGGACCACGCCAACACGATGAACCAGCTGTTCGCGGCCTACGCGAGAGGCAAGGACGCGAAAGAGCTGATGACCATTCTCGGCGAGGCGGCGCTTTCAGACACGGATAAGCTCTACGCAAAATTTGCCGATGAGTTCGAACGCCGATATGTGTCGCAGGGCTACGAGACCGACCGGCCGATCGCGGAGACGCTGGATCTCGGCTGGGATCTGTTGTCGATCCTGCCGGTTACGGAGCTCAAGCGCATCAAGCCGGAGCTTGTCGAGAAGTACCTGCCCAAGAGGGAGCAGTAAGGAGCGCCTATGGCAGTAATGAACGTCAGCCCGACCCGCATGGAGCTTTTCCGCCTGAAGACGCGGCTTCGTACCGCCACCAGAGGGCACAAGCTCCTGAAGGATAAACGGGACGATATGATGAAAAAATTCCTCGAGCTTGTGCGGGAAAACATGGAGCTCCGTCAACAGGTCGAGGAGAAGATGAAAACGGTCTACGGCGGGTTTCAATCCGCGGCGGCCGTCATGAGCCCCGCCATGCTGGAGGAGGCCCTGATGCTGCCGAAGGAGAACGTCGAGCTGGAAGTGGGCATGCGCAACGTGATGAGCGTTGAGGTGCCGGTATTCCGCTTCAGCGGCGCATCCGGAGACCTCGGCTCCTACGGCTTCGCGGCGACCTCCGGCGAGCTGGACGACTCCGCCGCAGCGCTGGGAAAAGTGCTCCCGGATCTCCTGATGCTGGCCCAGCAGGAAAAATCTTCCCAAAGGCTGGCGGAAGAGATCGAAAAGACCCGCCGCCGCGTCAACGCGCTGGAGTATGTTCAGATCCCGACCCTGCAGGAGACCATCCGCTCCATCACACAGAAACTGGATGAAAACGAGCGCGGCAACCTGACGAGACTGATGAAGATCAAGGATATCATGATCGAACAGGCGCGCCGCGCCGAGGAGAACTGAGCCATCCTTTTTTCAGCGGCTTCCGCCGGGAAAAACATTTTAAATTGCGTAAAAATACCGGACGCCGCAAGGCGCCCGGTATTTTATCGGAATGTTTTCCGCGGCCTGTCCGCTCACGGGCCCAGTTCTCTCCGGATCAGTTCGGCGGCGATATGGAGCGCCTTGATTCTGCGCTCAAGCAGAGTGTGCTGGGAAGAACCGGGCTTGAGTTTCGGCTCCACTTTCTCGCACTTGCCGATCGTGGAAGCGATGGCCCGGAG
>CAZLMO010000114.1:1409-6356 GCA_964560915.1 uncultured Oscillospiraceae bacterium
TTCACAATTTGTTTTTTTCTTTACTCTTGCAAACCCCTATGTTATTAGTTATAATAACATAGTTATCACTCTCATCAGAGCCGGGTATCCGGCGAGATACAGATAAGGATGGATCAAAATTATGAGCGAAAGCGAAAAAAAGCTTCAGAACAGCGAAGCCGCCGATGGAACCGCTTCGGCTCCTGCGGAAAAAAAGAAAGCGGATAAAAAAATCGGTGAACCGGCCATGATCGTCAAACCGGAGCAGGCCAGAGCGGAAAACAAAGTTGCCGCCAAGCGCCGCGCCGAAGAGGAAGCGGCCGCCAAAAACAGACGCCAGAAGATCTGGTTCCGTGTCGGCCTGACGGTGTTCGTGATCGTTTTTGCCGCTCTTGCCCTTTACGAATCCAATATGATCAACCGCAAGATTACGGCAGTCGAGGTCGGGGATACGAAATATTCCGTCGCGGATTTCAGTTTCCTCTACACGACCACATTTTACAACTATTACAATAATCTCTACAGCACCTACGGCGAGTACACCTCTTATTTCCTCGACACGTCCAAGCCCCTCAGCGAGCAGCAGTATTCCGAGGAGCAGACCTGGGAGGATTTCATTACCGATCAGACCATCACGACCCTGAAGCAGATCACCGCCCTGCATAATGACGGCACGGCCAACGGCTTCGAGATGTCGGATGAGTACAAGCAGGATGTCGAAGACGAGATCACCAACATCAAAACCCAGGCAACCAGCAACGGCTATACCCTCAACGATTACCTGGTTGCCCTTTACGGCAAGGGCGTCAACGAAAACGTCGCCCGCAAGATGACGGAGCTTTATGAATATGCCTCCGCGTACTCCGAACACTATTCCGACAGCGTCGAGATCGCCGATGCGGATATCGACGCCAGATATGCGGAAAACCCGAACGATTTTAATACCGTGACGTATCTTTCCTATTTCGTCAGCGGCGCGACCACCGAGGAGATCACCGACGAGACCGCGGCGCTTGCCGCTGCGAAGGAAAAGGCCGACGCCATTGCCGCCGCAGCCTCCGAAGAGGAATTCCGTTCTCTTGTAACGGAAAAATGCCAGGGAGAGGCCTCCGAGGCCCGTTATTCCGCCTATTCTTCCGCCAACTCCGGTTATGCGGATTGGCTGTTCGACACGAGCCGCGCCGCGGGGGATACCTATGTCTACGACAGCGGAACCGGCTATTCCGTCTTGTATTTCGAAGAACTCATAACGCCGAAATATAATACGCTCAACGTCCGCCAGATCCTGGTCAAGCCGACCGAGACCGACGACGACGGCAACTACACCGATGCCGGATGGGCACAGGCGAAGACGAACGCGGAACAGTACCTGGCCGATTTCAACAGCAATCCGTCCGAGGAGACTTTCAAAACTTTGGCGGCCATGCACAATGAGGATACCGGCTCCCAAGATAACGACGGCCTGTATGAGAATATCTACAAGGGCCAGATGGTCGAGACCTTCGACGAGTGGTGCTTCGACGCGTTGAGGCAGCCCGGAGATGTCGGCGTCGTCAAGACCGAATACGGTTACCACCTGATCTACTTTATCGGCGACGGTGATAATTACTATACCAGCAAAGTCAGCAGCACGATCCGCAACGAGGCCTACGCTTCATGGATCGAGGAGCTGACCTCCCAGTACGAGGCCACTGAAAAACCCGCGATGGCCAGAGGCTGCAATCTTTGATTTCACAGAAACAAAAGGGACGGCTCTTGAAAGCCGTCCCATCATTTTATTTTCCGAAAGGTAGTCTGATTATGAAAAAATTGACTGCGCTCCTTCTTGCCGCCCTGATGCTTTGCGCGCTGCTTTCCGGATGCCAGGTCTCCAGACAGCTCGGAGAGGAATCCGAAGAGAGCGGACAATCCGGTGAGGGCGAAGAGGAAACGGTCGATCCCGCCGTGTACGACGACATCTGTGCCACGATTGGTGGGCAGGATTTTACCGTCGCCGAAATGGATTTCATGTATGCGGAGGTTTTCTGGCAAACTTATTCTTCCCTTTACAGCAGTTATGGAAGCAACATTTCCTATATTATCGACGTATCCAAGCCGCTGGATGAGCAGACCTATTCCGAAAATCTCACCTGGGACGACTATGTGACGGAGAGCACGCTGGAATCCCTCAAAAACATCGTATCCCTTATGAATGATGCGGCGGCGCAGGGATATACGTATTCCGACGCGGTGGCGGAAAACGCCGCTTCCCAAAAGGCGAGCCTTGCCAGTACCGCGGTGCAGAGCGGGATGACCGAGGCGGATTATCTCACCAAATACTACGGCCCAGGCGCGACCATGGAAGTTTTTGAGCATATGATGACCCTCTTTATGGAGGCCTCCGAATACTCCGGCTATCGGGAAGGCACCTTCGGCCTCACCGATGAGGAAATCCGCACGGCCTATGAGGCGGATAAGAATCTCTATGATACGGTTTCGTTCCGCTTTGCCTTCTTTAGCGGAGAGCCGGCGGAAGAGGAATCCGCGGATGAGTCCGGGGCTGTATCCGAAGCTACATCCGAAGCTACATCCGAAGCTGTATCTGAGGCTGCATCTGAAGCAGGATCCGAGGCCACATCCGAGGAGACGGTTGATCCGGCTCTGATGGCGGAAGCAAAGGAAAAAGCGGATGCTCTGGCCGCTTCCGCAAAGACCGAGGAGGATTTCGTCGCTGCCGTCGTGGCAAATGCGCCGGAGGAGGACAAGGAGTATTACGAATCCGATGAGGCCTCCTTGGTCGAGGATCTCGCCTATGACGACACCCCGGATACCTTCAGCGGCTGGCTCTTTGCAGATCACGCCTTTGGCGGCACCACCGTGATCGAGAGCGATACCGGCTATTACGTCTTCTTCTTTCTCAGCAGGAACACACCGGATTATTCCACCGTCAATGTCCGTCATATCCTTTTTAAGCCGGAAACGGATGAAAGCGGCGTCTCTTCCGATCAGAACTGGGCGGATGCCGAGGCCAAAGCCGAGGCGGCCCTCGCTGAATTTAAGGCCGGTGAGCAGACGGAGGAGACCTTCGCCGCGCTTGCCTCCGCGCAGTCGGAGGACGACGGTTCCAAAGAGAACGGCGGCCTTTATGAGAACGTCTACAGAGGCCAGATGGTCGCCGCATTCGAGGACTGGTGCTACGACGAGGCCCGCGAGCCCGGGAACACCGACATCGTCAAAAGCACCTACGGCTACCACGTTATGTATTTTGTCGGAGAAGGGGAGAACTACCTCACGGCCTATCTTGGGGATCAAATGGCGCAGGATCGCTTCCAAAGCTGGGTGAGCGGCCTTATGGAAGCCACAGAGGCCACGACGAACGACAACCTCACCTATGTCGGCAATATCCTCTGATCCGTTTATAACGCTGCGAAGCGCCTTCCGGGAACACCGGAGGGCGCTTCTTCATTGTGGCACAAACAAAAACCCCTTCCCGGGTCGGGAAGGGGTTTGCATAAAAAGAATTTATGTATGGAAAAAGAGACTGAACTCAGTTTACGGATCTCAGGAGCAGCCACTCGGAGATGCCCTTTTTGAGCAGATCGGGGACGATGCACAGCGGCTTGAAGCCCTTCCGGACATAGAGGGCCTTTGCTCTCGGGTTGAAATCGGAGACCGCCATGAACATTTTTGTGAAGCCCATCTTCTCGCAGATGCCGCAGTAGACGTCGATCAGCCGACTGCCGATACCCTTGCCGCGGCAGCTCTCCTTGACGCCGAGCAGAGCCAGATACGGCAGCTCGCCGTACATGCCGGCGAGGTCATAGACCATCAGGCCGACGGGCTCGCCCTGCGGGGTCTCGGCGATGATGACGTTGCCCTCCTGAAGCGGCTTGTAGACCCATTCCCTCAGCGTGTCGGTGCCCTTGAAATAGTGCTCATAAAGCGGGCTGTTATCAAAAATCTGCACATACTGATCCCATTTGGACACGTCGCCTCTTACAAAATTCACCCTGAATTTATAATCCATCTGAGACATTGCTTTTCCTCCAATACCCATTCAGATACTCCATATTATACTTCTCATGTGCGGGAATGTCAACCAAAGAGACGCTTTTCCTGCAAGTTCGCCGGCCCTACGAAAATCGCTTTCCGGATAGGGAGGAAAAAGGAATCTTTTCTCATTTTATACAAAACACGGCTTGACTTTCCCACCAAATCGTTGTATTCTAACGATGGATTTTTGTATTTGTTCGGGGGGGATTGGATGGCGCTCCACGAGGTACATATTGTTCAGGGAGTTCCGGAGCGGTATGAGGAATACACGCATATTTTCGACGGTTCCAAACTCCAGATCCATTACGGAGAGGAACTCAACAACTGGATCAAGGCGGGCCTTGAAGAAGGAAACATTTATATCGCCGAGGACGGAAACGGCGAGGCGGTCGGTCTGATGTGGATGCAAATGCAGAGCGTATATGCGGGCTTGCCGTATCTGAATCTGCTTGGGGTCCGGAAGGATTACCGCGGCCACGGCGTCGGCCGGAAACTGCTCGAATTCTTCATCGCCGTCTACGAGAAAGTTGGTTTCGACCGCGCTTTTATCGCCGTAAACGATTTTAACCCGCGGGCGCGCGCCCTTTATGTAAAGATGGGGTTCCAGAAGATGATGCAGTACCCGGATGCCATGGATCCTTCCAACAGCGTTTATTTGTTGATGAGAAAATCCCGCAGCTGCCACGCGAACGGCTAAAGCTGCCTGTTATATATCCAAAGGAGGAGAAAAAATGGGCTTCGTATCTGAAAGCTATGTCAAGGCAAACAACATCGATATTGTGAAGGCCGTGCCGGAAAAGATCGAAGAGTACAAACGGATTTTTGACAACAGTGCGCTTTATAACCACTATTTCAAAAAGAATCCGGAGCTTCTCGACAAATGGCTGACCGAGAACATTGCCGCGGGGCAGGCCTATGTGGCGCTGGACCGCGACG
>CAZLMO010000115.1:0-6300 GCA_964560915.1 uncultured Oscillospiraceae bacterium
ATAGAGGGCGTCGCGGAGGCCAGCAGCAGCGGAATCCCGAGTTTTGCGCACCGGAAAGCCGCGGCGTCCCTCGCGTGAAAGCGCGGAGCCCGGTCGGATTTGTAGCTCTGCTCCTGCTCTTCATCCAGAATGATAAGACCGAGCCTCGGCGCCGGGGCGAAAACCGCCGATCGGGTGCCGATAATGATCTTTGCCTTTCCGCTCCGGATGCGCTTCCACTCGTCGATCCGCTCTCCGGCGGAGAGCGCGCTGTGCATCACCGCGACCTCGCGGCCGAAGCAGGCGATAAAACGCCCAATCATCTGCGGCGTCAGCGAGATCTCCGGCACCATCAGGATCACCTGCCGGCCGGTTTTGATCTCCTCATCGATCAGCTTCATGAAGACCTGCGTCTTCCCGCTGCCCGTGACCCCAAAGAGAAGCGCCGCGGAGGTCTCCCCTGTATCGCAGAGAGCATGGATGCCCTCGTAGGCGGCCTGCTGTTCCTCCGAAAGAAGAATATCCGCCGCATCCATGGTCTTTTTGGCATTTTTATAGGGTGTCCGGAAGGAGGGCTGTTCAAAATACTCCACCGCGCCCTTCTGCACCAGCGTCCCGACGACGGCCGGGCTCGCGGCGGTATAGTAACCGATCTCTTTGACGCAAACGGGGCCGTTCTCGTGCAGGAACTCCAGCACCTCCCGCTGCTTCGGCGTCGCCTTGAAGGACAGTTTTTCGCCGCTTTCCAGCAGAGCGGCGGTCTCCTGTGTCAGCCGCGCCATGCGGAGGGTCTCATCGCCGACCGCGCGCCTCGCCGCCTCGGTCTTTTCCAGAATGCCGCGCGCGGCAAGCTCGTTAAAAACCGAGAGGTTATTGAAGCCGAACGCCTGCATCAGCGTTTTTCCGTCGGCGGTCCCTTTCTTTTCGCGCAGGTACCGGATGACGCGCAGTTCCTCGTCGGAAAGCGCCTCCTCGTCGAGCGACGGCGCGATGCGGAAGTGGTAGACCGGTTTGTAGTTGAGCCCGGGCGGCAGCATGGCTTTGACCGCCTCGAAGAGCGGGCAAAAAGTGCGTTCCACCAGATACCCGGCAAGCGCCAGCAGTTCTTCCGGGAGAACCGGCTCGCCGTCAAGCACTATGCGAATCGCCTTGAGCTTCGCGCCCGGCGTCTCCGGCGTATCGGCGAGTGCGAATACCATGCCCTGCCGCTTCTTTTCGCCCGCACCGAACGGCACCAGCACGCGCCTGCCCCGCTCCACGGAGCCGGCAAGCTCCGGCGGGATCTCATAATCGAATAATTTATCGAAGCAGAAGGCGGCCTTTTCCACCGCAACTTTCGCTATCACGGAGCGCCGCCCCCTTTCACGAAATCAAATTTTTACGATAAATCCATATTGTCAAGATACAGATAGCCGTTCTCGGCGATATAGTCCTTTCTGCCGGAGAGGTTATCCCCCAGCAGCAGATCAAATTTATCGGCGGTCGCCTGCACGTCGCTCGGCATGATTTTGATGAGACGGCGCGTCTCCGGATTCATCGTGGTCAGCCACATCATATCCGGCTCGTTTTCGCCGAGTCCCTTGGAGCGCTGGACGTTGATCTTTTTATTGCCCAGCTTCTGTACGATGCGGTCTTTCTCGTCGTCGGTCCATGCAAAATAGCTTTGATCCCCACAAGCAATCTCATAAAGCGGGGATTCGGCGATGAAAACGAAGCCCTCGTCGATCAGCGTCGGCGTCAGCCGGTAGAGCATCGTCAGGATCAGCGTGCGGATCTGAAATCCGTCGACATCCGCATCCGTGCAGATGATGATCTTATTCCAGCGCAGGCTCTCAAGATCGAAGGTGGAAAATTCCTTGTTGGCTTTGGTCTTGACTTCGACCCCGCAGCCCAGCACCTTAACCAGATCGGTGATGATATCGCTCTTAAAAATTTTGTCGTAATCCGCCTTGAGGCAGTTGAGGATCTTGCCTCGAACCGGGATGATGGCCTGGAAATCGGCATTCCTCGCCTGCTTGCAGGCGCCCAGAGCGGAATCGCCCTCCACGATATAGATTTCGCGCCGGCCGACATCCTTGGTGCGGCAGTCGACGAATTTTTCCACCCGGTTCGTCATGTCGATGGTGCCGGCGAGCTTCTTTTTAAGGTTGAGGCGCGTCTTTTCCGCGTTCTCCCGGCTCCGTTTATTGATCAGCACCTGCTCGGCCACCCGGGCGGCGTCATCCGGGTTCTCGATGAAGTAGACCTCCAGTTGGTGCTTCAGAAAATCGGTCATGGCCTCCGCAATAAACTTGTTGTTGATGGCCTTTTTGGTCTGGTTTTCGTAGGAAGTCTGGGAGGAAAACGACGAGGTCACCAGGATCAGGCAGTCCTCCACGTCCTGAAAGCTGATCCGACTCTCATTCTTGAGATATTTTCCGGCGTTCTTGATATACGCGTCGATCTGCGAGACGAACGCGCTCTTGACCGCCTTTTCCGGCGAGCCGCCGTGCTCAAGCCAGCTTGAGTTGTGGTAATATTCGATGATTTTGAACCGGTTTGAAAAACAGCACGCGGCCTGAATCTTCACTTTATAATCCGGCTTGTCCTCGCGGTCGCGGCCGGTGCGCTCGCCCTGCCAAAACTGCACGCCCGTCAGCGACGGGCCCTCCCCGGTAAGTTCCTTCACATAATCGGCGATTCCGTTTTCATAACAGATCTCCGTGCTCTCGAGGCTTCCGTTCGGCTTTTGATTTTTTAAAATAAACAGCAGCCCCGCGTTGACGACCGCCTGCCGCTTTACCGTATCCGCATACCATTCCTGCGGCACATCCGTGTCGGTGAAGACCTCGCGGTCCGGTTTCCAGCGGATGCGGGAGCCGGTCTTTTTTCGCGTGGTCGGCTCTTTTTTCAGGCCGCCGATATTTTCACCGTGTTCAAAACGAAGGTGGTAGAGATACCCGTCCCGGCAGATTTCCGCCTCCATCCATTCGGAGGAATACTGCGTCGCGCAGAGGCCGAGGCCGTTTAATCCGAGAGAATATTCGTAGTTTTCCTCCGCGTCGTATTTGCCGCCGGCGTAAAGCTCGCAGAAAAGCAGTTCCCAGTTGTTGCGCTGCTCCTTCTGGTTATAATCCACCGGGCAGCCGCGGCCGAAATCCTCAACCTCCACCGAGCCGTCGTTGTAGCAGGTGATAATAACCCGGTCTCCGTATCCGGCGCGCGCCTCGTCGATCGCATTGGAGATGATCTCAAAGATCGCGTGTTCGCAGCCCTCAACGCCGTCGGAGCCGAACACCACCGCCGGACGCTTCCGGATGCGGTCCGCCCCCTTGAGCGAATGGATGCTCTCATTTCCGTACTCCTGTTTTTTTGCCATATATCCTCCGTGTTCTCTTTTTCCCGTTTCCTCCGGGAGAAAACTTATTATAAAAAGAAACTTTTTCCTCCTGCCGGGAGGGGGATTCCCTCCCTTGGCAAAAGAACTTCCGTCCCTGCCGGGAAAAACCCTTCATGAAAAAAGCTTTTTCCTCCTGCCGATAGGAGGATTCCCTCCATTGGCAAAAAAGCCTCCCTTTTTGAGGGAAAAAGAAAAGATTTCGCAAGATCTATCCTATTATATTATATGACACTGCGCTTTTCTTTTCAAGAAAAATCAAGGCGGCTCCATAATCGCATGTATTCTGTCCCCCTCTGCCGGCAGGTTATCTGCGAACCGCCGTATTCGGGGCACCGCCTCTCCCTTTTATTCTATGGCAAAGAAAAAGCCTGCCGGGCGCTCCGGGGATGTGCAATTCAAGGATGTGCAATTTCGGTATATGCAAAAAGATCCATCTTCAGGGAATCCGGCTTGAAAATTCAGGAAAAAGGTGTTACGATAAAGCTGGAAACAAATTCCGAATTTTCGGAAACCCGGAGATTGTTTTTCTAACGACGGAGGTGTGAAACATGTCTGCAAAACCAAACAGCATTGACATTACGGCGGGGGGCGTTCTCCCGAATTACTTTTTCGTCGACTGCAAAAACTGCGCTTTCTCGGCGGGGAGCTATCTATCGAGAACGGATGCCGACCGGGAAAGGCTCAAAATCTACGGCAAGTGCCCCGAATGCGGCTGCGATGTGGAAGTTGAGAGACGGGAGGCGGAAATCCGCTATCTTCCGGACATATCCCGCACGGGGTTCACTTTCTGAATGCGGCCTCCCTGCGGCGGCAAAGATTTCTCAACAGAAAAAAAGGAGCGGGTATCCGCTCCTTTTTTTGTTGACACTTTATTTCAGTTCTGCCGAAATTTTATATTCGCCGGAATAAAGATCGATGGTCACGGTCACCGTCACACGCGGGACGATTTCTCCCGGAATCGTCACGGATTCCATGGCAAGCTCCTTCGTATATCCGAAAAGATCCCCAACCTGCGGCATGATATCCCCGGCTTCCACCTCTTCCGCCGACACTGCTTTCGCAATGACGACGGTACAGGTCAAATCATCTTCCGCCAGATCGGAGGAGACATAGCCGCCTTCCACCCAAAAGCCGCTCAGAAGCTCCTCTTTCCCGGAGTTGTCATAAACCAGGACGGAGACGGAATCTTCCGCCGGGCTGATTTCCACCCGACGTTTTCCGGTGTCGTAAACCTGTTCCGTATCCTGCGTTTCGGCCGCGGCTTCTTTTCCCCCGGCGGCAAAATAATCCGCCAGCATCTGAAGCAGAGGAGAGACGGTTCCGTTTTCCACGTCTCCGGAATCCGCTTCGAAGCTTGCCGAAGCGGTATATCGGGTTCCTCCGCCGTACCTTCCGGCAGATCCCTCCGTGCCCAGCGCACTCTTTGTCTCTATGGCGGGGGATTCTTCCTCGGGTGCCGCAACCACATCACATTCCTCTTCCGTACTTCCATCGTACGGGTTGGGGGAGCCCATCGCCAGCATATCGTTTTCTTCCGCCGCCTCCTGCGTTTCCGATGCGGCGCTTCCCATGCCAAGGCCGTTTTTGAGCATCGGAATGAGCACAGCCAGACAGATGCAGGCAACCGCGGCCGTTTTGAGCATCCGGAAAAGGCGGACATTGTTCTTTTTTTCTCCGGCACCCGGCAGCTTCTCAAAGAGTGCTCCGGTATCCGGCATCGGCGGAACTGGGATGGACTGGTCAAGGTTAAAAAGTCGTTGCTTCAGCGCTTCCGTAAACATTTCTTCCTCATTTTCAGCCATTATCCTCACCTCCCAGCATTTCACGAAGCTTCCCGTATGTACGGTGAAGCTTCGAACTCACGGTTCCCTGAGGTTTGGCCAGCATTTCCGCGATCTCTTTCGTTGTGTAGCCGTGGAGCACGTTGAGCACAAGAATCATGCGCTCTTCGGGCTGAAGCTTTGCGAGCGCCCTTGCGAGCGCGGCATTGTCCACGGCTGCATCCTCAAGGCTGACGGCGCCTCCATCGGAGGTCTCGACAAAATCGTCGAGATCAAACGTATTTCTGCGCAAAATAAGCCCTCCGACGGCGCGTTTGCAGCGGATGCTCAAAATCCGAAAAATCCAACCTTTGAAAGCGGCCGGCTCCCGCAAATTGGGTATACCTTTGAAAGCCTCGAGAAACGTGTCCGAGACCGCATCCAGCGCATCTTCCTGATTTCCAAGCGTATACAGGGCAAATCGGTACAACTCAGGGTAACAGGCCTCATAAAGCGCGGCGAACGCCTCTCGGTCGCCGTCCCGCGCCTTCAGGGCCAAACCGGGGTCCAATATCATAACCACACCACCATTCATGGCTATCGTAAACATAGTGTAATTTTATTATAGATTTGATGCGCAAAAAAGAAAAGGAAATTCCAAAAAAATATAAAAAATGTCCCGTTCCAAAAAAGAACGGGACATTTTATGTCGGCACCGACCTATCTTCCCAGGAGGCTGCCCTCCAAGTATTTTCGGCACGAACGAGCTTAACTTCTGTGTTCGGAATGGGAACAGGTGGAACCTCGCCGTAATCAATACCGACTGTTTGGTGACCCGGGGGGGATTCGAACCCCCGTTGCCGGCGTGAGAGGCCGGAGTCTTAGGCCGCTTGACCACCGGGCCATGTGGTGCGCCATCAGGGACTCGAACCCAGGGCCCGCTGATTAAGAGTCAGCTGCTCTACCAACTGAGCTAATGGCGCATACCAAAGACAGGAACCTGCCAACAGACAGGACCTGTTCAGTAAAACAGGGGAATCCTAATCCTGCGGACCAGGAGCCCTGAAAACCGAATAAGAACTTGCATCTCCGAAGGGAGACGCTGCGATACGTACGGCAACGGAAGTTGCCGCGGAATAATTTTTGAAGAGAAAGAAAGCGAAAGGTCAAGCCCTCGACCGA
>CAZLMO010000116.1:0-6235 GCA_964560915.1 uncultured Oscillospiraceae bacterium
TCTACCATTCGGAGAGTCCCCTCCCCGGGGCTCCACGGCCCGGGGAGCCCCGATCTCCGAATTTTTTCGCTACAAAGAGAGCGGACGGGGTTTGACTCACTGTGAAAGATGATATATAATCAATACCGTTGTCGCACTCCCGGCCGAGTGCGCCGGTCCCCGCCAAAAAGCAGAAAACAACATATGCCCGGCGGAGCCTACCCGTTTCGGGAGCTTCCTTTTCTGCCCTATTTTTGCTTCCCCGATTTTTGCTGTTGAAATATGGGGGAAAATAGGAGATAATAGGTTGTTAAAGAAAATCGTCCGGATTTGGCACAAAATGAGAAGCATGCCTTAGGGCAGGAAATCAAAAGACATTGGCTGCGGCAGTCCCTACAGCCGCTGCGGTTTTAACGAAAGAGAAAGAGGTAGATGTAATGCCAGATATCAGTTATTTTACTTCGGAAAGCGTAACGGAAGGCCACCCCGACAAAGTGTGCGATCAGATCGCCGACCGGATCCTGGATGAGCTTCTGAAAGAAGACCCCTACTCCCGGGTCGCCTGCGAAGTAACCGCTATCCCGGACAAGCTCCATATCTTCGGTGAGATCACTTCCAAGGCAAGGGTGGATTACGCACAGATCGCCCGCGGCGTTATCACGGAGATCGGCTATACGGAGTCCGGCCACGGCTTTGATGCGGAAAGCTGCGCCATCACGGTGGATCTCCACGAACAGTCCCCGGATATTGCGATGGGCGTGGACCGCAGCGACCCGCTCGACAGCGGCGCCGGCGACCAGGGCATCATGTTCGGCTACGCGTGCCGGGAGACCGACTGCCTGATGCCGCTTCCGATCGAGCTTGCCCACTCGCTCTCCCGGCGGCTCGCCTATGTTCGGCACGAGAAAATCCTGCCTTACCTGCTGCCGGACGGCAAATCACAGGTGACGGTGGAGTATCGCGACGGCATCCCCTGCCGGATCAAGACGGTCGTGGTCTCCTCCCAGCATGAGGCCGAGACCGATGAGAACACCCTGCGCCGTGATATCATCAAGCACGTGATCCTCCCGACGCTTCCGGCATCCATGCTGGACGATAAAACAGAATATTTAATCAACCCCACCGGCCGCTTTATCATCGGCGGGCCGGCCGGGGATTCCGGCCTCACCGGCCGCAAGCTGATCGCCGATACCTACGGCGGTTACTCCCGGCACGGCGGCGGCGCCTTTTCCGGCAAGGATCCCACGAAGGTGGATCGCAGCGGCGCCTATATGGCACGCTACCTTGCCAAAAACATTGTCGCCGCCGGGTACGCCGACCGCTGTGAAGTGCAGGTCGGTTATGCCATCGGCGTTGCACAGCCGGTTTCCCTGCGTGTAGACACCTTCTGCACCGAGCATATCCCGGTTGAAAAGATCTTGGAGAAGATCCGGAGCACGGTCGACCTGCGCCCCTCCGCCATCATCCGGCGGCTCGGCCTGCGCAGCCCGCTCTATTCTCGCGTCTCCTGCTACGGGCACTTCGGAAGCAACGCCTCCGGTCTCCCGTGGGAGAAAACCGATCTCGCGGAGGAGTGGACCGCTTCCTCCGAAAAAATCCCGGACGGCGCTCCCCTTGCGGAGGAGGCCGGCCCGGAACCGAATAATTCCCCGTCGGAAGAGCGAAAATTTTGCGTACTCGGCGACTCCATCGCCAAAGGGGTCGTCTGGTCCGAGGAGCGGAATCGCTATACGAATTCCGGCTACGGCTGTGTGGATCTTTTTAAAGAGACCGCGGGCCTCAACATCGTAAATCTCTCCCGGTTCGGCTGCACCCTGCCGAAGGGCCTCCAGATCGCGCAGAAAAACGCTGAAGCCCTGAAGGACAGCACGGTCTTCGTCTCCTACGGCGGGAACGACTCCGATTTCCGTTGGCCGGAGATTGCCGAGAACCCGGATGCCGCCTACGACTGCAACACTCCCCTGTCGGTGTTCGCCTCCGCTTTCGATTCCCTGATTTCCTTCCTCAAAAAAGAGGCCGCAGAGGTCTTTCTGCTCAACCTGCCGCCGATCGACTCCGAGCGGTATTTCGCCTTCCTCGGAAGGGGCCTCAACAAGGAAAATATCCTCAAATGGCTCGGCGGCTCCGTCAAAGGCATCTACTTCTGGCAGGAGATGTTCAGCCAACAGGTCTCCAACATCGCACTGAAATGGAGTCTGCCGCTCATCGATATCCGCACGCCGTTTCTGATGCGGCGCAACCCGTCGGATCTGCTTTGCAAGGACGGCATCCATCCCAACCGGGAAGGCCAGCAGCTGATCTATAAGACGATCGGCGATTACTTCGGCCGCCGCGCATACGTTTAACCCTTTTGTATTTTATCGACAAACAGCACCGCGCGACCCGACCGGATCGCGCGGTGCTGTTTTATTGGAAAAGGCTTTCCTTTTTAACGCAAAAAAATAAAGGCCTTCCGGCCTCCGTATCGCCCCGACGGCGCAGGCCGCTCTTCCGTGGCCCGAACCTGTTCCCATTGTATCTATTTATAAAGCGTTTGTCCATCGAAATGCGTTTCCTTTCTTGCTGACCTTTTCCACCGGTTTTCGCCTTTCTTTTCTCTCTTTGCCTTTTCTTCGTAAAAATTCCCTCTTGAGCATGCTCAAAAAAAGTCTGTGCCGATTCCGTTCCTGCCGGATTTTGTTCTGAATTTGCCGGATATGGCTTTTTACCTTGCAAAGATTCTCAAAGACGTTAAAATAAAGGCGCGGGAGGAAAACCACATGGAAAGGAGAATCGCCGTGTCAGATTCTGTCCGTGAGGAAGCAATCCGGGAGGCAGTCAAAGAGCTGCTGGAAGCCGAAACCGGGAACCAGAAACCCCAGGAAGGTAAGCCCGCTTGTGGAAAATTCCAAAAAAGCCCGGTCTGTATCCGCTGGAACTACGAAGAAAAAGACGGCCCCGTTCCGGCCAAAATCGTCTGAGCCGTTTGGAAACAAACAAAGACCGCGCCCGCATCCCGGAGTGAGGATGCGGGCGTCTTTTTTTGTTTTCTCCGAAAAAAATCCGGAATTCGCAAGCCCGGGAAAGCAGCGAGGCTGGGATTCTGTTATACTGCATGGGAAAGGCGGTGAGGTACATGGGATATCGGGAAAATATGGAGCGGTGCCTGGCCTATATCAACGGACACCCGGCGGAGGAGATCGATCCTCACGTTTTGGCGGAGCGGAGCGGTTACTCCTTCTTTCATTTCTGTCATGTGTTCCGGAGCTGCTGCGGAATGCCTGTCGCGGAATATCTGCGGGACAGGCGTCTTTCCAAGGCCGCCGTGGAGCTGACGGACGGCAAACGGATCACCGATGCCGCATTCGACAACGGATTTGATACGGTTTCCGGATTTTCCCGTGCCTTTCATCACCGGTTTGGCGTTACCCCGACGGAATATAAGAAAAAGAAAGGCGGCTCGGTCAAAATGGAACCCGAAATCAAAAAATTTGCTTTCTTCACTGCAATCGGCTCGATTCTGAAGCCTGAGAAGGAGATCGACATCCTGGAAAACGGCGCTTACTGGCATGGCAAGGATTTTCCCCGGATCGACAAGGAGAATTATGCGAAGCTCTGTGTGCCCGGGCATGGGGAAATCGGCGCGTGGCTCCACCCCGCCGACGGCAAAAAGGAATTTTATTATTTCTTCGGCCCGATGGTGAAGGATGCCTCGTTCCTTCCAAAAGGAATGGAAGTTCTGGAGGTGCCCGCAGCCGAATATGCGGTCTTCCCGGTGCCGAAGGCGGAGGCCCCCGATACGCTCTATGAGGAGGTCAACAAGGCGTGGAAATTTATCTTCCATGATTGGTTCGACGGCAGCGGCTGGAAATTCGACCACACGAAGATGGATTTTGAATATTATATCGACGGAGATGCTTTTATCTATGTGCCGGTCGTGAAGGCCTAGGCGATCCGACCCGAAAGAAACATCCGCGCAAAACGCCTCGGTCCGGAAAAACACACAAGTGAAACACCCGGGCCGCGAACATGCCCGGGTATAAGAATTCTCATATAAAATACCCGCGAAAAACTTGTCGGCATACGAAAAACATTCGTGTGAAGCATTTTGGAGCGTAAAAGCGTTCGGGCAAAAATGCCGGAACAGAAAAATAGCCGGAACAAAATGTTCCGGCATAGAAAAACATCCGGGGTATCCTGAAGCGACCCCCCAAAGTTAGCCCGTATGAAATACCGGGATAACGATTGAGGTGCCGTTCAGCCCCCTTCGGATGTTTTTTTGTTTGGAATCCGCAAGCCCTTAAAAAGCGGCCCGTTCCGGCGCTACCTTCAAAAAAGCGCCCGGGGTGTTTCACTCCGGGCGGATATTTTTATTACCGGTCGCACATTTCCACATAGGGGAGACGTTTTACATAGGCGCGGTAAGCCGGGCGCATGATCCGGCCGCCCGTCATCACTTCCTCGATCCGGTGGGCGCACCAGCCGGAAATGCGCGAGACCGCGAACAGCGGCGTATAAAGCTCCTGCGGGATACCAAGGATGCCATAGACAAGGCCGGAGTACAGATCCACGTTGGCGCACATCGGAATCTCCTGATTCTTGCGCTCCATGATGAGCGGAATCGCTACGCGTTCCACGGTCTCCATGATATCCAGATCACGGGTGTCGATCCCCTTTTTCTCCGCCACCTCGCGGGCAAACTTCTTGATGAGCACCGCTCTGGGGTCGGAGATCGTGTAGACCGCATGACCGACTCCGTAGATTTTTCCGGAGCGGTCCCCCGCCTCGCCGTCGAGGATTTTGCCGAGGTAATCCCGCATCATGCCGTCGTCGGTGGGATCGGATACGTTCTGTTTGATAAAGTTGAACATCTCGATGACTTTTGCGTTGGCACCGCCGTGCAACGGCCCCTTGAGGGATCCGAGCGCGCCCGCGATGGCGCTGTAGGTATCCGTCCCGGAGCTGGAGAGGGCCCGGCAGACGAAGGCGGAGTTGTTGCCGCCGCCGTGCTCCGCATGAAGCACCAGCATCGTATCGAGGAGCTTCGCCTCCTCGTCAGTATATTGTTTATCCGGGCGCACCATGCGCAGGAAGTTTTCCGCGAGCGAGAGGTTTTCCTTCGGCTGGTGGATATAAAGGGATTTTTCCTGATAATGATGGCGCATCACCGCATAGGAGTTGGCCACGAGCACCGGCAGCCGCCCGACCAGCTCAATGGAGGTGCGGAGCATGTTCTCCAGCGAGTTGTCCTCGGGGTTGGGGTCGTAGCTGTAAAGGGCCAACACGCAGCTCGCAAGTTTATTCATAATGTTGGCGCTGGGCGCCCGCATAATAATATCTTCGGTGAAATTTTCCGGCAGGACGCGCGCCTTGGAGAGCACCTCATCGAAATCCTGAATCTCCTGGGCGGTCGGCAGCTTGCCCATCAGCAGCAGATAGGCCACCTCTTCATACCCGAAAGCATTGTTCTTCCGGTTGGAAGCCACGATATCCTCCACGTCGATGCCGCGGTAGTAGAGCTTGCCCTCCATCGGCACGCGCATTTCGTCTTCCATGTAATAGCCCATAACACTGCCGATGCGGGTGATGCCCGCCAGCACGCCTGTGCCGTCCGCATTCCGGAGGCCGCGTTTAACGCCCTCTTCCGTGATCAGCTTTTTATCAATCTTGTATTCCTCACGCACGCTGTCGGCAATTCTTGCAGCGTAGGCCACCGGTAAGCCCGTGTCATATATCATCGTTATGCGCCCTCCAGCTCTTTTTATTTTGATGTTCCCATTTCTGGAATTGATTGTTATTGTACCTGATATCCATAGAATTTGCAAGTCCAATTTTTGTTTTTGCAAATTCGCACAAATATCCCCATGTTTTTTCTTTTTAAGTCAGCAATGTGAAGATTTCATTTTTCTCATATGCATTTCTCTTGCCAGTTAAAATTCATATGGTATAATAACAATAAAATGGCCGCCGCCGTTCCCCGGCGGTTTGCCTGCTGCGATAGCCAATTTATACTGCCGCAGAGCGGCCGTGATACCTTGATTTCAATGGCCCGCCTTCGGCGGATGGCCAATTATACCATAACGCTGTCGCGTTATGAGTATCACAGCCTCAGAACGGCTGTGATACCCCTATTTTCAATGGCCCGCCTACGGCGATGGCCAATTATACCATAACGCTGTCGCGTTATGGTATCACTGCCTCAAAACGGCTGTGATACCCTGATTTCAATGGCCCGCCTACGGCGATGGCCAATTATACCATAACGCTGTCGCGTTAT
>CAZLMO010000117.1:0-6232 GCA_964560915.1 uncultured Oscillospiraceae bacterium
ACCGCCTGCTCCGCACCGAGATGCAGATGATCTTTCAGGACCCGATGGCCTGCCTCAACCCGAGGAAAAAGGTCGCCGACATCATCGGAGAGGGCGTCGACATCAACCACCTGTGCAAAAACGAGGGGGAGCGCAACGCGAAAATTGCCCGCATCCTCGAAAAGGTCGGCCTCGCGCCGGAACACGCCGAGCGCTACCCGCACCAGTTCTCCGGCGGTCAGCGCCAGCGCGTCGGAATCGCCCGCGCCCTGATCATGAACCCGAAACTGATCATCGCCGACGAATGCATCTCCGCGCTCGACGTCTCCATTCAGGCGCAGGTCGTCAACCTGATGCGCGACATTCAGGAGGAGACCGGTTCCTCGTATCTGTTCATCGCCCACGACCTCTCGATGGTCAAATATATCTCCGACCGCATCGGCGTGCTGCATCTGGGGCATCTGGTCGAGACCGGCACGACGGATGAGATCTTTGCAAACCCGATCCACCCGTATACGCAAAGCCTGCTCTCCGCGATTCCGCATCCGAACCCCAAAATTGAGCGGGAGCGCATCGCCCAGACTTACAATTATTATACGAGCGGCATCGACTACATCTCCGGCAAGCTCCTGACGGTGGAGGGTACGCACAAGGTTCTCGCCACCCCCGAGGAGTTTAAGGCGTGGACCTCCACTCACTTCGAGTACCGCGGATAAGGCAAATTAGTTGTCCCCGGAGCACCTGTGTTCCGGGGATTTTTCTCTGCAAGCCCCAAAACGGCGGCTCGCCCCGCCCTACGGACGATTCATCCCGCCATTTTTATGGATTTGAAAAAGGATCCCGAAGTTTTGTGGACTTCGGCTTGATTTCCAGAAGAAAGAAGGAATTTTTATAAGTACACATCCAGAAACCGCCGAGGCGCTTTTTACGGAAGGCTACAACTGCGCCCAGTCGGTATTTGCCGCGTTCTGCGATCGAACCGGTTTGCCGCGGGAGACGGCGCTGGCGCTCGCCTCCTCGTTCGGCGGCGGCATGGGCAGGCTCCGCGAGGTCTGCGGAGCCGTCACCGGTATGTTTATGGCGGTCGGCCTGCTCTACGGCGGGTTTGGGCCTGCCGATTCCGAGGCAAAAACCGACCACAACCGGAGGATCCAGGAGTTGGCCGCGCGCTTTCACGAGGCAAACGGTTCGATTCTTTGCCGGGAACTGCTCGGCATCGACGCCGACGGCAGCCCTGTTCCCACCCCGCGGTGCGGGACTTTCTTTGAAGAGCGCCCCTGCAAAAACCTGGTCGGCTACGCGGCCGGGCTGCTGGACGAATACCTTGCGGAACATCCGCCTGAAAAATAAACCCAAAAAAGCCCGCCGAAAAAACTATTTTCGGCGGGCTTTTTTTCATGGATCCCGACTGAACCGGCCTCAACCCATCCATGCAAGTTCATTTATGCGGCCTTTTCTTTTTTTGTGGCGGAGGCGGAAAGCGAATAAAAGAGAATCGCAAAAACCTGCGCGCCTGCGGAAACCGCGATCAACGCGGGGAGCGATACGTCGTACAGAACGCCGCAAAGCCAGCTGCCGAGGAACCAAAAGAATCCGAAAGCGCACTCAAAAATGCCGTATCCGGCGGCGCGGTTCTGCTTCGGAACCATCGTGGAGACTGCGGCCTTGAAAATGGATTCCTGCGCGCCCATCCCGATTCCCCAGAGCGCCGCGCCGAGGATCGTCATCGGCAAGGTATGAAACCCAAACACAAACAGCGCAAACGGGGCGGACAAGGCCGTCGAGATGGTCAGCGCGCGGAAGCCGGTTTTATCATACATGCGGCCGAAAAACAGCGCCGCCGCCGCATCCGCCAGCATCGCCCCAGCATAAAGCAGGGGCACCTGTTCCGCATCAATCAGGCCGTGGTTATAGACGTGCATCGAAATCAGGGAAAAATCCACAAACCCGAATGCAAACAGGCCGATCGCCGCAAGATAAAGCAAAAACGATGGGCGGAGACGGAATTTTGCGGATTCCTCCGTCGTCTTTTCAAAATCCTCCGGGGTCGGATATTTTTTTCTCGCATAAAACAGCAACCCCAGCGTCACCAGCGCCGGAATCAGCAGCAGCGCAAATCCGAAACGGCAGCTTTCATATTCGGAGGAACCCACTTTAAGCGCCATGACCGCAGAAAGCATCAGCGGCCCGACAAAAGCGCCGATCTGATCCAGCGCCTCCTGAATGGCGAAGCTCCGCCCCACGCCCTCCGACGACGCGGCGAAGGACATAATCGTATTTTTGGCCGGTTTTTTGATGGCCTTGCCGGTGCGCTCCACAATCAGCAGCACACACGCCCAGATCCAGCCGTCCTCTCGAACCAGCGCAAGCGCCGGCACCGCCAGCATGTCTATTCCATAGCCGAGAATCGTAAGATCCCAGTATTTTTTTGTCTTATCGGTGATCAGGCCGAACACAAACCGCAGCGAATAGCCAACCAGCTCCCCAAGGCCGGAAACAAACCCGATCGTCGCGGCCGAAGCGCCCAAAAGCGACAGGTAGGCGCCGCGGATTCCGGAGGCGCTCTCATGCGTCATATCGGAAAACATGCTGATGATGCCCATCAAAAGGATGAACGTCATCGCCGGAGTGATCTGTGCGAGCTTCTTTTTCATAAAAAATACTTCCTCTCCGGAAAAAATCCCCATAAAAGCGGGGAACCAGACGCCGCGGTTCCTCCGCGGCAGATTTTTGAAGTCTCCGAACGGACAAAACAGCGCCGCCGACCGCATGGATTTTTTCTATGCGCGGGACGCTGTTTTTTTATTCTTTTTCACTGCGCTCAGAGCAAAAAATTCTCTTTGCTTTTTTCCCTGAGAATATAGACCGGGCGGCGCTTGACCTCCAGGAAGGTCCGGCCGAGGTACTGTCCAAGGACGCCGATGCCCAGCAGGTTGAGTCCGCCGCAAAATCCGATCAGCTCCGCAAGGTACCAGTATGGGTTCCCGCCCAGAATGAGCGTGAGCACGGCGCCGAGCACGGAAATTCCGGCAAGCGCT
Source organism: uncultured Oscillospiraceae bacterium (assembly GCA_964560915.1). Taxonomy (GTDB): domain Bacteria; phylum Bacillota; class Clostridia; order Oscillospirales; family Ruminococcaceae; genus UMGS1668. The sequence continues at coordinate 3,018 of CAZLMO010000117.1, forward strand.
GCTCCGAGCACGAACGGTAGATCCAGCGGCGCTACGGAAAACGCCGTGATGCCGCTGATTGAATAGCGCACAAGTTTCCAGAATGACCACTTTGTCGTCCCGGCGGCGCGCTCGATATTCTCGTAGGCAATCCACTTCGTTCGGAAGCCTACCCAACCAAAAATGCCCTTGCTGAAGCGGCCGGTCTCTCCAAGGGAGAGCACCGCGTCGCTCATCCTGCGGTTCATCAGGCGGTAATCCCGGGCGCCGTCGGTGATATCCGCGTCGGAGATACGGCGCATCAGTTTATAAAAGACGCGGGCACAGAAGCTGCGGAGCTTCGGCTCGCCGGCTCGGGTGACGCGCCTCGTCGCCGCGCAGTCGTATCCGCCCTGCGTGACGGCCTCATACATCTCCGGCAGCAGCGCCGGCGGGTCCTGCAAATCCGCGTCCATCAGCGCGGTGAAATTGCCCGTCGATTCCGTGAGACCGGCCAGAATGGCGGCCTCCTTGCCGAAATTACGGGAAAAAGAGAGGTATTTGACGCGCTCGTCGGCGGCCGCGAACCGCCTCAGCAGATCCAGTGTGCCATCCTTGGAGCCGTCGTCCACAAAAATCAGCTCGAAGCCGACGCCGTATTGTTCCCGCATGGAACGCATAACCGGGCAGATTGCCTCATAAAAAAGCGGAAGTGCCTCTTCCTCGTTCCAGCAAGGCACGACGACGGAAATCTTCATGCCGCATGCTTCCTTTCCCTGTCATCAGGTGAGATTCATTATGGTTTTATTGCGAGGGTCGCCCAAAAGGTCGGTATGCCGTGCTCGTGGAGCGGCCCGGAGCCGTTGGTGTCTTCATAAAGATCGCGAAGGGCAAAACTGGCCTCAAGCTGTCCGCGGATCTGCTCCTCCAGCGTGTGGGAAAACTGAACGCCGTCGTCCTGCCGCCGCAGATCCTCCATCAGCCAGCGCGGGATCTTTGAGCGGGTTGAACGGCAGCCGGTAGCGAACGGTCAGATCCTCCTCGTCGTTAAAGAGGAAGTTGATGCCGTTGTCGAGGCCGGCCATCAGAAGGCCGCCCCTTTTGAGCACGCGGAAGCACTCCCTCCAGAGGGGCTTTACTTCTTCGATATAGCAGTTCGCAACCGGATGAAAAATGAGATCGAAGCTCTCGTCCGCAAAGGGCAGCGGCTTCGTCATGTCGGCGCGGACGGCCTCAATGGAATACCCTTCCCGCGCGGCGACCATGCGCTCGCTTTCAATCTGGCGCGGCGAATAATCAAGCACCGTGCATACGGCCCCCAGCGCCGCAAAGACCGGCATCTGCTGGCCGCCGCCGGAGGCGAGCCCCAGTATCCGGGCTTCCTTTATCTCCGGGAACCACGCCGCGGGCACCGGCTTCACCGGCGTCAGCTTCACGGACCAACGACCCTCTTTTGCGGCGAGGAATTCCTCGTGACGGATCGGGACACCCCATTCCCAACCATCCTGCACCCAGCGGTCGATCGTCTCCGCGTTGATCTCCGAATATCCCATGCGGTGCCCTCCTCCCGACAATTATCCATATTATAGCATGGTCCCCCCGGCAATGCAAATCCGAACAAACGTTTGCAGCGTGGATGAAAATATGTTATAATAGGGGCATATTTTGGGGAAGGGGATGCCGCATGGAGGAAAAAAGCATGGATGGGCGCGCGTTTGAGCGGTACGTCGCAGAACTTTTCCGCGGCATGGGGTATGCCGTTTGCGGAACGGCGGGTACCGGAGATTTCGGCGCGGATTTGATCCTCGAACGCGGAGGCCGGAAAACCGTCGTGCAGTGCAAAGACTGGAACGGGAAGGCCGGTGTCGCGGCCATTCAGCAGATCACCGGCGCAAGGGCCTATTACGGTGCGGATGAGATGATTGCGGCCGCGCGCGGGGGCTTTACCCGCGCCGCGGAGAAGCTCGCGGAGTCAAACGGCGTGCGTTTGCTCAACGGGAACGACCTAAAAGAGCTGGCGGCGAGCCTGCCGGGCATTTCGGAGCGTTTTCCGGCTGCGGCGGCGGCCGAGATCGGATACAGCCCCTATGTACTCTCCTTCTGCCGCACCTTCTGCCCGGCGGATGCAAAAGGGTTCTCCCCCTACCAAAAGAGTTTCGTCCCGGAAGTACTGAAAAATGCATTCCGGCAGGAACTGACCGGGGGCGACGCGGCGGCGCTGCATACCCAGCTCCAAACCCTCGGCATCCTCGACGGGGAAAGCCGGGTCCGCATGGCGCTGCCGGAGGCGGCGGCCGTGCTTCGGAAGGAAAAGCGGCGTTTTCTGCGCAGAAAGCTGCTGACCTATTTCGCGCGGATTCTCTGCGGAAGCGGGATCCTCGCGGCGGCGGGCTTCTGGGCGGAGCAAAACGGATATCCGCTGCTGCTCTTCGCCTGCGCGGCGCTTTGGGCGGTATTTTTTGCCGACCTGACCGTCAACGTTCTCCGTTACCGAAGGGCGCTCCGGCGGCGCTTCACCGAGGGGGACCGTCTTCTCGAAAACGGCCAAAACCGGCCGGGAGGCATGTAAAACCCACGAAATCCGAAATGCGGCCGGGCCCTCCTTTGCAGGCGCCGGGAAAATCCGCAGCTGCATTTCCTATCCCGCGCCTACCGGAATGCTTTTTCTCTTTCTTTTGCGCCGAAAGACGAATCCCATTTGCCGACGGGGCCGGAGATTTTTTCGCTTAGAAAATAACCCGGGAGTACAAACTTCCGGGCCTGCTTTTTATTCGGTTTCGCCGGCCCCGTCTCCGGGAAGGGACTGTTCCGGCGGCTCTTTTTCCTCCCGCTGTGCCGGAAGTTCCGGCACCTGCCGCTCCGGCCGCGGTTTCAAAGAATAGCCGCCGTCCTTCTTCGCCGTGCCGAAGCTCTCCTCCGGCGGGATGAAGCCGTGCAGAAGCTCCTCTGCGACCTCCGGCATATCCGCCCAGAAGCGTTTGGGCATATGCGTCATCCGGCAACGCGGGTTGAAGCGCTCGGCAATGGCAACATGGCGGTAATAGCTCTTCCAAAGCTCGCGGTAAAAGGCGTCCCCCTTCTCGGCTTCCGGAGGCAGGGTCAGCGAATCCGCCTCAAAGAGCGCGCTGCGGCCGCCCGAATAGGCAAGCGCCTGCCCGTGCGTCTGATCGTAGATCAGAAAGTTCTCGTTTCGGTAGCGGCTGCAAAAATGGCCGGTCAGCAGAGGCAGAACCTCGTGTTTCGGCGTGATTTTTGCG
>CAZLMO010000118.1:0-320 GCA_964560915.1 uncultured Oscillospiraceae bacterium
TGAAGCGGATCGGGATGCCCAGCTCCCTGCGGATGCCGATCACGACGCCGCCGCGGGCCGTGCCGTCGAGCTTCGTCAGCACGATGCCGGTGAGGCCGCAGGCGTTCTGGAATTCCCGTGCCTGGCTGAGCGCATTTTGGCCGGTGGTGGCGTCGAGAACCAGCAGCGTCTCGACGGGGCACCCCTCGGCCTCCTTCGCGATCACGCGGCTGATCTTGGCAAGCTCGTCCATCAGGCCTTTTTTGTTATGCAAGCGGCCGGCGGTATCGCAGATGACCACATCGGCCTTCCGGGCCTTCCCGGCGGAGATGGCATCAAAG
>CAZLMO010000118.1:330-6215 GCA_964560915.1 uncultured Oscillospiraceae bacterium
TGTCCCCGGGCCTTGGCGGCGGCGATGCTGTCAAAGACCACCGCGGCGGGGTCGGAGCCCTCGCTGTGCTTAATCAGCTCGGCGCCGGAACGCTCCGCCCAGACCTCGAGCTGTTCGATAGCCGCCGCACGGAACGTATCCGCCGCCGCCATGACGACCTTTTTTCCGGATTCCGTATAACGCTTTGCGATTTTGCCGATGGTGGTGGTTTTCCCCACACCGTTGACGCCAATCATCAGAATGATGAGCGGGTGCCCCTCCGGCATCGGTTCCGCGCCGGAGAGCATCTCCGCGATAATCTGCTGCATGGTCTCCCGCGCCTTCTCCGGCTCGGTGATATGCTCCGCCTTGACTCTTTTACGGAGTTCGTCGCAGACCGCGGAGGCGGTGGAAACGCCGGCATCCGCCAGAAGCAAAGCTTCCTCCAGCTCGTCGTAGAACGAATCGTCAATATTCGATACGGAGAACACGCCGTCAAAGAGCTCCTGCATCGAGTCCCTGGTCTTTTTTAGCCCGGCGTTGATTTTGGAAAAAATACTCATAGATAATCCTCTTCTAACAATTTGTCCTCTATATATAGAAGCAACCCGGCGGGAAAATCTCATCTTTGAGTAAAATGAGATTTATGGACCCGGTTTTTCTCCAAAGAGACCGGATGGGAAAGAAAACCGTTGCAGGCGGCGGTCCGGCGCATTTCGCCTGCTCACTTTGGAAAACCAAAGTTTTTCGATAAACTTGTCTGTATCCCGGCGGCGCAGTTTGTTTTGCCCGATCACTTAAGAAAGCTTAAGTCTGTTGGCAGACCTGTTCATGGCGGGTCGGCGCATTTGTTCCCCCACTGATAAGCATCTGCTTTTCAGCGAGGTAGTCCGCGGCTGGCGAATGGAAAAACAGCCGTTCCGGCGGTCATTCCCGCAGGTTCATCTCCATCCACTGCGCGCGGGAGATCAGCACCTGCCGCGGCTTGCTGCCCTCGAAGGGCCCGACGATCCCCTTCTCTTCCATCTGGTCGATGATGCGGGCGGCCCGGGCGTAGCCGAGCTTTAGCTTGCGCTGCAAGAGGGAAGTGGAGGCCTGTCCCATTTCGACCACGCATTCGATGGCCGACGGGAGCATCTCATCGTTCTCCGAGGAGCCGTCGTCATTCCCCTCGGAGCCGTCAACGGAGCGTTTGGCGCCCTTTTCGACGGCGGCATTTTTCTCGATCTCTTCTTGGATGTGCTCATCGTAAGAGGCGGGCTCGTCGCCCTTGATGAAGGCCACCACGTCCTCGACTTCGTTGTCGCTGACGAAGCACCCCTGAATGCGCTGCGGCTTCGGAGAGCCGACAGGGCTGAAAAGCATATCGCCGCGGCCGAGCAGCTTCTCGGCGCCGCTTCCATCCAGAATGGTGCGGCTGTCGATGTAGGAGGAGACCGCAAAGGCGATGCGGCTCGGGATATTCGCCTTGATGATGCCGGTGATGACGTCGACGGAGGGCCGCTGCGTCGCGATGACGAGATGCATACCCGCCGCGCGCGCCATCTGGGCAAGGCGGCAGACCGCATCCTCGACCTCGTTCGGCGCGACCATCATCAGATCGGCCAGCTCGTCGATGATGATGACGATCTGCGGCATCGGCTGTAGATCTTCCCTCGTCTCGGCGAGCTTGTTGAATCCGGTCAGGTCGCGGACGCCGTTGTCCGCAAAAAGCTTATATCTTCCCAGCATCTCCGAGACTGCCCAGTTGAGCGCCCCGGCAGCTTTTCTCGGATCCGTGACGACCGGGACCAGCAGGTGCGGGATGCCGTTGTAGACGCCGAGTTCAACAACCTTCGGGTCGATCATCAGCAGGCGGACCTCGCCCGGCGTCGCTTTATAAAGCAGGCTGACGATCATGGAGTTGATGCAAACCGATTTTCCGGAGCCGGTGGCGCCGGCGATCAGCAGATGCGGCATCTTGGCAAGGTCGGCCAGCATGATGCGGCCGGTGATATCCTTGCCGAGCGCGACGGAAAGCTTGCATTTGGCATTGAGAAATTCACCGGAGTCGATGATCTCACGGATGCCGACGATGGCGACATTTTTATTCGGCACCTCGATGCCGACGGCGGCTTTATTCGGAATCGGCGCCTCGATCCGAACTCCCGCGGAGGCCAAATTCAGCGCAATGTCATCGGCGAGGTTTGTGATTTTGCTGATTTTGACGCCGGCGGAGGGCTGCAGCTCATAGCGCGTGACGGCAGGGCCCCTTGAAATATTGATGACCCTTGTCTGCACGCCAAAGCTGTTGAGCGTATCCACCAGCAGGTCGGCATTCTGCTTAAGCTCCAGAGTGACGTCCCCGGATTCCGTATGTACGGTCCGTTTCAGCATATCCACCGGAGGAAAGCGGTAGACACGCGTCTCGACGTCCTCCGGCGTATCGACGGCGAATTCCCGCTGCGCCTTTTCAAGCGCGTGTTTTTCGTCTTTTTTCTTATTTTCATCCTGCTGCGCCGCGCGTTGGATCAGCTGCTCCAGCTCTTCGGAGGTCTTTGCCCCCTCGCTGGTCGAAACCCCCGAGGGGATGCCGGCGGCGTTTCTCAGCACCTCGGCCTCTTTTTCCGCAACGAGCTGTTCCGGCGTCACGACCTTGAAGCCGTTGGTCACCACGGCCCTTTCATTCCGGAGAGGGGAAGGCGCGGCGGTTGCCTTTGCAAATGTGTAGGCCGCGGTCGCGGGCGCGGAGCCTCCTGCGGCGGCCGGTCCGCTCCGGGCGGGGATATCGCCGTCAAGCGGGATATCGATCACACGGTCGCGGTTCCCGGCAAAAGTCCCGGCGGGCACGGAGCCCGCCGCCATGCCGAGAAGCTTACCCTTCGCGTCCTGCGTGGAGTCAACGCCGAACTTCGGCGAGCGGACCGGATGCTGCGGCAGCGGGTCGTCGAGCGGGATGTCGATGACCGCGTTCGTATCCGGCTGCATCCGGGCGTGTTCCACCTGCTCGGTATAGACGTCCCGTACCTTTTTTCCGGCCTCCTTGGTCCCGCGGGCAAGGCCCGCGAGCGTGGTACCGGTGATCAGCATCAGCGTCACGAAAATCAGGATGGAGACGGTGATTTTCGCCCCGGTTTCCCCTAAAAACATAAAAAGCGGCACGCCGAGGATCACCGAGAAAAACCCGCCGCCCCGGAGTTCTTTTCCGTTATTGAAAAGGGTTTTCACCACATTGAAAAAACGATCCTCCGGGACGCCGTCTTCAATAAAGATGGTGGTGGCGGCGCAGATCAGGACGATCAGCCCCAGCACCTCCCAAACCTTCGCGGAGGAGGAGAAGCTCGGGCGCTCCAGCGTATTCATGATGGCAAGGTAGAGGAAGAGCGGCCCGATCAGATAGGCACACCACCCGAACATTCCGAACAGGAAGCCATGCAGCTCCGCCCAGAAATTCTCACCGGTCACGAGCGTCAGCGCGATAAAAAACACGCCGAACGCAAGGAACAGGATCGCGAAAAGCTGTTTGCGCGAGGAAGCCTGTTCCTCCTGTTTTGCCGCGGAGACGTTCCGTTTTGGGGAGGAGGTTTTCTTTTTCGTATTTCTTTCGGCCAAGTTGTCACCCCGTTTCGTCATGGCCATGGTTGATTTCTTAGAGAGAAAAAAGCATGCTGCCCGTCGCGTTTTCGTAGATACCGGCTCCGATGGTCAGGAGGCCGAGAGCCAGCATGTACCAGGCGAAATATGTAAACCGGTCGTTTTCGACCAGCAGCTTGACAAGTTTGATGGCGAGAAGGCCGAAGACCAGCGAGACGGCCATGCCGATGAGCGCCGCCGGCCAGTTGATCACCACATTCCCGGAGAGCGCCTCCGGGATCTCAAGCAGGTTGGCGGCAAGGACCGCAGGCATCCCGAGGATGAAGGAGTAGGCCACCGCATATTCCCGCGAGAGCCCGCAGAGCAGCCCGACGGAGATCGTGGAGCCGGAGCGGGAGAGCCCCGGCAGCGGTGCGATGGCCTGCGTGATGCCCACGGCGAGAGCGTCGCCTTTCGACATGGTTCCGGCGTCCTTGTGGCCTTTCACACAGCGCCCGGAAAGGAACAGCAGCGCCGCGGTGAGGAGAAAGCAAACGCCTTCCACAATAATGTCGCGGTCGGCGGCGAGGGAAGTATAAAAATCGGAGAAGAAATAGGCGCCGATCAGCGGCACGCAGGAGAGCATCAGCATCAGCAGCATCCGTCTCTGCGGCGGCATGACTCCGGCACGGAAGCGGCCGGTCACAAGATCCCCGATCAGATAGAAAAATTCCAGAATGATGGAGACAACCGTTCTCCAGAAAGCAATAAATACGGCCAGCAGGGTCCCCAGATGGAGCAGAACGGCGTAGATGCCGCCGGCCTCCCCGCCGAGCCCGGTGAAATGCTGATAAAGCGAAAGGTGCCCGGAGCTGGAAATCGGCAGGAACTCGGTCAGCCCCTGAATGATACCTTGAATTATCGCGTCAAGAATGCTCATGTATGCCTCCGAATGTCACAATTTTACGGGGAAAATCCCGGCTTCTGCCGGGTCATGCTTTCTCTCTCAAAGAAGCCCGCAGTCCTCCCAAAGCGGAACCGGCGGACGGGTATCCGCGCGGCTCCGGCGATAAGGGCCCGAAGCGCGCGCCTCTCCCGCATGGGAGTGCGGCGCGGGATTTTTTATCCGGAAAAGGCTCCTTACCGGCTAAAAGCAGAGGAATCCGCAATCCTCACCGGGCGGAATCTGAGGCGGGATCTCTGCGCGGCTCCGGAGGGGATCCGGGGAGTGTCCGCTTTTGCCGTAGGAGAGCGGCGTACCGGGGCTGAATCTCTCGTCAAGGAACAACGCCGGGTCGGTCGAGATAAGGCTTGTCACGGTGAAATGCCCGTTCTCCCGGTATCCCTCCAGCGTGCCGCCCTCGAACTCGAGAAACTCCCGCGCGTGTTCTTTCGGCGGGAAGATGAGATCCAGCGGCTCAATAGAGTAAAGAATCATGTTTGCTTTTCCTCCGCGCCGGAAAAATCGGGAAGCTCTTTTTTATGCGCCCCCGAAGATTGCTTTCCTTTTTGAGCGGGATTTCCCTTTTTAGGGGAATTTTCTTTCGGGGAAAGGTTTTTTCTAAGAGAAGGGGCTTCTTTTCCGGGAGAATTTTCTTTTGCGGAGGAGCTTCCCTTCGGAGGAGAATTCCTCTTCGCGGAGGATTTTTCTTTTGTGTCCTTCAAATCCCTGGCCGCTTTTCTGAAATTTTCCGATTCCCTTACCTCAATCTGCGCGTAAAGAGAATCGATCGCATCGGAAAGGCCGCCCAACCGGTCGATCAGCCCCTCGGCGACGGCCTGCTCCCCATCGAGGACGGTCCCCACGTCGGTGATCAGTTCGCCGGTGGTAAACATCAGCTCCCGGAAGCGCTCCATGGTAATATGGGAGTTGGCGGTGACGAAATTTGTGATGCGCTCCTGCATTTTTTCAAAATAGGAGAGCGTCTGCGGTATGCCCAGCACGAGGCCGTTCATCCGTACCGGATGGATGGTCATGGTGGCGGAAGGCGCGATATACGAGACTTTCGCCGCGCAGGCTAGCGGGACGCCGATCGAATGCCCGCCGCCCAAAACGAGGGAAACGGTCGGCTTCCTCATGCCTGAAATCAGCTCCGCGAGGGCAAGCCCGGCCTCCACGTCGCCGCCAACGGTGTTGAGAAGGATCAGCAGGCCCTTGATGTCGGGATCCTGCTCGATGGCGACAAGTTGGGGGATGACGTGCTCGTATTTTGTGGATTTGTTTTGCGGGGGCAGAATATAATGCCCTTCGACCTGCCCCACAATGGTGAGGCAGTGGATGGGATAGCGGCCCTTTGTCTTGGCAATGGAGCCGGTTTTGATGATCTCTTCGGTCTGTTCCCCCGCCTCTTCGT
>CAZLMO010000119.1:0-6105 GCA_964560915.1 uncultured Oscillospiraceae bacterium
TCTCGGGGTGCGAAAGGATGAGAGTTCAACACGAAATGATGTGATTGAGAAACATAGGGTATCGGATTATTTTACCACTCAAAGCGGATATGCAAATACGCGTATTTTTTGCCCTTTAATCAATTACTCAGAACAAGAGATTTGGGAAGTAATTGCAAATATATCATATCCCTATGGGATATTGAGGGATAGATTAAGGGACTTATACAGATGTATTGGGACTAAATTTACAGAAAGTAATACACTTTTGGAAAACCATGGTAATGGAAGATTTGGCTGTTGGACTTGCACGGTCGTAAAAAAAGATAAAGCCATGGACGGGTTAATAAACAATGGTAATATAGAATACATTCATTTGCGCGAGTTTATGGGATGGTTGAAAGAGATTAGATCCGACGGAACACGAAGGGGCTGTAATTATTATACTGGTGAAAAAGGCAAAGGCCCTTTTTGCCTTGCTACACGTAAAGAAATTCTCGACAGATTACTCGAAGTTGAAAAACATACCGGCATATCCCTAATATCCCGTGAAGAGTTACAGTTCATTTACAAAGGCTGGGAGGAAGTATCTTTTTAGAGAGACTATAATGCTGTTTTGCTAGCAATTGCGGATTAATACCATCCGATATTTTAAAAAGGAGCCCTTCCATGCCCTTCACCCTTACCCTCCAAAACCTTACCCGCCGCGGCTTCACCGCCCGCGCGTTCGACACCGCCGCCGAAGCGGCGGCGTACGTCGCCTCCACCATCCACGGCAAGACCGTCGGCTTTGGCGGCAGCCTGACCCTGGAAACCCTCGGCCTGTACGACCTCCTCACGCCGGACAACACCGTTTACTGGCACTGGCGCACGAACGACGCGGCCACCCGCACGCACGCCGCGGCGGCGGATGTGTACGTCTGCTCCGCCAACGCCATCGCGGAGACGGGTGAGATCATCAATATCGACGGCGCGGGCAACCGCGTCTCCGCCACGCTCTACGGCCACGAGCGGGTGATTTTCATCGCCGGGGTCAACAAGATCGCGCCGGACTATGAACGCGCGCTGTGGCGCGCGCGGAACGTCGCCGCCCCGCTCAACGCGAAACGCCTGCAAAGGCAGACCCCCTGCGCGCTCTCCGAGGAGATGCGCTGCTACGACTGTTCGAGCCCGGATCGCATCTGCTGCGGCGTGGTGACGCTGCTGCGCCCACTCTACGGCAACAAGGAGACGGAAGTGATCCTCGTCAACGAGCCGCTGGGGTATTGAGGAAAATCGCAGGACGGAAGTCATTCTGATAAACGAGCCGCTGGGGTATTGAGGAAAATCGCAAAACGACAGCCGCGCGCGCTGCCGAAAGACGCATGTTTGCCGTTTCGTGCGCCCGCAGAGCAGAACGCAAACAAAACCGCCCCCCTTGTGCCGCATGTCCGGCAAGCAGGGGAGGCGGTTATTCTGTATGATGCGGCTGCACGGCTCGTTACGGGGTGCTCGACCCATCGCTGTTTTCCATATAGACGTCGCGTACGCGGTAGAGCTGCGTTTTGGGATTATAAAGTACAATGGCGTATCCATGCGAAGGCGGACAATCGCCATGGCGCCCGCTGAACATACCGATGCAGAACCGGGTTTTTGTGACGCGCGGCCTTTTTCCGTTGATTTCTTCATAGACCAAAGAGCCGTCGTATGTGATTTGGTAGTACCCTTCCGTGTTGACAATTTTATCCAAATATGGTTCGGCACGCTCCTTGGTGAGGGATTCGTCGCAAAGATACGAATAATCCTCGCCTTCGAGATGCGCTTTAACCAGCAGTTCGACCACATTGATGGCGGCGTTGGCGGGCACGCCGCGCTTGGAACAACCAGTCAGACACAGCGCGGCCGCCAGCGCAAGCAGGAGCGCGGAAAGAAGAACGAATTTTCTCATTGGGACGGACACCCCTTTCAAGAATGACTGGAGAATGACTGGAGAATGACTGGAGAATGACTGAAGAACGGCTGAAGAACGGGAGAGACCCCATACGCCGATTCTATCAGCGTTGTTTACGGTTTTGGTGCGCTTTTTGCACACATAGCCGCTCTTTGGGTAAAAAACCTGCTGTGTGCGGGCGAGCCGCCGGGCTGGGACGCAATTGAAAAACGCCTCCCAGCATAGCCTTGATGGCGTTAACGGGAGAGGCGTTTCGTTTACGCGCGGTGCGCTTGTTCGCGCGCTTACGGCTGGGGCAGGGCGGCGGCAATCTCCGCGTAGACGGCGCGGGTCTTGGCCGCGTCCTTGAAGCTTACATACGCGTCCTCGCCGGTTTCGCGGTCGATGTAGATCGTCGGCGCGGAATCGGGCGTGACGAGGAGCAGGACACTGCCGTTCTCCGCCGAGGCGAAGTGCCCGCGCAGCGTTCTGCCGAAGCCGTCGTAGCCGTTCGTGCGCGCGCCGACGCCGATCTCGCTCATGCTCTTTTCGATCAGCTCGACGCTCGAAATTTCGGCGTAGGGGATGGTTACGCTGTACATGGCGCGGACGCTCACGCCGCTGTCGCCCAGCGTGACGGCGGGGTCGCGCTCGCCAAGAAAGAACATCACGCCCACGAACACGAGCGCCGCGATGGTGACGATCTGCGATGCTTTCAGAGAGCCGCGCTTTGCCGGCTTTTTCGATTGGTTCGATTCTTCCATTTCGTGGTTCCTCCAGACTCTGCGATATTCGCTGTTCACCGCGCGGCGGCGGGGAAGAAGGGGAAGCCTCCCGCAAAAAACGGTCGCGGGAGGCGCGAAGCTGAATCGACTGCGCCCGCTATTCCGCCAGCGCCTTGATCGCGCGGTACTCCTTTAGGTCCGTGTAGAGCTCGCCCTTGTAGGGGTTGCGCTTGGTCTTGACGACCTTGTAGAGCATATATACGAGCACCGCGGCGTTCGCGCCCAGCGCCACCGCGCCGAGCACCGTGTAGATTACGGGGTTGTAGGTGGACTGCACCATCTGAATTCCCGTATCCTGGAAGTTCGTGAACGTCTGCGCGAACATGCACCAGATGGCCAGCGTCTGCGCGCGGTGCTGGAGCCACGCGCCCTTGCCGAGGGTAAAGGCGCAGAGCGTCGGCGCGAGCAGCAGCGCAAGCCCCGCGTAGAAAGCGTGCGTCGGGATGCAGTTGTAGGTGTAGGTGAAGTTCCAGAGGTCGTAAGCGACGATCCAGAACCAGAGCATGTCCGGCCAGAGCATGTCGCGGCTGCCGTCCAGCCGGGTCTTTTTGCGCAGGACGATGCCGAACCAGCCCGTGATCGTGATGATGTTGAGCAGGCCCGCCGCGCCGTTGAAGAAGTTCCAAATGCCGCCGGCCACGCCCGTGACCTCGCCTTCGATCCTGCCGGAGAACGCGCCCCAGTACTGCAGGCCGACCTGGAAGTCGCGCACGCACGCTTCGAGTATGTTGACGGCGAGGATGAGCGGCGGGAAGCACAGGGCGATCTTGCTGTCCGCGAGGCGCCACTTGACTTCGCCGGTGAGCTTGTCCTTTTTCTGGATGTGGCGGATGCACCAAAAGCCGATGCAGCCCGCCGTAGAGGAGTATACCTTGGCGAGGTGGAACCAGTCCGTGTAGGTCGTTTTTTTGAGCACCGTGAACCACAGCGCGGAGAGCGCCGCGGGCAGTACGACGAAGCTCAGAAAGCCCGCCCATTTCCAGCGCCGCGCAAACTCGTTAAACGCGAACAGCGCCGCAAAGACGGCCAGCCAGATGCCCCAGACCGTGAAGGCGGAAACGCCTTCCTGAAAAGCAAACATAAATCTCCCACTCCCTGTTGCCGCCGCTTTTCCGGCGCGGCGCAGCCGAAGATTGAGCCGCAGTGCGAGCAAGGCAAACGCGGCGCGCACGGCCTGGTTGAACCACGGAACCGCACAATATTAGTATCGATCATGCGGTACTGGTTGTCAAGGAGTATGATCATGTAAGATTATATATAAATAATATTTTCTTCAATAGAAACAATTTCAGCAGGTAAGAAACATGTTATAATAAACATTAATAATCTCGTATCGCGGTGTAAAAACTTACTTGTAGAATTGTCGAGGTGGGTTTTATCAGGAGAAATGATCCGGTTTATTACAGTTGGCAGAAACGACGACAAATAAGCCTTGAACGACATAGAATGAAGAGGAAACGAAAACAACCGAATTTCCTCCGCAACAAGTTTATCTCAAATCATGAACCGAGCCTCAAAGCAGTAAAGAAGCATATTAAATTATCAGTCCCGGAATTATTCAGCTTAACATATAATCAAGATGAAGTTTGTAGTTTCTTTTCGCATGTATTAAAGATTGTAAGTCAACCTAATCGAGACATTGATGTTTTCTTTGATATGAGTAATATTCGTGAAATTTCTGTTGATGCCGTAATGTACTTACTAGCAATAATATCTAATGTAAAACATGCATCTTTATATCAAGTAATGTTCCAGGGTAACGTTCCAAGAGACACTAAGTGCAAGAAGGCACTTGATCAAGTTGGTTTCTTCAACTTTGTTTATAAACATGGAGAAAAGATACTACAACCTAAGAAAGAAGGCGCATACATAATCAAAACCGGAAAAGAGGTAACCACGTCAATAGCCAAAGAATTATGTACATATGTCAATAGAAACACGATTTATGATCGATTACAAACTAAGTCATTATATAGTGTTATCGGTGAGCTAATGACTAATTCTGTACAACATGCATATGAAGATAATGAAGCGGACTTAGTGAATCAATGGTATATATGCGTGGAAGAAAGCCATGATAAAATCAGGTTTGTTTTTTTGGATACTGGGACTGGCATTCCGGCAACTGTTGTAAAAAAATGGCCAGAGAAAATAACTGAAGCATTTTTTGGGAATGATGACATCATCCTTAAGTCGGCATTTCTTGGAGATTTTCGTACGAGAACGAAGATGGGAAATCGAGGAAGGGGATTGCCTAGTATTTATCATAATTGCCGAAATGGTATTATTGAAGAAGCTATAATCTTGTCGGGCTATGGCGTATGTGATATTTCAGATAAAGCTGATAACAACATTCAATGTCGGAAACTGCCTGCAAAATTCGCTGGGACACTTTTTACCTGGGTTATAAGGAAAGGAGTACAAAGTGCTTAAAATAAACATTGCGCAAGATTTTTCTGATGCACCCGGCGGTAGATATGCAAGTGAAGGGCTAAACTCTGGAGAAGAATTTCGCAAAACATTACTAGAACCGCTATATTTAAAGGCAAAAGAAAGTGGTGAGAAAATAGAGGTAAATCTTGATGGCGGCTTTGGCTACTTACCCTCTTTTCTTGATGAGGTGTTTGGTGAGTTGGCAAGGCAGAATCCAAACGAAAATGTAGCCGATGTTTTTATTTTTATATCGAACGATGAGCCGGGTCTAATTGATGATATTCTTGAGTGTATGAAGGACAAAACGAGGTTAAAAAGGCGATGAAGAAAAAGATAATCAGCGTGATTATTTGGCTTTTTATAATCTGCCTAATTGTACTACTTATATATAACATTATCACATCTGCGGATTTCTTTGCGACTTCAATTAGTACGTTTGTCACTTTTGGGATTGCAGTTTTTGTAACATATTACTTAACGCAAGGGAAAAATGATGATCGTTGTACGCGAGAAACAATTGTAAAGGTAATCGATCAAATTCAGTTGTTTACTATATCGCCAGAGAGGATTATTTTCTCCGAATCAACGGATCATAAGACACTTTTGCTTGAGTTGAGAAGGTTAAGATCAAAGATAGAGATACTTTCGTTTTATGCGAAACAATATGGCTATGAAACCGAGTACCTTGAGATTAAAACGCAGTTTGACAACTATGAGAATTTTTGTGACACTCATTATCAAGATCTGCAACATATGCAAAAATCTTATCTTGAAATTATGCGCTGGATGCAAAACATTGATAGCCGCTGTGATAACATACGAGTAAAGCTATATCCCCCCAATAAGTGCTAAAAATAAACGTGTCCTGAAAAACCGCATAGACTTACCCCTCCCTCTCCTTCAGCATCTCCTTAATCTCCGCCAGCTCCGTCTCCATGCGGTGGAGGTGCCGCTGCATGTCGTCGATCTCCTGCTCGGCTTTGTAGTTGATCGCAAAGT
>CAZLMO010000120.1:0-3930 GCA_964560915.1 uncultured Oscillospiraceae bacterium
TTTAGCTAAAAAATAAATTAAATCACTTGACGTGATTGCGTCTGTTTTTAAGAAAGGTTTTAGCAAATCGCCATAAGGAAGAATGTTTATGAACGCTTCATTTATATGCTTGTCTGAATCTATTACCTGTTGTTGACCTGTTTCATCATATTGCTCGTTCTTATTCACTATGGACTTCGTATTAGGTAAAGAATCTAAAACCTTTGTATCAGCTTCTATATAACGAAGTATTTGTATTTTTTCGTCTAGGAGTTCTTCATTAAATGAACGAATGACATCTTTGGCATCATTCCCATGTATTGATTCATCATAGTCGGGGAAATACAGCCGATACTCATTGCCAAACCCACTGGTCAAGCGAATCGTCAGCCAAATGAGCTTCTTCAAGGATTCAGTTGAAAATATGTCTGAACAAAATAGAAGAAAACTGATTTTTGATTTGTCTTCCTTTGTAATTGGAATTACTGATGAGTTGATATACTGAACTGGAAGTTTTAAACCTCTTTCTCCAATCCTGTTAGGACTTTGATTTACTTCCGTAATTGGGTAAAGAAATTTAACAGGAACATTATCGCGATAATTCTTGGCTGTTGCAATACTGCTTATCAGGAAATTCGCCTTATTATTATCAATCAAGAAATAGTTTATATCTTCCTTCAATGAATTTCTTCTGTAATTATCCTTTGCATGATGAATGAAGTTGCTCGATACCTCACTTGGTTCAGTTGTTATCCAAAAAAGTAAACTATAATATTCTGTGTTTTGATATGTTTTAAGTGGAATAGAATTGTTCTGCTTGAAATCATTAAAAATTACTTCAGTATCGTTGATATGCTTTACTATTTCTGATTTGGAACTATCAGGATACTTAAGGTCGTGGAGAGAAGAAATCATTAAAAAATCACCTGTATTCTCTTTTAGTTTGCTTTCAAAGTTTCCAACAAATTCAACTTGGTGAACATCATTTTCAGAAGTATGCTCATTAAAAATTTCAACCTTATGATTTTCTCCAAATTGATTCCATCCAATTAATTCTAATATCTTTTTCGCAATTCTTTTATTGAAGGGAATGTTTTTGTTTACATCTGGCGTTGCTAATGAGATAAATGGATTTGTTTCCATTTGTTTTTCAATAGCAGTTATCCACTCTAATAACTTTAAATCAAACGTCTCTCGCTTGATTTCTGTCCCAACAACTGAACTTGTTTCAAAGTGAAGTGTTAGCACCTGAACAATCATTTCTCTGACTTTTGGAGATATTTTGGCTTTGCCTTTTTTCTCGTAGTAGAAATCTATTTTGGTTGAAGCTTGGTCAATAAGTGTTTGAATATTTATCGGCTTACATTCTCCAACTGTTACCTTACCGATTTTCTTTTGCTTCAATAAATTGGCTGCAGGAGTCCCAACTAAAATCAATTCATATTCTTCTATGTTAGGAGAGTTGCTTTCAAGTTCTTCACACCACTTTGTCGCGGCAGCAAGACCGATAATATTTTCCGAGGATTTTACCTGTGTGATTTTTGTTTTGTTATTAGAATAAATCCATTTTATATCCACCTTCTCAGATTCATCTAATGGCTCTAAAGTTATTGATTGCCAGTTGTTTTCTGTTTCTAATGCATCTAAAACACAGATTATCGTTTGTATGATATATCCTCTTATTCCTGAATTACCTCCCATAGTATTTTGGTATTTAGTTAATAAATTTCATTAATCATCCTCCAAATTTCTAATTCAATTTTTTCTTCATAAATCCCTATTTGCTTAATAGAATCTACAATCATTTTAGTTTTTTCTGTTATTGATTTTAAAACTGAATTTTCAGGAATGATAACAGGAATTTTCTTAATATAATTGGCGGGATTATTTGCAGATGGGTTTATTGTCCTAATGAATTTATTACAAGTTGGTGAATTAAAATATGCCAACAAATAATAGGTTAAACTTTCATCTTTTGGAAAAATGCCGACTATGCTTTGGTCAAATAATTTGTTTTCAATCAATGATGCTGTGATGCTGCTACTACTAATCATTGGTACTCCAATCCCAAATTTGAAATAGAACTGAGGGTTTTGAAATCTTGATTTTTTATTGGTTTTATAGTGGTTTACAGCTTCCTTACTCCAATTCATAAACCATCCTTCTGGCTTCAAATATTTTGTATTACCACCTTTTACAATTGGTAGAAAATGTTTTTCACCGTCTATTCCGTCAAGGATATTGGTAATATTTTGATAATTTCTGTTTATTGAATTCTCATTAACTAAGTCATAATTCTTTCCATTTTTCAAGTCAGGGCTATTAACTTGCAAAAAAGTTTTATCATCACCGGAATAAAAACCAGTTACACAACTTGAAATATCTCCAATCTTTAGTTTTGAATTGTTAATAGCATTGATAATTTTAAAATTATCGGAAATCAAAAATGCATGGTCAGGATTTGTATAAATATCCTTTTGAAGATAAGTTTTAGCTTTTAAATCAGATTCTGAATTTATATTTGAGAGTTGTTCTACGTTCTTAAATCCGTTGATTATTTTAAAATTGTTATTTAAACATTCCTTTTGATTCAAACATTTCTCCAATGTGATTATAGATAAATTTGCATAACCAAAATTTACTCCTGGAAAAAAAGACGATGGGAACAATGCAAGTTCCTTTATTTTTGTTTTCTGCAAAATATGCTTCCTCAATGCTTTGTGCATGTGCAGGTTTAAATATGTGTCTGGGATTATAAATGTTAGCAATCCTTTGTCCTTTAATAGTTCAATACACCGATAAAGGAATAAACCATAAGTTTCTTTTGCGTAGATATTTGGGAATAATTTCTTTAGAACATCTCTTTTTTCATAATCCTGCCATGCTCCATAAGGCGGATTGGCAATAATTTTATCATACACTCCGCCAAAACTGGAATTAAACATTAATTCTTCGTCTAAAAGAGTATCGCTGTGTTTTATTCTTACATTAGTAAAATATGAAAATTTTTCATTCAGTACTTTTATGGATTTTTCGTTCAGTTCGTAAATGTCAATATGGGCATATTCATTTTCATCAATAATTGATTCTACAAACACTCCATCGCCTCCGCATGGTTCTAATATTTTATCATTAGGTTGTAATGCTAACTTTTGAACCATATAATCAACAATCGGAGTTGATTTTGTGTAAAATGCCTGATATTTTCTTGCTTCCTGTAACATTACCATATTAAGTATTGGTCAAGATTGTTTTGTTTAAAAAATTGCATGGTTTCCTTTTTGAAATCTTTCTCCCAGTTAACATTGAGTTCAATCCAACTCTTAATATCAAATCCAGAAAATAAGTTCATTTGATTATATGCGTCTGCTCCGCTGAAAGCATCCCAAATGCCTGAGTTTTTAAGTGTTTGAAAATAATGATTGTTTTCATCTGCTCTAACGAAAATCATGCACTTATAATTTTCTTCGAGGTTTTGATAAATACTGGCAACTAGGAGAAGTCTGTTTGTATTTCCTTTTTCGTTTGAGCCAAATCCACTTTTAAAATCAACAACGAATTTTTGATTATTATAGATAAAATGTAAATCCAACTCAAGTTTAATTTCTCCCGATGTTACAAGCCCCCAAACTTTGTAGTAGTACTTCTTTAATTGTTCTTTTTCTTCCTTTGAAATTTTCAATTTATCAATGTACACCTCTATTTCATCTGATAGTTTTTTTTTCACTTCAGAAAACAATGGTGGAATGAATAAAGTAACCTTGTTGATTGGGTAAGCAAAACAAAGTTTACAAAAAGGTTCCCATAATTCGCCAATTCTCCTTGAAAATGTCATATATTCATAAGGCCAAACATCGTTTCTTGATTCAAGCATTACAATGTAATTCGTGTAGGTTATCATTAAAATGCTTTCAAGTTTTTCCTGATTCGACCATTTTTCATTTTCTGCCG
>CAZLMO010000120.1:3940-6086 GCA_964560915.1 uncultured Oscillospiraceae bacterium
ATAGTGTTGCTAGTAGAATATCTTTGGTTTCGATTAGGGACTTGTTAATTGCAGATGCTTGTTCCTTATATTGAGTATTCCCAAAGGTGAGTTTTATTTCACTTAAAAATTCTTCTGCACGACTGCGATAGTAATGCAAAAGTTCTGTTTTCTTGTTTTTTAGGTTTTTATCTATTTTCATTTATTATCCATTTGTTTAAAATATAACATTTTTTCCTCAGCAACTTTCAGTATTTCAATTCCTTCTTCTTCGTCAAGTAGTTGATATGTTATTTTATCACTCAAATACCTAACTTTCAAATCGGATATTTTTACGTTAAAAATTCTTGCAAGTCCTTCAATTATTTGACTATTAGCATTTCGTTCATTTTTCTCAATTTTGCTAAGCGTTGAAGTATCAATATCAAGCTCTGCAGCAACTTTTCTCAATGGCAAATCGGCAACCTCTCTTAGGTGTCTAATGTATTCCCCGAATGTTAATGTATTTGCTTTAGACATATTTTATATTGACATAATTTGTCCAAAATTACACAATTATTTTATATTTGATTTAGAAGCTTAGAAAAATTATCAACATCTTATATTTATATGTCTATAAAAAATTACTGGTATTCAGGAAAAAAGTTTTTCAGATTATTGCCATTAAGATAAACATCACATAGCAAACGACCATAAGTAAATGTGATTGGATTATTTAACTCGACTTCTTTCCCCTGTATTAATTTGCTTAACTTTGTTGTTGCTTGATCATAACCTCTTTCACCTTCTTCTGGTGTATTATAACCATTAGGTCTTACAGTATTACCTGATTGACCTGCCCATTCCCAATTTGGAGTTACTTTAAATGTATCTCCGTCAATAACTTCAGTTACTTTAAAACTCATATCATTAAAATTTAAATTAATAATTCCATGTTCAATATTCATGTGTGTCGGTAAGATTGCATACTTTGGCAAAGCGTTGGTCTGAGCGTTGGCTTTCTAGTCTTGCCAATATTTTGTTTTTCAGTCCTTTCAAAATTGTCAATTTACTGGTTATTAAAGGAAACAAATTCTCTCTTCATATTTAACTATTGTGTAATTAAGCATTGTCCCATGACGGAATTTTGAGTAATTATGATTTTCTGTTTGGCTTAGTTCCTTAGTCACACAAAGTCTTAGTTATTGATTGATATTTTGTTTTGTTTTTTGTTCTTTTATTCTTTCAACAATATGCCAATCATCACCAATGTTGCCTTTAGTTAATGTTGTATTTCGATTATTTTTCAGTACAATAATTTTGTCTGTTAACTGATCTGTCAGTTGGAGACGTTCAAATTCTTCTCTCCATTGTTTTTCGTATCGTGCAATAACGAAGCAGTATTTATCAGTTCTCTTGTAAAGTTAATACTTGGCAGTTTTTTCAAGTTTCTATTCTCGTAAAATTTTTTAGATTGATAACCAATGTATTGTATTATAGCAATTTCTGATAATTCAAAACTGTGTTCTTCTCTTAATTCTTTCGTTCTATTAAACCAATATCTGTCTCCGATAAAATTTACCGCATCATTTGAAATTATTCCTTTAGATTGCAAACGTAAACTTTGTATATGATAATCAGTTATTTGTTTTTGAGCTTCTGTATTTAATAAGTTGTATAGTGTATAATTTACTTCTTCAACAAAGCCTGGATTTAAGGTTAGTATTATTATTTTGGCTTCAAATAGATTTCCTTCAAAAGGGACTGGTAATATGTCTGTTATAAATTTATGTTCCTGCTTTCGGTTGACTTCCGAATTATATTTTTCTATCGTTTCTTTGTCATCTTCGCAGACATAAGCTTTCAAAGAATCATAATAATGCCCTGATTTTTCAGCTAAATCAGCAACATAATCCCAAGGATTCTTTATTCCTTTGTTTTTAATTTCCTTTATGAAATTCTCGTAATTACAATTATTCATTTTCTTCATTGTTATTTCCACATATTCATTATGCAGCAGCCACTGTTTTACCCAAAACTTTCCCTTTTTACTAATTTATTTTAACTTACTTAAATTTTGACCTCGCAAAAATAACTTTTTTTTGTTTCTATTGCAATGTTTTGTATTTATTTTCAAATAATTAATCATATCCCCCAAAAAAAATGTGATTTGGTTAGCCGGTCGGAG
>CAZLMO010000121.1:0-6036 GCA_964560915.1 uncultured Oscillospiraceae bacterium
GCCATCAGCATGGCCGGCCAGTATTTTTCAAAATCATGATATTTTTCGTTACCATAGCCGAGCGCGGTGATATAGTTCGAAAGGGCATCGACCCAGACATAGACAACATGCTTCGGATCAAACTCGACCGGAATGCCCCAGTTGAAGCTGGTACGGGAGACGCAGAGATCCTCAAGGCCGGGCTTGATGAAGTTGTTGACCATCTCGTTGAGGCGGCTGGGCGGCAGCAGAAAATCCGGATGCTCCTCATAGTATTTGACGAGCCTGTCGGAATAGTCGGAGAGCCTGAAAAAGTAGGCCTCCTCCTCGGCGTCGATGACGTCGCGGCCGCAATCCGGGCATTTGCCGTCGACGAGCTGCGTTTCGGTCCAGAAGGATTCGCAGGGTGTGCAGTATTTGCCTCTGTAAACGCCTTTATAGATCGCGCCGCGGTCATAGAGCTCCCTAAAGATTTTTTTGACGCTCTCGACGTGATAGTCGTCGGTGGTGCGGATAAAACGGTCGTTGGAAATATTCATAAGCTTCCAGAGATCCTGGATGCCGGAGACGATGTGGTCGACATACTGCTGCGGCGTGACGCCGGCCGCCTCGGCCTTCTGCTGGATCTTCTGGCCATGCTCGTCGGTGCCGGTCAGAAACATCACATCGTAGCCCTGCAGCCTCTTATAGCGCGCCATGACGTCGGCGGCGACGGTGCAGTAGCTGTGGCCGATGTGGAGCTTGTCCGATGGATAATAGATCGGAGTCGTAATATAGAATTTTTGTTTTTCCATTTCGATGTCTCCTTACCAGAACGTATTATTGCATCTCTTTGACGTATCCGTTCATTTCGCTGATGAACGTATCCGCGTCGGTCTCGCCCTTAAAGGCCGAGACCAGCAGCGCTGCGAATTCATCTGCCAGCGTCTCGTTGGCGCCGGACCGGATCGCAAAATCACCGGCGCAGACCTGATCGCCCAGAATGGAGTACGCCTGCAGCCGGGATCCCGTGATGCCGGATGCGGCGGCAAAATCCGCGGCCTTGCGCACCGGGGTGACCTCGCCCAGCTTTTCCGCGCAGAGAGAGGCGGCGGTATCGCTATACTGGAAAATCAGGAATTTCTCCGCGAGATCCACGTTTTCCGCCTCGATCGGAATATACATCTCCGTGAATGTGATGGCGGTGACCTTCTTGTCGCCTGCGCTGAAAGTCGGATACCCGGTGATGCCCGTTTCAAAAGTCGGCCCCGCGACGACGCTCTCCGTTGTCGCGGCACTCCCGGATTCTCCCGATTCCTCCGATTTTTCCTCGCCGAAAAGCTCCGCGAGCAGGGCGGAATCTCCGTTGATAAAGAGCACGTTTCCGGCCAGAAATGCATCCAGAGCCTCTTTTTCCGTCTTCGTGGAGCTTCCGGAAGCCACCAGGTAACTCAGTTTATCAATATAGCCAAGAAACGTACGCACGGGAACGCAGTCCCACGCGCCTTCCTCATACCGAAACAGCTTCTCTTCCTCCTCCATACCGACCGAAGAGGCGATGCCGGAAGCGAACATCCCCGTCAGAGATTCCGCCTCCTGACCGGCATAGGCAAAGAGACTGATTTTCTTCGCCTTTGCGAGATCGCCGAGGGCGATGAATTCATCCCATGTGGAGGGGACGGTCCAGCCGTTTCCGTCCATCAGGGTCTTATTATAGATCAAGCCTTCGACCTCGAAAAATACGGGAGCAAGATAGGTCTCGCCGTCGTCATAAGGCATGCAGTAGATGTTGTCGAACGCGCCGTCGATCAGCAGCGAGGAGGCCACCTGCTCCAGCGAGGTGATCGGCTGCATGGCGCGATCTTTGATCAGCGCGGCCGTGACGCCGGTTTCCTCATCGGAGGGAAGCACGACAAAGTCCGGGGAATCCCCGGAGAGGATCCGGTCCCGCAGAACATAACCCGCATCCTTGCCGATGTAGGCCTCCACTTCCACACCCGGGTTCGCCGCTTCAAATGCGTCGATGACGGCCTGCCAGTATTCCTCGTCGTTTCCGCGGTCATGGATGACGACATCGAGCGACTGCGACTTCACAGTCTCCGGCGCCGACGACTCGGAGGAAGTTTCATCCTCGGTTCCCTCCGCAGAGCATCCTGAAAAAAGCCCCAAAACCACCATCAGGGAAAGAAAGATCGAGATCGTTTTTCTCATAAGACCCTCCAAGGCTGAAAAAATACATTGTAATATTAGCATAAAATATAAGATTAGTAAAACATTATTTCCAGATAGAAGGAAGATTATTTTTATTGTGGAATTTTATGAAATCTTGTATAATAAAAATAACCAATATTAAGGCGGTGAAGCTTTGGAGACATACGTTCGTCTTTTTCTGATTTCCATGCTCCCCCTGGTCGAGCTGCGCGGGGCGATGATTTATGCCGCCGTGCGCGGTGCGGAATTCCTGCCAAGCCTCGCGGTCAGCGTCGTGGGGAACATGCTTCCTGTCCCGTTTTTGATCAAGTTTTCCAAGCAGGCCCTGACCTATCTCTCCGGCAGCAAGCACTTCGGCAGATTAGCCCAGAAGGTTATCGACCACGGGAACCGGAAAGCGGAAAAAGTGCGGAATCTGGAGATGCTCGGTCTTTTTTTGTTTGTGGCCTTCCCCCTCCCCGGAACGGGCGCATGGACGGCCTCCCTGATCGCCGCCCTGCTCCAGCTCAGAGTTGCCAAATCTTTCTTTACGATTGCGGCCGGAGTCGTTGCCTGTGGGATCATCATGGGGATCCTCTCTTTTGGTCTGACCGGGCTTATTAAATAAAAGAAGGTGCTCAGCATGTTATTTATTAACAGCGATAGTGAAGAGGTTGGTCGGAATGAGCTTTCGGAGCCCGCCGTCTCCGCAACCTACGAAACGATTCAGATCGATCTGATGAAAAAACAGCTTCTTTGGATAAAGATCCTCACCGGCATGATGGCCGCTCTGATCCTGTTTCTCGTGGTCTCCATCACATCGCTCTCCTCCAAAATCATGCAGACGCTCGGGAGCTTTAATTCCGTCCTCTCCGACCTCGAAGTGATCACCAACGACCTGAAAGAAACGCTGGCAAGCACGGATCTGACCGCCATGATCAACAACGCAAACGGCATGATTGAGGATGTCGGCAACAATCTCACAAAATCCATCGAAGGGATTCAGGAGGCACTCAAAAAGATCAACTCCATCGACTTCAAATCCCTGAATACGGCCATCACCGACCTGCAGAAGGTGGTCTCCCCTCTCGCAAAACTCTTTAGCGGAAAGAGTACCTGACGGGAGACGCCGGGCTGTCTTTTTGGGACGGCCTCTTCCTGGTTTTCGTTCCGGGGCCGCACTCCCGGCATGATTCGCCGGGCGCGCAGGGTCTTTCCGTTTTGCGAAAATTCCGTTATGAAAAAATATTAAAAAGCAGGACCCCGAAACGCTCCGGGGCCCTGCTTTTTGTTCGAAAATGAAGATTTTGGGAACCGGAAAAACGTTTTTCCAAGGAAAAGAGTCGGCTTTTTCCGCCCTATTTCCCGAGATACGCGTTCAGCAGGTCGATTCGGTTCGTCAGCGCGCCGTCGGCGCCCATGCCGAAGATCCGGTCCATATCCGCTTCTGTATCCACGGTCCACGGATAGACGCGGACGCCGTGGGCGTGGAAATCATCGATCAGCTCCTTCGTCATCGCCAGATGATACGGGATGCTCATTGTGACGCCGCGCTTTTCGCAGTAGGCGCCATAGTCGAAGATCCAGTTGTCAAATGGGAAAACGACCGCCACATCCGGCGCCATCTCCCGGAATTTCATGACGGAGTAGTGGTTCGCCGAATAGACGAGCACCGTACCCCGCCGCTCATACCGGTCGATGATCTCCAGAACCTTCTCCTCGAGCCCCGGATACGGCACGAAGCTGTTTTTGAGCTCAATAAAGGTTCGCATCGGCATCCCGGCAATCAAATCGAAATACTCGGTGAGCGTCGGGATCTCCTGACGCGGCAGATCCGGCCGCGTATAGGAGGCGCTGAACCGTTTCAGCTCCGACAAGGTATAATCCTTTACATATCCTTTGGCGTCTGTGGTGCGGCCGAATTCTTCGTCGTGGTGGATCACGACCGCCCCGTCGGCCGTAAGCTGAACATCCAGCTCAACGGCATCCGGCGCATACGCAAGGCATTTTTCAAACGAAAGGAGCGTGTTTTCCGGGTAAAGCCCGGCAAGCCCTCTGTGGGCGACCCGCATTATTTCCCGCATACTTCTCTCCTCAGGGCAAGGAACCGGTCCGGATAATTGGTGATGCCGATCTCGAGCCCGAGGCTCAGGCAGCGGCGCATATCCTCCGGAGAATTGATGGTCCATGCGTTGATCTCAATATGGTTGTTGCGCAGATCCATTACGCTCTCGTGGTTCAGCGTATTGATAAACGGATGATAGCACTCCACGCCGCGGTTTCTGGTATATGCGCCGGGGTGGATGAGCCAGCTCTCCTCGAGGAAGCCGACCTTCACATCCGGGGCGAGCTCCTTAAAGCGGCAGACGGAAAAATGATTGAACGAGCTGATAATCACCTTTTTGCGCAGGCCGAAGCGGTCGATCAGTGCAAGCACCTTGCGCTCGATATTCGGATATTCATAGACGCCGGTCTTGAGCTCGATATTGGTGACGAGATCGGTATCCTTGAGCAGTTCAAAGTATTCCTCCATCGTCGAAGGATGGACGACGCCGTGCTTGCCGCCCGTGACAAAGCCGGCATCCAGCGCCTGAAACTGCTCCGCCGTGAGATCGCGGATCAGGTGATTCTCCCCGCAGGTGCGGATCGTGTTCTCGTCGTGCATAATCACGACGACGCCGTCGGAGGTCAGGTGGACGTCGAGCTCAATGCCCTCCGCGCCGCATTCGATCGCTTTTTGAAACGCAGGCATCGTGTTTTCCGGATATTCCCCGGAAAAACCGCGGTGCGCAAAAATTTTCGTCATGAATGTTCCAACTCCTTTCAAGACAATACCGGAAAGCAAGATGCCTTCCGGTATGCTCCCCGATATTATACAAAAGTTAAAGCTCAATGACAAGAGATTTGTCGACGGAGAGATAGACTTCGTCTCCCTCTTTATATTCCATCTCGCGCTCAAAGAGCACGTCGGAATTGACGTGGATGCAGCCGCAGTTCGTCGCAAAGCGGATGATATTGCCGTGGGAGATATGCCCGACGATGGTACCCTTCAGATGATAACATTCCTCGGTATCCTGCGGATGTTTGCTCATGGCGACGATCTCCGGGCGGATGGCGACATCCTTGCAGGAGAGTTTTTCGCAGCAGACGGCTCCGAAAGCCTCCGCGCTGAAGATGTTGTAGTTGCCGATGAAGGTGGCGGCGAATTTCGTGGCCGGCTTGGAATAAAGATCGACCGGGCTTCCGGATTGCTCGATCCGTCCGTCGTTAAACAGATGGATCGTATCGGACATGACCATCGCCTCATCCTGATCGTGGGTGACGAAGATGGTGGTGATATTGAGCGTCTGCTGGATGCGGCGGATCTCAATCTGGAGATTGTGGCGAAGCAGGGCGTCGATGGCGGAAAGCGGCTCATCCAGAAGCAGCACTTTCGGCTCGGTGACGATGGCCCGCGCCAGCGCGACACGCTGCTGCTGGCCGCCGGAAAGTTGCATCGGGAACTGGTCGATCTTCTCCGAGAGGCCGACGATCTCCAGAATATCCTTCACCCTTTTGTCGGCCTCTTCTTTCGGCACCTTTTTCATTTTGAGGCCATTATGTCCAAAATCATTCTCCGTTATAGCCTGATCCCTACCACTCGTAGACTGACATTCGACATTTCATACCAAGATCCAGATACGATTTGGATCGGTGATGATGACGGCGCATACTTCAAGTTTCTAGCGAGTAACGGGTACGAAGTGATCTCTAGAAGCAGGATGGACATTCAAACCGAACGATTGTGGCTACTCGGTGCAAAGTATTTGGATGAACCTCGTTCCGGGACTATGGTGTTTTCTGATGATGCCAAGCGTGACCGAGCATACCGAAATTTCACACAAGCGT
>CAZLMO010000122.1:0-5881 GCA_964560915.1 uncultured Oscillospiraceae bacterium
GAGCGCCTGCTTCACACGCAGGAGGTCTCCGGTTCGAGCCCGGACGTCTCCACCATCATGCACCTATCGAAACCGAATACCGCGATTCTTGTAACGCCTCGCGTATTCGTTCTGCTGGTGCCACTGGCTTAAGGCCAAAATAAAAAAGCGTCGCCCTTTCCGGCGGCGCTTTTTTCATGACTATTATATTTAATGACAAAAATCAAAAACACGACTGAATTCCGTCTTTCCGTTCCGGCCTTGAAGCATCCCTATTCTTTCGGTTTGCTGGGATCCTTCAAACCGAAAACAGCCCTTGCACTTTCTGCGCTTGGGTCATGCTTTATGTGTTTTGAACGAAACGAATGATCCTTGTTTTTGCCGTTTTCCGAACTTTTCATTTTGTTGTCATTTCCCATGAAAATCCCCTATTCATATAAGATTTTAAATCCGGTGTTCTCGATACAGGTTTTTAGCTCGCTTTCCGTTGTGGGGGCATTGTATTGGATTTCTATTGTGCCTGTAGTGAGACTCACTCCGACTTTATTGACCCCGTCTATTTTATTTAAAGCGTTTTTGATCTGAGTCTTATTTTCTTTATTTTGAATGCCTGAAACGCTGCAAAGCATTGTTTTCATCCCTTATCCCCCATCCTTTTTCCCCGTCCGCTATCCTGCTGCCCCGTTTTTCTGCCCTCTATAATACCGACGTCCGCATTCTCCTTGGGCTTCATTTTTCTCAGCTCCGGATTACTTTTGGGCCTGTCTTTCATCCTGTTTTTATTGTTGTCCATAAATACCCTCCCATTGCGCATCCACGATTTCCATATTCGTTTTATATTATTATTCGTGCCATAAGTTTTCAATATACAACGCTTTTGAGCCGGCTAAAAAAGAACGGGGTTACCCTAAATTAAGATATTGGTGAGCGCGATGATTCATTTTTAGAAGGTTTTAGAAAGCGGGTTTGAAAAAGAAAAATGCGCTTTGAATCAAAGTATTCTAAAGCGTCCTTGTCACCGCTTCCGGGGCTTTATAAAACATGCCTTCCCGCGCCTTTCTTCCTTTTTTCTTGAAAACATTTGGATACCGGTATATAATTTTGTGTAACAGCCCGAAAAAAGCGCCGAAAGCGCCGTGCGGCCGTATGCCGGCGCGCGGCGGAGCACAGCGGGAAGCATTTTATGGGGAGGGTGCCGTCATGAACGAGGGAAACCCGCCCCGGCAGAAAAGGCGCGAAGCGCGGGGAGACATCCCTGCTCTTTTAAATAAAAAATTTTATTATTAAAATGCCAAAGGATGCCGAAGATGATACTGAAAATTTACGACGAGGAAAATCAAAAGGAAAAGCTGATGTTTTTTGAGGATGAGTCCGATTCCATGAAGCTCGGCTACGAGGTCGGCGACATCCTCTATGAGCAGGAGGCCGAGTGCGGCCAGAAGGTCATGATCTTTCGCCACAAGGATCTCGGAAAGACGCTGGTCATCGACGATATCGTGCAGTCCTCGGTCAACACGGAGTTCCTCTACAACGAGATCATGGCGCATATCACGCTCGACTGTCAGAAGAACCCGAAGCGGGTGCTGATTATCGGCGGCGGAACCGGCCTCACGATGAAGCAGGTGCTGAAATACGACGTGGCGGAGGCGATCCTCTGCGATATCTCCTGCGAAATCATTGAGATCGCGGAGGAATACGAGCCCGAGGCGGTGGAGGCCCTGCACGACCCGCGCGCAAAGGTTGTGATCGCCGACGGATTTGAGTACATCAAGGGGCAAAAGAACCTCGACGGCATTTTAGTGGATAGCTGCGACCCGGTCGGCCCCGCGAAGGTACTCTATTCGGATGAATTTTATGAAAACTGCATCTCCGCGCTCTCCGACAACGGCATCCTCTGCGTGCAGACCGGCGCGCCGCTCTTTTCCGCCGGAAAAGAGGAGTACCGCTGCCTGATGGAATACCTCCGGAGGCGGGATGATATCGCCTATAAACCGGTCATCTTCACCTGCCCGATGATCGTGGGCGGCTTCTATATGTTCGTACTCATCAGCAAAAACAAAACCACCGACTGGAACGCGCACTTCCATATCGGCAGGGACGACGTGGAATATTATAACCCGGAGCTTCGGGCGCAGTATTTCGACATCCCGAATTTTATCCGGAAGAGACTTGAAACGGATCAGGAAAGGGATGGGCGCGCGGATTGAAAAACTACTCCGAAATCTTTAAGGACCTCCCCACGCCCTGCTATGTGCTCGACGAGGAGCTTCTGACCCGTAATCTTGAGCTTTGCAGAGCGATCGAAGAAAAAAGCGGCTGCAAAATTCTGCTCGCGCAGAAGGCCTTTTCGATGTACGGCGTCTACGGCCTGACGGCGAAGTACCTCGCCGGAGCCGCGGCAAGCTCCCTGTTTGAGGCAAAGCTCGCGGCGGAATACTTCCCGGGGGAGAACCATATCTACGCGCCGGCCTACCGTGGGGAGGAATTCGGCGAGATCCTCCGCTGCTGTAGCCACATCGTCTTTAATTCCTACGCGCAACTCGAAAAATTCCTGCCGGAAATCAAGAATTGCATAAAGAAAGTGGAATACGGGCTCCGCGTCAACCCGGAGGTCTCGACCTGCCCAAACCCGATGTACGACCCCTGTGCGCCCGGCTCCCGCTTCGGCGTCACGGCGGAGCATTTCGACCGGAGCGTCAAAGTGGATGGGCTCCACTTCCATACGCTCTGCGAGCAGGGCGTCGGGGATCTCAAAAAGACGCTGGAGCAGGTGGAAGAGAAATTCGGGGACTATCTCCATGATGTAAAATGGGTCAACTTCGGCGGCGGCCATTTCCTCACCAAAGAGGATTACGACGCTACGGAGCTGATCCGGGTCATCCGGAGGTTTTCCGAAACCTACGGCGTGCAGGTCTATCTGGAGCCGGGCGAGGCCGTTGCCTACAACACGGGGTTCCTGGTCTCGCGGGTCATGGATATCGTGCAAAACGGGGCGGATATCGCGGTGATCGACGCCTCCGCCGCCTGCCACATGCCGCAGGTGCTGGAGGAGCGCTACCTGCCCGAAATCATCGGGTCGGGCGCTCCGGGCGAATATCCGTATGATTACCTCCTTGGGGGAAACACCTGCCTCGGCGACGACGTGATCGGCGAATACTCGTTCCCGCAGGGGCTGCAGCCCGGCAGCCTGCTGATCTTCACCGATATGGCCCACTACACGATGGTCAAGAATAATTTCTTCAACGGCGTGAATCTGCCCGCCATCGCGAAGCTCGGCCGGGATGGGCATATCGAAATTTTTAGGACGTTCGGCTATGAGGATTTTAAATCCAAACTATAAAAAATCGTGCGCTCAAAAGCGGGCCCGTTTTCCGCTAAAACGAGTGTGAGCCGCAAAACTGGAGGCGGGGCATAAAGAAAGCTCCGGCCGAAACAGCATCCGAAGGAAGGGATACGAAATTTACAGGATCTTCATCGTGGAGGACGACGCGGCCATTGCGGGCGCGATCAGGAGGCATATCGAAACCTGGGGGCTGGAAGCGGAATGCGCCGCCGACTTCGGCGATATTCTCGGCGAGTTTGTGCGGTACGACCCGCAGCTCGTTCTGCTGGATATCTCGCTGCCCTTCTATAACGGTTATTATTGGTGCGCGGAGATTCGCAAGCTCTCCAAGGTGCCGATCATCTTCATCTCCTCCGCCTCCGATAAAATGGATATCGTGATGGCCATGAATATGGGCGGCGACGATTTTCTTTCCAAGCCCTTCGATCTCACGGTGCTGACCGCCAAGGTGCAGGCCCTGCTGCGGCGCGCCTACGATTTTACCGTCGAATCCGCGCTGATGGAGTGCCGGGGCGCAGTGCTGAATACCGCCGACGGCACGCTCGTTTTTCGCGGCGAGCGCATCGAGCTGACGCGCAACGAGCACAGGATTTTGCAGATGCTCATGCAGAATCGCGGGAAGATCGTCAGCCGAGACGCCATTATGACGCGGCTGTGGGAATCGGACAGCTTTGTGGATGAAAACACGCTCACCGTAAACGTCACGCGCCTGCGGAAGAAGCTGGAGGGAGCGGGCCTGACGGATTTTATCAAGACAAAAAAAGGCTCCGGCTATCTTGTGGAATGAAACTGCTGTTTTCTTATTTTAAACGACATTATAAAATCATCCTGATGCTCGGCCTCTTCACGCTGGTCTTCGCGGGCGTATTTTCGCTCTATGACTTGCCGGTGGAGGCGGTATGGTATGCCACGGCTTTGTGCGTCGCAATTGGGGCGGTGCTGTTCGCCGTGGGCTACGGCGGCTACCTCAAAAGGCACCGGGAGCTCATGTTCCTGCAAAAGCGCGTGACGCTGTCGCTCGAGGAGCTTCCTTCTCCGAAGGGGGCGCTTGAGGAGGATTATCAGGAGCTTCTGCGCATTCTATATAAAGAAACGCTGCGCCTGGGGACGAACGCCGAGACGGAGCGCAGGGATATGATCGATTATTACACCATGTGGGCGCATCAGATCAAGACGCCGATCGCTGCCATGAGCCTGCTTTTGCAGTCGGAGGAAAACGGGCAGAACGCCGCTTTACAGGCGGAGCTGCTGCGCATCGATCAATATGTGGGGATGGTGCTCTCCTATCTGCGGCTCGACAGCGAATCCTCGGATCTTCTGCTGCGGGAATGCGACCTCGATCCCATCATCCGGCAGGCGGTGCGAAAATATGCGCGGCTCTTCATTATGAAAAAGCTCTCCTTAGATTTTAAGGAGAGCGGAATCCGCGTGCTGACCGACGAGAAGTGGCTGCTGTTCGTGATCGAGCAGCTCCTTTCGAACGCGCTCAAATATACGAACGAGGGGCATATCTCCGTCTATACGGAGGGCCAGACGCTCGTCGTGGCCGACACGGGGATCGGCATCTGTGCCGAGGATCTGCCCCGCGTCTTCGAAAAAGGGTTCACCGGCTACAACGGCCGGGAGGATAAAAAATCCACCGGCATCGGCCTTTACCTCTGCCGGCGCGTCTGCGAAAAACTGGGGCATAAAATCAGCATCACGTCCGAAAAAGGGCATGGAACCTCCGTCCGGGTCGATATGGCCGGCGGGGAACCGGTCATTGAATAGATCCTTACAAAACTGTAAGTATCCCGCGCCGGAATGTAAGCCAGATCGATGGCATATGTTCCGGCGCTGCGGTATCCTGTGGGTATCCTATGAATCGGAGGTTTTTTCATCATGCCGCTTTTGGAAGTCAAAAGTCTCAAAAAAACATACACGCCCCGCTTCGGCGGCGCGCAGGTGCATGCCCTTATCAATGTGTCGTTTTCCGTGGAGCCCGGGGAATACGTCGCCATCATGGGCGAATCCGGCTCCGGCAAGACCACGCTGCTGAATATTCTTGCCGCCCTCGATAAGCCCACCGGCGGCCAGGTGCTGCTGAATGGAAAGGATCTCTCCGCCGTGAGGGAGAGCGAAATTTCCGCGTTCCGGAGAGACAACCTGGGCTTCGTCTTTCAGGATTTCAACCTGCTCGATACTTTCTCCGTGCAGGACAACATCTTTTTACCGCTGGTGCTGGCCGGGAAGCCCTTCCGGGAGATGTCCGACCGGCTCGAACCGATCGCCGCGAGGCTCGGCATCCGGAAGATCCTGCGGCAATTCCCGTATGAAATTTCCGGCGGGCAGAAGCAGCGCGTGGCGGTGGCGCGGGCGCTGATCACCAGCCCCCAGATCGTCCTCGCCGACGAGCCGACCGGCGCGCTCGATTCCAGAGCCACCGATTCCCTGCTGCGCCTGTTTGAGGAAATCAAC
This sequence comes from uncultured Oscillospiraceae bacterium, assembly GCA_964560915.1. Classification (GTDB taxonomy): domain Bacteria; phylum Bacillota; class Clostridia; order Oscillospirales; family Ruminococcaceae; genus UMGS1668. Next base: position 5,780 of record CAZLMO010000122.1, read on the forward strand.
GCCGAAGGCCAGACGATCCTGATGGTGACCCACTCGGTGAAGGCCGCAAGCCACGCGAGGCGCGTTCTGTTCCTGCGGGACGGCGAAGTCTACCATCAGCTT
>CAZLMO010000123.1:0-5873 GCA_964560915.1 uncultured Oscillospiraceae bacterium
TCATGCACGGATAAACAAGTTTATCCGAAAAACCACGGCCATTATACAGGAAAAACGCTTCTGATTCAAGGCGGAGACCCCTTTTCTAACCTTATGAAAATGGAAAAACTGGCCAAAAAGCGAAAGTTCTGCCCTTAGCATAAACTCTTCGGAGGAAGGCTCCAAAATTTATGAAAATTGACGAAAAGGGTTTTTGAGACGCTGTGGAAACCGAACCTTTTGCATAAATTTTGCAGAAAATCGATGGCGTATCCTTTTATTATTTATCAATCCGCACAAAACAAACCGGAGGAATACCGGCGGAACGCAATTTGCAGTTTGGTTTCCGGTGGATATAATAATAAATAGAGACAAAAAATTCTGCGTCAGCTGTTTTTGGAGAGAGGGGAAACCATGGAAAAGCGTTTTTCGATCCGGGAGATCGCGGAAATAGGCGTATTGGCCGCCTTGGTATTCGTCGCCACCGCTTTTATCAAAGTGGGGCCTATCCCGACGCCGGCCGGCCCGACGATGATCAAATCCGGAAACATTGTCTGCTTACTGGGGGCGCTGCTGTTCGGGAAGACGAAGGGGGGCCTTGCGGCCGGCATCGGCTCGATGCTTTACGACCTGACCGACCCGGCCTTTACGGCTTCGGCTCCGTTTACATTCTTGTTTTTCTTTGCGATGGCGTTTATCTGCGGCGCGGTTTCCCATGCGGGGGAGCCGAATCGAAAGCGCGACCTGATTGCCTGCGCGGCGGGCGCCGGGACATATCTTATCCTGCATCTCGGCAAATCGCTGATTACGCTGCTGCTGGAAGGCAGCGGCCTTGCGGCGGCGCTCGCGGCCTGCGGGCTCAAATTCATCACTTCCGGGCTCAACGCGGTGATCGCCGTATTCGGCGCATGGCTTCTGGTGCCGGTTTTCCGGAAGGCGCTGCAGAGTCTGCATAAATAACGGGCCGGACGGCGCGAAACATAAAAAAGGCTCCCGGAAGGGGAGCCTTTTTCTATGGCGATTTTTTGATTTATTTCATCATCCGTCTGTGAGTTCCGATCGCCCGATCCTGCCTTCGACCATCCATTCACGGCGTTTTTTGTGTTTCGGGCACCACCGCTCCGCCGCGTCGCCTACGGATTTTTGACTCGGCTCCCCGGTCATTCGCCTTCGGTTTCGACCAGTTCCGTGCCGGGGAAATAATGCTCGAGGATCTCCTCAAAGCTGCTGCCCGCCTTGGCCATCGCCTGTGCGCCGTATTGGGAAAGCCCGACGCCGTGCCCATACCCGCGGACGGTGAAAGTGAAGATTTTATCCGTATAGGTGACGGTGAAGGCGGCGGATCGCAGGCCGAACATGGTACGCAGCTCCGCGCCGGTGAAATCCGTCTTGCCGATCGTGACTTCCAGAAGGTAGCCCGCGTCGGAGTAGCGCCCGCCCTCGAACCACTGATCCGGGTAGAGGCCGGAGAGCCCCGCGCCGGCGTCGTTCAGCATGCGCAGGGCGTCCGCCTTGGGGACCGTCACGGTCGTCAGGTAATCGGTGACCTCCTTGTCGCTGCTGCTGTCGACGGAGACAAGATAGGGCACCTCGCTGCCCCAACAGTTGAGCGCGCTTTCCGTCTTCCCGGCGGAGATGGCATGATAGGCCGCCATCGCAGGCTCGCCGTTATAAAGCAGTTCGTACCGGACCGCGGTTTCGGCCGCCTCGGTCAGCTTGGCCCAGCTTTCCGTGAAGTCGTCTCCGTAGATTTCCTTGACCTGTGCTTCCGTCAGATACATGCTGCGCCCCTCCGGATCGACGGCAAAATCATATTCCCGCCAGTAATAGGTCATCGCCATGTAGCGCGCGAAGGTGTAGGAGGCGATCCCCTGCGCGATCAGGGCATCCCGTTCCATAGAGGCCGGCATCTCGGCGGCAAGCGATCCCCGAACAAAATCCAGCGCGGAAAGTTCCAGGATATCCCCGCTGTCTTCACTGAGCACTCGAAACACGACGCCCTCCGGTTCGGTTTCTTCCGCAGCCGCTCCCGAAGAGGATTCCGTGCCCGACGATGCCGCCCCGGAGGAGGATCCCTCTCCGGAGGCGCTCTGCCCCTCCGGCAGAAAAGAGACCGATTCTGGAAGCGAAGAGCCTGCCTCCGCCTCACTCAGATTTAAAAATCCGGACCATACCGCCGCCGCAGGCATCAAAAACGCGATGCTCAGGCCCAAAAGCGCAATCAGAAATCTTGTCCGCATTTTCTCACTCCCTCACTCCCTTTTGGGACATCCTATGCGGTTAGGAAGACGGTTATGCAAAAAATACCGGAAAGCGGTTTCCCGCTTTCCGGAGAAGATCGGAAGATGGACTCGATTTTTGATTTGTGCCGCAGAAAGGCGGCGGGTTATTATCCCCGCGGGCAAAAAACCACAGCGGCGGGATTCCCGCAGGGAGGCGGCAATGGGTATGCCGACATGGCATTTATGGACTCCGGGCTGCCGGGGAAAATCCAAATTGAGGGATCGGCGCATGCCGCCGCGGCGCTTACGGCGCGGAATATTCCCGGACAACCTTATAGGAAGAAGGCAGATTGATCAACTCGCTGCCGACCCATTTGTTGAATTTCGTGATATGGAGCAGCATATTGGTATCCGTCTCATCGATCTCCATGGCGACGAGGTCGCTTCCGGAATAATAGAAGGTTACGGAGCCGGCGGAACCGTCATATTCCTCGTAACGGCAGCTGACATCGTCGAGATCCTTCTCACCGGCGGCTTTATATTCGAGATCCGAAGCGTCGATGACGAACGGCATGGCTTTATAATCGGCGGGATTGACCGTCGTCAGCGTGCCGGCGTCGTCGTCGACAAGATAATAGACGCCGTCCTCCAATACGATATTGATGGAAGGAACCTCCGGCTCGGCCTCCGATTCACCGCTCTCCCCAGAGGTTTCGGCGGCAGATTCCTCAGCGGAGGATTCCGCCTCGCTGCTCTCCTCCGAAGAGGGTTCTTCCGCCGCGGTGCCACCGATCGGGTAGGAGACGCCCCAGCGGATGCCGTTGGTGCCATAGGAGATTTCGGTGCCGTCGTCCGCGGTATAGCTGATAAAGTATTGGCCGCTTTTGAGCATGTTGACATACCCGGTGGAGAAGATGATCTGGTGATCGGATGTGGATTCCTTCTTACCGGAGAGATTCCCCAGCAGGTATTCGATGTCGTTCGGAATGATATCGCCGGCGCTCTCCGTCAGCTTGTGAATCAGGTCGCCGACCTCTTCGGCCGCGGAACAGCCGGAAAGGGCGGGCACCGTCATCAGCAGGACGGCGAGTATGGCAAAAATTTTTTTCAGCATATATTTCCTCCCGGAAACGATATTTTTCGACACAGCCGGAAAGCGGTTGACGGGAAAATAAAATAGAGGTAAACTTAACAGCGTATTATTTTTAAATAGCCGCCCGTTTGAAGATATTATAGCCGATTTTTATTCGCTTGTCATCCCTTTGGCGGAAAGTTCCTACCGGTTTTCCTTGATTTTTACGTACAGACGGAGAAAGAGAAGATGAGCAAAACAGGATTCGATTGCGACAAGTACTACAAAATGCAGTCTGAAAAGATCCGCGAGCGGATCAATTTTTTCGGCGGGAAGCTCTATTTGGAGTTCGGCGGGAAGCTGTTTGATGATTACCACGCCTCCCGCGTACTGCCGGGATTCGAGCCGGACACCAAGGTGCGGCTGCTGACGGAGCTCAAGGATCAGGCCGAGATCGTCATCGTCATCAATGCCGGCGATATTGAAAAAAACAAGGTTCGCGGCGACCTCGGCATCACTTATGATCAGGAAGTCCTTCGCCTGATCGACGCCTTTTCCGCAATCGGCCTGTATGTCGGCAGCGTGGTCATCGCCCAGTATAACGGCCAGAGCACCGCGAACGCCTTCCGCAAGAGGCTTGACCAGCTTGGCGTGCGCTCCTTTCTCCATTATCCGATTGAAAATTACCCGGCCAACGTCAAGCTGATCGTCGGCGACGAGGGCTTCGGCCGGAACGAATATATTGAAACCACCCGCCCGCTTGTTGTCGTGACGGCGCCGGGCCCCGGCAGCGGCAAGATGGCCACCTGTCTTTCCCAGCTCTATCACGAGAACAAGCGCGGCACGAAGGCCGGATATGCAAAGTTCGAGACGTTCCCGATCTGGAACCTCCCGCTTACACATCCGGTCAATCTCGCATATGAAGCCGCCACCGCCGACCTCGACGACGTCAACATGATCGATCCCTATCATCTTGAGGCCTACGGCAAAACCACCGTCAATTATAACCGCGACGTGGAAGTCTTCCCGCTGCTGAACGCCATTTTCCGCTCCATCCTCGGCGAGAGCCCCTACAAATCCCCGACCGACATGGGCGTCAACATGGCGGGTTACTGCATCAGCGACGACGAAGTTGTTCGCGAGGCCGCGAAGCAGGAGATCATTCGCCGGTACTATTCCGCTCTCTGCGACAAGCGCCAGGGCAAATACGGCGACGGACCGGTCTACAAAATCGAGCTTTTAATGGATAAGGCCGGGGTTCACATCGGCGACCGCAGGGTCACGACCGCAGCGAAAGAGAAGGCGGAGCTGACCGGCCTTCCCGCATCCGCCGTCGAGCTGCCGGATGGCCGCATCGTCACCGGAAAAACCAGCACGCTGTTCGGCGCAAGCTCCTCCGTTTTGCTCAACGCGATCAAGGAGCTCGCCGGCATCGACGACGACATCGATCTGATCGCCCGCTCGGTCATTGAGCCGGTGCAGATGCTCAAAACCGAGTACCTCGGCAACCACAATCCGCGCCTTCACAGCGACGAGACGCTGGTGGCCCTCTCCGTCAGCGCCGCCACCAACCCCACCGCAAAGCGGGCGATGAAGGAGCTCTCCGCCCTGCGCGGCTGCCAGGCGCATTCCTCCGTCATCCTCTCCCAGGTCGACGTTCAGACCTTTCGCAAGTTGGGCATCCAGCTCACCTGTGAGCCGCAGTATCAGACCCGGAAACTGTATCACAAATAACGATAAAAAAGCTCCGGAGCCGCTTCGCCCCGGAGCTTTTGTGCATTTGGAGAGATTCTTCGGCACACTTTTGGAATAGGCTTTTGCTTTTACCCGCCGTTTTCTGAGGACTTTGATTCCGGAGCGCCGCCGGGCCTCTTTTCTTTGGTGGGGGGCGGTTCTGCCTCCCTTGGAATTCGCAGAGGGGAGAATTCCGGGCCCCGCATCGCCTTACTTGCCCGGAAAGCGGAGCTTGCATTTTTGGATGGGATCGGGTAGGATAGAGGCGGAATTTTCTTTACGGAAAGGAGCGGACGCATGAAATTTGTATCGTGGAACGTAAACGGCCTGCGCGCCCTTGCCGGAAAGGGCTTCACCGAGATTTTTGGGGAGATCGACGCCGACTTTTTTTGCTTGCAGGAGACGAAGCTCCAACCCGGCCAGATCGACCTCGATCTGCCGGGTTACTATCAGTACTGGAACAGCGCGGATAAAAAGGGCTATTCCGGCACGGCCGTTTTTACGAAACATAAGCCGCTCGGCGTGTTTTATGGCATGGACATTGAGCGCCATGACCATGAAGGCCGCGTCATCACGCTGGAATATGAAGATTTTTATCTCGTGGACGTCTATGTGCCGAACGCCCGGCAGGAGCTTACACGGCTCGATTACCGCATGGACTGGGAGGACTGCTTCCGGGAGTATCTCGTCAGCCTCGACCGGACGAAACCGGTGATCGTCTGCGGCGACATGAACGTCGCCCATCAGGAGATCGACCTCAAGAACCCGGGGCCGAACCGCGGCTTGGCGGGCTTCACCGACGAGGAACGGCAGAAAATGACCGAACTGCTGGAGGCCGGCTTCCTCGACACGTTCCGCCTGCTGTA
>CAZLMO010000124.1:0-5828 GCA_964560915.1 uncultured Oscillospiraceae bacterium
CCCGGTTCGAGGTCCGCTTCGAGACGTCGGAGCTTGCTCCGGACGGGCAGGACATTCTGGAATTTTATATCTCCACCAACGCGGGCGAGCCGCTGAAGCCGCTCGTTAAGATTGCCTCCGGCGGCGAGCTCTCCCGGATCATGCTGAGCATCAAGAACGTGCTCGCGGAAAATGACCGGATCGACACGCTGATCTTCGATGAGATCGACACCGGGATCTCCGGCTCGGCGGCGGAGAAGGTCGGCCGGAAGCTCAAGCAGGTCTCCAAAGGCCGCCAGATCATCTGCGTCACCCATCTCGCGCAGGTTGCCGCCTATGCGGACAACCACCTCTACATTTCCAAATCCACTGAAAACGGGCGTACATATACGAACGTGGAGGAACTGGAACGGCCCGGCCGGATCGAGGCCCTCGCCCGCATCATGGGCGGGGCGGACGTCACCGATTCCATCCGCAAAAGCGCGGAGGAACTGCTGCGCCTCTCGGGCAACTGAGGTTGACAAATCCGCCGGAATACGGTATAATCCATCGCATATGAAAAAAGCGGGGAAGGGAACAAGTAGCTGTTTCGCCTACGGCAAAGAGAGCTTCCGGCCGGTGTAAGGAAGCGTGTGCGAAGCCGCGAATACGATCCCGGAGCTGCGGGGAAAAACCGAAAGGGAAGCCCCGTCCGGTGCGCCGGTTACCGCGCGGAGTTGTCTGCAACTCACCGAGGCCGCAGCGCGCGAGCGCCCCGGCAAACAGAGGTGGTATCGCGATCATTCGCCCTCTGCCGTTTTGCCGCGGCGGAGGGTGTTTTTTTATTTAAAACTAAAAATTTCGTTCAAAGGAGCGGGGTATCATGAAAATTTATGAGGATCTGGAACGCAGGGATCTGATCGCTCAGGTCACCAACGAGGAAGAGATCCGGAAAAAACTCGATACCGGAAAGGTCACGTTTTATATCGGATTCGACGCCACGGCCGACAGCCTGCACGTCGGCCACCTGCTTCAGCTACTGATTATCCGCAGGATGATCGACGCCGGCCATACGCCGATCCTGCTGCTCGGCACCGGCACCACCCTCGTCGGCGACCCGACCGGCAAGACCGACATGCGCAAGATGCTCTCTCCCGAAGAGATCGACTTCAACGCCGACCGCTTCCTCGACCAGATGCGTCAGATCGTCGATATCGACAAGTGTATCGTCGCGCGCAACGGCGACTGGCTTAAACAGCTCGGATATATCGAATTTTTGCGCGATTACGGCCCGTTTTTTTCCGTCAACCGGATGCTGACCGCGGAGTGTGTCCGCTCCCGTCTCGAGCGCGGCTGCACGTTCCTTGAATTCAACTACATGATCATGCAGAGCTACGACTTTCTGGAGCTTAATCGCAGATACGGCTGCCTCATGGAGCTCGGCGGCGACGACCAGTGGTCCAACATCCTCGGCGGCGTTGAGCTTGTGCGCAGGGCGGAGGATAAGGAAGTCTTCGGCATGACCTTCCAGCTCCTCACCACCAAAGAGGGGAAGAAAATGGGCAAGACCGAGGGCGGCGCCGTCTGGCTCAGCCCGAATAAGACGCCCCCCTTCGATTTCTTCCAGTACTGGAGAAATGTCGACGACGCGGATGTCATCAAATGCCTCAAATTCCTGACCTTTATCCCGGTGGAAGAGATCGAGCAGATGGAGCGCACGATGACCGGCAGCGATCTCAATGGGGCAAAAGAGACGCTCGCCTACGAGGTCACGAAGATCGTACACGGGAAAGAAGAGGCCGACCGGGCGCTGGAGGCCGCGCATGCGCTCTTTTCCGAGAAGGCCTCCACCGAAAACATGCCGACCACCGTGCTTTCGGATGTCGATTTCACCGATGGGAAGATCCTCGTCACCGACATGCTCCTCAAAACCGGCCTGACCAAATCCCGCGGCGAGGGCAAACGCCTGATTGCGGACGGCGGCATCTGCGTCAACGACGAGAAGATCGCCGACGCTTCCGCCATGATCGAAAAGACGGCGTTTGAAAACGAAGTCATTCTCAAAAAGGGAAAAAAGATTTTCTATAAGCTCGTGCTGCAATAAAAGATAGGGCTTTCGATCCGGCTTCTGTCATCCTCGACTCGAGCCTTGAATTCTCCCACCAAAAAATATATCCGTACTGGAGAGCTGGTTGAAGCCCGCCGGTACGGATATTTATTTGCCTGAAAATGCTCGAGCGGCCGTGGACGTTCCGGCATAAAAAATGCCCGCCGGGCAAGGCAGGCATTTTCCGATGCTTTCGGCAGACTCCGAATTTTAGGCGGGGTCTGTTTTATTTTGCTTCTTCAATAGCAGCGGTGGAAAGCATCGTGTCAAGACGACCGGACCATTCGGTATCTCCCGAGGCAAAGCCGTACTCAAACAGCAGACGCGTCGTTCCGGTATCATAGATGAAAAACCGATATTCCGCGCCGTCTTTCGCATAGCTGACGGTTAAAACCGAATAAGCGCCGGTTCCCATGTAAGAGTTGCCCTGTTCCGCATCATCCACGCCGCTCTGCAAAACCAGACCGGCCTGCAGATCCTGCGCGGAGGAATCCGGATAACCCTGCACGGCAAAATAAGTTCCGTTCAGGGGCTGGTCGTTTTCAATTGCCTGAAAACGGTCGTTGTCCACACTGAAACAGGTAGGATCATAGATCAGGGAATACCCCAGTTCGCTTCGATAAGTTTCCTCGGTATCCTCCGGCAGATCCATGCCGGCTCCGGCATAAACCGCGCCGAAAAGGGTTTTTGCAGCGTCCTCCTGCCAGGGAAAATAATCCGAGGCGATTCCGGCGTCTTCCATCAGGCCGGCCGCGTTTTCGCCTCCGAGCTCCTTTGCGGCATAGTAAATGTCGCTGATCTGCTGGGCGAAGAATGTTTTATCTTCTTCCGTCAGCTTGCCAAACCATTCCTGCACCGCGGAGGCGACCGTTTCCGCTTCCGGCTGATTCTTTGTGTACCAGTCCAGAAGCGCGGAGGCCTTGATTGCGGCGGAGAGGGAACAGCCGGCAGTGCCCGGCCAGTAGTTTACGGAGATGTCGCTCAAAATCGCGGTCAATGCGGGAAACGGATCGGCCGCGGCGGATATCTCGGAAGTTTCGGAGGTGAATTCCGGCTCGGCCGTAATCTCCGCCTCGGAAGTTTCCGGCTCGGAGGAGGACGGTGCCTCGGAATCCGAGCATCCGGCGAGCATGGTCAAAATCAGGAGGCCGGAGAGGATCATACTAAGAATCTTTTTCATTCCTTAATCCTCTTTTCTGCATCGTGTATGTTGTCCTTACGCGGCAGCGGAAAGAGTGGCGTCCGTTGCGACGGATTCCACAGGGGCTTCGGTCTCAGAAGTTTCAGCTACAGGGGCTTCGGTCTCAGAAGTTTCAGCTACAGGGGCTTCAACGGATTCCGGCTCAGTCTCGGAGGTTTCCTCTACCGGGGCTTCAACGGATTCCGGCTCAGTCGCGACTTCGGATTCGGAAGTTTCGGGCTCAGAAGACGACGGAACCTCTTCCGTATCTCCGCATCCGGCGAACAGCATCAGAAGCATCGTACCAACAAGAATCGCACTAATAATCTTTTTCATTCAAAAAATCCTCTTTTCTGCGCTTTTGCGCGGTCTTTATTATATCCTTTGTGCCGAGAAAGTCAAGCACTAAATTTTTAACGAAAAGTTGCTTTTCTGTGACGGTTGTGAGAAGCATATATGTTATGCCGTAATACTTTACACTTATGAAATGAGCATGTATTCCCGAAGAATTTCCTCCAAATGCTCCGCTTTTTTGGCTTCCATCCGGCACAGGGGAGCTCTGCATGCTCCGACATCGAAGCCGGTGAGGCGCATGGCTTCCTTGACGGGAATCGGGTTTACATCGCTGAAAATCGCGTCGATCAGCGGCATCAGGAGGATTTGTTTTCTTGCGGCCTTTGCGGTTTCCCCGGCAAAATAGGCCTCGCACATCTGATGTACCTCTTCCGGTAGTATATTGCTGAGCACGGAAATGATTCCCTTGCCGCCCAGCGCGAGAATCGGGACGATGTATTCATCCCCGCCGGAATAGACCTCCAGCGCGTCGCCGCAGAGCTCCCGGATACGGGCCACATGCGCGATATTTCCGGAGGCTTCTTTAATTGCGTAGATATACTCGTTTTCCGCAAGGGCCGCGCAGGTCTCCGGCGCAATGTTCATACCGGTGCGCGAAGGAACATTATAAAGGATCATCGGAAGACAGGCATGGTTTGCAATGCGGTTGTAATGCTCCACAAGGCCCTGTTGGGACGTTTTGTTGTAATAGGGGGTCACGACCAGGATGGCATCCGCGCCGGCATTCCGCGCGCTCATGGCGAGCCGCACCGCATGCGCCGTGTCGTTGCTGCCCGCGCCGGCGATCAGCGGCACCCGGCCCGCGATCGTCTCCTTCGCCACAAGCGTAATTTTATATTGCTCGTCATCGGAGAGCGTCGCACATTCCCCGGTTGTCCCGGTTACCACGATCGCATCGACGCCGGCGGCGATCTGTTTCTCGATCAGTTCCTGCAGGCGCGGATAATCAACGGATAAGTCGTCTTTCATCGGCGTCACGAGCGCGGTTCCGCAGCCCGTAAAAATCGTTTGTTTCATAAAAACACCTCCGCAGTCAGGATGATAATTCCTATGCCGCGGAGGCCGTATTTATTCGGTTTGCGCTTAGCGGTCGAAATAACCTTCGGCCGCCAGCAGCTCGGCCAGCAGGACGCCGCCGCCCGCCGCGCCCCGCATGGTGTTGTGCGCGAGGCAGACAAATTTATAATCGTACTGGCTGTCTTCACGCAGGCGGCCGATGGTCACGCCCATGCCGTTTTCATAGTCACGGTCGAGCTTTACCTGCGGGCGGTCCGGCTCTTCAAAATATTTGAGGAACTGCTTCGGCGCGCTCGGAAGACCGAGCTTCTGCGGTTTTGCGGAAAAGGAGGCCCATTTCTCCTTGATCTCTTCGATAGAGGGCTTCCGCTCAAAGGAGACAAACACCGCCGCCATATGGCCGTCGCTGACCGGGACGCGCAGGCACTGGGTCGTGATGGCGGGGGAGGCGGCCGGGACGATTTCGTTTCCTTCGATCGTTCCCCAGACCTTCATCGGCTCCTGTTCGCTCTTTTCCTCTTCACCGCCGATATAGGGGATCACATTATCGACCATCTCCGGCCAGCGCTCAAAGGTCTTTCCCGCGCCGGAAATCGCCTGATAGGTGCAGGCGAGGACTTTCGTGATACCGAATTCGCGCAGCGGATGGAGCGCCGGGACGTAGCACTGGATGGAGCAGTTGGATTTGACGGCGATAAAGCCGCGTTTCGTGCCGAGGCGTTCCCTCTGGGCACGGATGATCGCTGTGTGCTCGGGGTTGAGCTCCGGGATAATCATCGGAACATCCGGCACCATGCGGTTGGCGCTGTTGTTGGAGATAACCGGGCACTCCAGTTTCGCATAGCGTTCCTCCAGCACTTTCGTCTCATCCTTTTTGAGGCTGATGGCGCAGAAAACGAAGTCGACCTGAGAGGCGATCTCCTCCGCGTCGGCTTCCGCGTCATAGATCACCATATTTTTGACGGAGTCCGGCATCGGGGAAGTCATCGCCCATCTATAGCCCGCAGCTTCCGCGTAAGTTTTGCCTTTGGAGCGGGCGGAAGCGGCAAGGGCCGTGATATGGAACCACGGATGTTCCGCAAGCAGGGTGACAAACCGCTGCCCGACCATCCCGGTTGCCCCTAAAATGCCGACATGATATTCTTTCATTTGACAGGCCTCCTCAAAAATCGGTTGAAAACAAAATATATATGCAATATAATATATTGGTTA
>CAZLMO010000125.1:0-2275 GCA_964560915.1 uncultured Oscillospiraceae bacterium
GTGATGATGTCGCCGACCACGGCCTCCGTGCCGATCAGCGGGCTGTCGTCGGTGATCGTGATGATCTGCGCGCCCTGCGGGACTTTGTAATATTCGGAGGCGACGGAATCGATGGTCTGTACCGTGACGCCGATGATCGGGCGCCCGGAAACATAGCCGTAGGCCATCAGATCCTCCATGACCGGCAGCGCCTCCGCCGTCGGGATCGCGAAGCCGATGCCCTCGTAGGAGGTGGAGATCAGCTTGGAGTTTGTGATGCCGATGACCTGGCCGTATTCGTTGACGAGCGCGCCGCCGGAGTTGCCCGGGTTAATGGCGGCATTCGTTTGGAGCACGGTCATGGAATAGCTGCTTTCGCTTGTGGTAATCACGCGGTTGACGCCGCTGATGATGCCGTCGGTGAAGCTGCTCTGCAGCGTCAGGCCGCCCGGGTTTCCGATCGCGTAGACGGTCTCGCCGACTTCCACCTCGGTGGAATCCCCAAGCTCCACAGGCGTCAGGTTGTCTTCGTCAATCTTGAGCACGGCGATATCCGTGCGGGTATCCTTGCCGATAATCTCGGCCTCATATTCTTCATTGTTATAAAGAACCACCTTGATGGCATCCGAACCTTCCACAACGTGGGCATTGGTCAGGATATAGCCATCCTTGCTGATGATGATGCCGGAGCCCTCTCCGGCAGCCTCGATCGAGGTGGAGTATTGGTACTGCACGACCCCGACTATGGAGGGGCTTACCTTGCTGTAGATCTCTGTCGCGCTGAGTTTGCCGTCGGTGCTGACGGTGGAGTCGTCTTCCGGTTTCCCGGCAAGGCTGATGGAGGGGGTGTCGGTGGACGCTTCGGATTCCTCGGAGCCCTGTACGCCGCTGAGCGCATTCTCCGCGCCGGATTCATCCTCCCCGGAGAGAACCGAGTCAAGGCCGAGAAAGTCGTTGCCGACCAGCTCGTAGACGCCGAAGGAGGCCATTGCGATCACGCAGATGCTGAGCACGCCGGCGACAAGACCCAAAAATACTTTAAAGCCCTTGCCGGACTTGGATTTTTTCTTTCCGGCGGAAGCCTGATCCGCGCTCTCATATTTGGCAAAATCCCACTGATAGGAATCGTTGGGCCGGGCGTAGGGGCCGGTGGCCTGATACTGATTGCGGCGCGGCTGCTGCGGGCCCGGGGCGGTATTGTAATATCCGTACTGGGTGCCGTACTGCGGACGCGGCGGGGTCTGGGGGCCCGCCTGCTGCGGATCCTGAGGCGGCCGATTCCCTTCCGGGTTCCAGGCCGGGCCTGCGCCGGCATCGCTGCCCGGCTGCCAGGGGCCGCCCGGGTCTTTTTCGTTGCTGCCGTCCCAGGCGACGTATTGGTTGGTATTGGCGGAATAGGTCCAGCCGGAAGGAGGTCTGGTATTTCTCTGCTCTTCGGCGGCGGAAGTGTCTTCCCCGGCGGCGGGAACAGCGGACTGGGGCGCGGAGGCCGCCGGCTGGCCGGATGCCTGCTCCGCGGGTTTCGGTTCGTAGTTTTCCTGCTCCGGCGGATTGTTGTTGAGGTTTTTATTTTCGTCCATGGATTTCACCTTCGTTTTGCGGATTTTTTTCTATGCTCTTAGTCTATCCGAAATTTATGAAAGGAAAATAAACGGTCGTTAAATATTTTCCCTCGCATTTGTTTCCAATTTGCAGGTTTTCTGTGTTGAAATCATGAGGTTTCGGCGGAACGGTGCTTTTTGAGCTCTTTGACAGCCTTCTGATCCGCGGCGTCCAGCGAAAATGCGAATTCGACGTACTCGCCCTCCACGCTGCTGACGATCAGATCGCCCTTATGAAGCTTGACCAGCGTCTGAACGATATAAAGGCCGAGTCCCACGCCGCTTTTATCCTGGCTGCGGGATTTGTCGGATTTGTAGAAGCGGTCGAAGAGACGCGGAATCTCATGCTGGGGGATCCCTTCCCCGGTGTTGCGCACCGCGATGAATACCCGGTCCTTCTCCTGTTTATAGGAAAAGGAAATCGTACCGGCGTCATTCGTAAATTTGACCGCGTTATCGATCAGGTTGAAAACGACCTGATGGATCAGATCCTTGTCGGCGCAGACATAGACCGGCTCTGCGTCGAGGCCCTCGATCTCGAGGCTGCGTTCTTCGATCTTCTGCTCGAAGGTAAACACGGTGCGGCAGATCAAATCATTGATATCAAAGACGGTCGGAACGATCTGGGTCTCTCCGGCCTCAATCCGGGCGATGCCCAGCATGGCCTTCACCATGCGGGAGAGACGCCGGACCTC
>CAZLMO010000125.1:2306-5638 GCA_964560915.1 uncultured Oscillospiraceae bacterium
ACCAGCACCAGATAGTCATGCTGCTTCTCCTGCGGGATCGTGCCGTCCAGCATGCCGTCGATAAAGCCGCCGATCGTCATCATTGGAGTCTTGAGTTCGTGCGAGACGTTGGCAATGAAGCTGCGGCGCACGGATTCGAGATCCGCAAGCGACATGGCCATGTTGTTGAAAGCCGTGGCCAGCTGCGCGATCTCATCCGTCCCGGTGACCGGGATATGCGCGCTGAAATCCCCTTCCGCAAAGCTTTTCGTCGCGCTGACCATCATGGCGAGCGGCTTGATCTGGCTCTGCGTCACAAAATAGATGACAACCGACGAGACGAAGAGGGCAATAATGGCACAGACAAAATAGATGTCGATGACATCGAGCACATACTGCCAAAGTTCCGAGGCATCCGCCGAGACGAAGATCACCGCCATCACGGTGCCGTTATAAATCACAGGCGTACCGATGGTGTAGTAAGAAGTCTCGTAAATGCCGCCCAGCGTTCCGGCCTCAAAAAAGTTGCCGGAGGACGCCTTTTCCATGATGTCCTCGCCGATCGTATAGGTGCGGTGGTTGCAGTTTTCCCCTTCCGTGCAGATCAGCGTCTGGCCGTTCGTGTCCGTCAGGAAGATGACGGAGCCGGTTGTGGAGGAGATAATCCGGTAATCGTTGAGCAAAGCATTGTAGGAAATCTTGCGGTAGCCATAGTTGGACATATCCGCAAGGGTCAGCGCGGCGGCCTGCTCCGCATTGACGGTCAGCTGCTTCTTTTTGCTCTCTCGGAAATATTTGATGGAAAACCCGGCGAACAGCATGCCCACCAGCGTGATGCTGATCAGAATCATCGACGAGCTGACCGAGAAGTACCGCAAAAACAGGGATTTCTGATAATTTTTCCGCATTATTCTTTCACTTCGAATTTATATCCTACGCCCCAGACGGTTTTGAGGCACCACTGATCGGAGACGCCCTCCAGCTTTTCGCGCAGGCGTTTGATGTGAACGTCCACGGTCCTCGAATCTCCGTAATACTCAAAGCCCCAAACCTGATCGAGAAGCTCGTCCCTTGTGTAGACGCGGTTCGGATTGCTGGCCAGATGGAACAGCAGCTCCAGCTCCTTGGGCGGTGTGTCGATGACTTTTCCGTCTACCTTGAGCTCGTATTTCGTCATGTTGACGATGAGCTTGTCGTAAACGACCTCCTTGACATCGTTCTCGGCGGGCATTTTGCCGGTTCTGCGGAGAACGGCCTTAATACGGGCGATGATCTCCTTCGGCTCGAAAGGCTTGACCACATAGTCGTCCGCGCCGAGCTCAAGGCCGAGCACCTTATCGAAGGTTTCGCCCTTCGCGGTGATCATGATGATCGGGCAATCGGATTTTTTGCGAATCTCGCGGCAGACCTGCCAGCCGTCAAGCAGGGGCATCATGATATCCAGTAAAATCAGATCCGGATTCTCGGAGGTGAATTTGGCAAGGGCTTCCTCTCCGTTGCCGGTGAGCACGACGGTGTAGTTCTCTTTTTCCAGATAAAGGCGGAGCAGCTCGCAGATATTGCGGTCGTCATCCGCAATCAGGATTTTTTCGTTGGCCATGGTATTCCTCCGTTCTGATGCAGCAGCTTTTCACTTTTATTTATTATACAATTTTAGGAAAGCGAATCGTGAATAATCCTTGAACCTTTTTCCTCTTTTCGGTAAATTGCACTTGTGAAAAAGGGAAGATCCAACTATAATTATAATACGAAAGTGGAAAACCTGCAATCCGTTATCTGTTTTCCCATTTTTATCATCATTCACGAAGGACGGCGAATTTCAATGAAACTCGGCATCATCGGTCTTCCGAACGTTGGAAAAAGCACTCTTTTCAACGCCATCACCAATGCGGGCGCGCAGGTCGCAAATTACCCTTTCTGCACGATCGAGCCAAATGTCGGCGTCGTCGCGGTGCCGGAACCGAGGCTGGACAAGCTCGCCGAAATGTACGAGCCCGAAAAATATACGCCCGCGACCGTCGAATTTGTCGACATTGCCGGCCTTGTAAAGGGTGCCTCCAAGGGCGAGGGCCTCGGCAACAAATTCCTTGCAAACATCCGCGAGGTCGATGCCCTGATCCATGTCGTGCGCTGCTTTGAGGATCCGAACGTCATCCATGTCGACGGCTCCGTCTGCGCCTCCCGCGACATCGAGGTCATCAACCTGGAGCTGGTCTTCTCCGACCTCGAAGTACTGGATAGAAGGATCTCAAAGGTCGAAAAAGAATTCAAGGGCGGCAACCGCCAGTATGTCGACGAATACGCGCTCCTGAATCGTCTGCATGAATTTATGGAGGAAGGCAATTCCGCCCGCGCTTTTAAAGCGAACGATGAAAAAGAGACGGAGCTTCTCGCCTCCCTGCCGCTGCTCTCCGGCAAACCGATCATCTATGCCGCCAACCTCTCCGAGGAGGATTTCTCCGAGGGCTATGAAAGCAACAAGAACTATCAGGCCGTGAAGACGTTCGCCGAGACCGAGCACGCCGCCGTCATGCCTGTGTGCGCGAAATTCGAGGAGGAGATCTCCGATATGAGCTCCTCGGATAAAAAGGAGTTTCTCGAGGAGCTGGGCTTTGAGGAATCCGGGCTCGACCGCATGATAAAAGAAAGCTATGACCTGCTCGGCCTGATGAGCTTCCTCACCGCCGGAAAGAAGGAGGTCCGGGCCTGGACCATCAAAAAAGGCACGAAAGCCCCGCAGGCCGCCGGCGTCATCCATACCGATTTTGAGCGCGGCTTCATCCGCGCTGAGATCGTCAAATACGACGATCTGATGCGTGTGGGCTCCATGGCCGCCGCCAAGGAGGAGGGCCTCGTTCGCAGCGAGGGCAAGGAGTATGTCATGCAGGACGGCGACATCGTGCTCTTCCGCTTCAACGTATGATTCCGCCCACCGCAGAAAACGCATTGCGGTGCGGACTCTTTCTGAAATAAGAAAACAAGGCCCCCCGGCTTGCCGGGGGGCCTTGTAAACGGGCATAGCCCTAAATACCAGCGAAGTGTCACGTCGCGTTATCTGCTTCCGCCAGGACGTCCTCCTCCACCAGGCCGTCCGCCTCCACCAGGACGTCCGCCTCCGTCAGGCCTTCCGCCTCCATCAGGCCTTCCGCCTCCATCAGGCCTTCCGCCTCCATCAGGCCGTCCGCCTCCGTCAGGCCGTCCGCCTCCGTCAGGCCTTCCGCCTCCGTCAGGCCTTCCGCCTCCATCAGGCCTTCCGCCTCCATCAGGCCGTCCGCCTCCATCAGGCCTTCCGCCTCCGTCAGGCCGTCCGCCTCCATCAGGCCGTCCGCCTCCATCAGGCCGTCCGCCTCCAT
>CAZLMO010000126.1:0-5618 GCA_964560915.1 uncultured Oscillospiraceae bacterium
GATTTTTGAATTATGCGATCCGGTAGCGTACGGACCGGGTTGTATAAATAAAAAAGGAATGGATTCCAGACATCATTATCAAGGAGGATTTTTTCAATGCGTATTAACAACAACATCGCTGCCCTGAACACCCTGCGGCAGTACACCGCAAACACTTCCGCGACCAACAAATCCATGGAAAAGCTTTCTTCCGGTCTTCGCATCAACCGTGCCGGCGACGACGCGGCGGGTCTTGCGATCTCCGAAAAGATGCGCGCGCAGATTCGCGGCATCGAAATGGCTTCCAAGAACAGTGAAGACGCCATCTCCCTTGTGCAGACCGCAGAGGGCGCCCTGACCGAGACCCACTCGATCCTTCAGAGGATGAACGAGCTTGCCGTGCAGGCCGCGTCGGATACGAACGAGACCATCGACCGTGGAGCCCTGCAGTCCGAGTTTCAGCAGCTGACCGCCGAAATCAACGATATCGCCAGCCAGACCAAGTTCAACAACAAATATCTGCTGGACGGCAGCTTCAGCGGCGCATCTTTGGCGGAAGGTTCCACCTATGCCGCAACGGATGTCGCCGTCACCGGTTCTCCGACGGTCGGTACCTACAGCGACTTCGCCTATACGGGCGCCACGGATGCCGGCGACGCAAAAAGCGTTACGGATGGCGGGGCGGTCACCATCGCCGATTATGCCGCGGCCGATACCTACACGATCTCAGAGAGTTCCGGTACCTTTACGGTAAAGAACGCGGCCGGTGATACGATTACGAGCAATTACGACGGGGTAAGCAAAAATCTGACCTTCGGCGGCATCACCGTCAACACCGGAACCGCCGCAACAACTGCTTACAACGGTAAGACAGTAGTTGTAACGGCGGCGACGATCACCGCCGATTTCACCGCCGCCGGCGCCGAAACTTCTTCCTCCGTAAGCGGTACTTTCAACGCAAACGGTTCCGTCACCTTCGGAACCACGACAAACAACGTCACCCTTTCCGGAGATGCGGTCACCACCGTCAAGGCAGCTGATGCCGCGGATCTGGCGCTCAGCTCCAGCGCAATGATTATCCAGACCGGCGCGAATAACGGCGAGACCCTTTCGATCTCCATCGGCGACATGGGAGCGACCGCGATCGGCATTACCGGTATCAGCGTCGATACGCAGGAAAACGCCGAATCCGCCATCGCGACGGTCACCGCCGCGATCAACACCGTTTCCACCCAGCGCGCCAATCTCGGCGCCTACCAGAATCGTCTTGAGCACAAGATCAACAACCTCGACACCTCTTCCGAGAACCTTCAGTCCGCCGAGAGCCGTATCCGCGACGTCGATATGGCTTCCGAGATGGTCGAGTTCACGAAGAACAACATCCTGCTCCAGGCCGCCCAGTCCATGCTGGCTCAGGCCAACGCACAGCCGCAGGGTGTCCTGCAGCTGCTTCAATAAATAAGCAGTTCAAAGGTATTCGTCATTTTCCGGCAGGTTGTACCAAAGGGCTTCGGCCCTTTGGTACAACCTGCGCATACATAGAAGACCGGATAATGAACTCATACGGATTCCTGCCGAGCTGAAAATAAGAGGAACGGTATGAAATTGGTATCGGCAACAGCAATGAGACCCGGTATGATTTTGGGCAGGGATATTTACGACGTACAGAATCAGCTTTTGCTGTCGGCGGGGCAGCTCCTGACGGAGCGGCGGATCCTCAAGATCAGATGGATCGGCATTCAACAGGCATATATTCTCGATGACGGCGAGTCCTTTGATGGCGAGTCCTTTGACGATGAGGAAGCGATCAGCCAAAGCCTGCGGCAGAATGCGGTGGATACCATCCGCGAATTATTCAGAACGATTGAGCTGCATAAGGGAGACCGCTCCAGCAAGCAGTATTTTTCAAACGTAAAGGTCATGGTCAACGACATGATCGAGGAGATCACCCGGTTCAAAAAAGCCACCCGGTGTATGACAAGCCTCAAGGTATTCGATGATTATACCTATTTTCATTCGGTCAACGTTGCGGTCATATCCCTTATTCTTGGGGCAAATATGGGGCTGGAAAAGAACGATCTCTTCGACCTTGGCCTTGGGGCCATGCTGCATGATATAGGAAAAATTTTTGTACCGAAGGAAATTCTCAACAAAGAGCAGAAACTGACGCCAGAAGAATTTGAAGAAATAAAAAGCCACAGCCTAAAAGGATACACCTTTCTTGCCGATCAGTGGAATATCTCCGCTCAGTCAAAATCAGTTATACTGTCGCATCACGAGAAATATGACGGAACGGGTTACCCCTATAGTCTCAGAGGGGAGACGATTCCGCCCTATGGCAGAATTGCAGCGGTCGCGGATGTCTTTGACGCGCTGACTTCCAACCGGCCCTATCGAAAGGCGCTTTCCCCGTCGGAAGCTATGGAATATATTATGGGCAACGGGGGGATCCATTTCGACCCGCGGGTCATCGATACGTTTATTGACGGGATTGCGCTTTATCCGGTGGGCACCGAGGTTGAACTCAACAATGGGATGCACGGCGTCGTGGTAAAAAACTATCCCAATTTGGGGCTGAGGCCGCTCATAAAAATCATTTCGGACTCAAAAGAACCGATCTATTACGATCTCAGCAACGATTTCAGCCTGCTGAATGTGACAATAACCGGAGTGTCGGACACATAAAAGAGATAAATTTAAGGCAAGGAGTGCCGTGATGAAAAGAGTAATGATTGTAGACGACGCCGCATTCATGAGAATGGCAATCAGAAAAGTGCTTGAAAGGAATGGATTCGAGGTCGTCGGAGAAGCCGAGAACGGCGCAGTAAGTATTGAAAAATATGCCGAATGCAAACCCGATATCGTAACCATGGATATCACCATGCCGGAAATGACCGGAATCGAAGCGCTCAAGCGCATTCGGCAGATCAATCCGGACGCCAAAATCGTTATGGTATCGGCAATGGGCCAGGAGGCCCTGGTCAGAGAGGCTATCATAAATGGGGCAAAGTCGTTTATTGTAAAACCTTATAAAGAGGAACACATTGTCCAGACGCTCAACGGCGTGGCTGACGGAGACTGACGGCCGCAGTGCCGGACGGGCGAAGTGGGTTTCCCGGAAGCCATGGAAAGGGGGGGATTGGTTTGTCGGAGGATTATACAAGCGAGCCTCTGCTTGATATGTTTATTTTCGAGACGGAACAAAACGTCGGGCAGCTCGAGCAGATCATCATCAACAGCGAGGATCAGCGGGAATACAGCGGCGACTCGGTCAATGAAATTTTCCGCATCATGCATACGATCAAAGGCTCGGCAGCAATGATGTCCTTTAACGAAATCTCGGCGCTTGCCCATAAAGTAGAAGACATGTTCTACTTTATCAGGGATAGGCAGATCAGTATCAGCGAATATCCCGAGGTATCCAATCTGGTGCTGGAGAGCATTGATTTTATAAAATCGGAGCTCGAAAAGATCAAGAGCGGGAAGACGCCGGACAGCGAGGCCGGCGAGCTTGCGGAAAGAATCAAAAGCCAGCTCGACGACATGAAAGAAAAATCCGGAGCCGCCGCCGGTTCCGCGGCCGCCGCCCCGAAACCGGAGAAAACGGAAGCGATTCCGGAGCCCCGCGGCGACGCACCGGAAGGAGGAAATTCCTATAAGGCTACGATCCTGTTTGAGGACGGATGTCAGATGGAAAGCATCCGGGCCTTCGACATCGTATTTAAGCTTCAGCAATTTGCCACCGGCATCCGTTATATTCCGGAGGATATCGCCGACAACGACAACAGCTCGGCGCTGATCCGGGAAAAGGGATTCACCGTCTTCTTTCATACCGATAAGAGCGACGAAGAGATTCGGAAATTCCTTAAAAAGACGCTGTTTCTGCGCGAGCTGAAACTGGAAAAACAGGATGAGGAAAAAACGGACAGCGAAGAAAAGGACAAGCCGGACGGCGAAGAAAAGGACAAACCGGAGGAACATAAAGCCGCGGCGGCCCCGACGGAATTCTCCTCCCAGGCGATCATAAGCGTCAGCGTGGCGAAACTCGACAAGCTGATGAACCTGATCGGCGAGATGGTGATTTCTCAGGCGCTGGTGCTTCACAATCCCGATCTCCGGGGGCTAAATCTCAACAATTTCCAAAAATCCGCACAGCAGCTCAAAAAAATTACGAGCGAAATGCAGGATACCATCATGTCGATCCGCATGGTTTCGCTGAGCACGGCCTTCGCAAAAACCCACCGGGTTGTCCGGGATATGAGCAAGAAGTGCGGCAAGGATATCTGCCTCAAAATGATCGGCGAGGATACGGAAGTGGATAAAAACATCATTGAGCGCATTTCCGATCCGCTGATCCATCTGGTACGCAACTGCATCGACCACGGCATCGAGTCTGCCGAGGAGCGCGAGCAACTCGGAAAACCGCGGCAGGGCACCATCACCCTGGAAGCGCGCAACGAGGGAAGGGATGTGCTGGTCATCGTGAGCGACGACGGCCGCGGGCTCGACCGGGAAAAAATACTGGAAAAGGCGCGCCGAAAGGAGCTCTTGACAAAACCCGAAAGTGAAATGAGCGACCGCGAGGTATGTTCCCTGATTTTCTTACCCGGCTTCTCAACCAAAGAGCAGGTGACCGAATTTTCCGGCCGAGGCGTCGGGATGGATATCGTTGTTCAGAATATCGACAGCATCGGCGGCAGAGTGGTGATCAACAGCACGCCCGGCCAGGGTACCAAAATCATCATGAAACTGCCGGTGACACTGGCCATTATTGAAGGCATGAATATCAGGGTGGGCGGCAGCATCTATACGATCCCGATCACCGACATCAAGGAATCGTTCCGCCCAAAGCCGGGTGAGGTATTCAGCGACCCGGAGCACAACGAGATGATCATGGTCAGGGGCAACTGCTATCCAATTATAAGACTATACAGGCTTTTTCATATAGACAGCGGAGCCCGGGATCTTTCCGAAGGTATTTTGATCATGGTGGAAAGCGGAGAAAAGAACATATGCCTGTTCGCGGACGAACTTCTCGGCCAGCAGGAAGTGGTGGTCAAGGCAATGCCCAAATACATCAAAAAGATTGACGGGCTTTCCGGATGCACGCTTCTGGGCGACGGGCAGATCAGCCTGATTCTGGATATCAGAGGAATCGTATCTATGCAGAATGAAACCGTCCCGAAGGCGGGGAATTAAATATTTATTAAAAAAGAGGGGGATGATGAAATGTCAACGACGCAGGTTGCCGAAGTATCGGGGTTTGAGGATGAGGACACCCAGAAAGACCGATATCTGACCTTCCTCGTAGGTTCGGAGTACTACGGCATCGAGATCAAGTATGTCACCGAAATCATCGGGATGCAAAACATCACGCAGGTGCCCGAACTGCCGGCATACATAAAAGGAATCATAAATCTTCGCGGTCAGGTTGTCCCGGTCATGGATATGCGCCTGCGCTTTAAAAAGGAGGCGCTTGCGTACGGTGACCGGACCTGTATCATTGTGGTGGATATCATGGACATATCCGTTGGGCTTATCATTGACAGCGTCTCTGAAGTCCTATCCATTGCGGAACAGGATATTGTGCCCCAGCCTGAACTATGCGGGAAAAACAACCGGTATGTCAAAGGGATCGG
>CAZLMO010000127.1:0-5540 GCA_964560915.1 uncultured Oscillospiraceae bacterium
GCGCCAACGGGGATTCGAACCCAGGACCTACTGCTTAGAAGGCAGTTGCTCTATCCAACTGAGCTATTGGCGCAAATAAAATGGAGCGGGCAATGGGAGTCGAACCCACCTATCCAGCTTGGAAGGCTGGCATACTAGCCGATGTATTATGCCCGCGCAACAGCATTGCATATTATAGCAAACGTACCCCGATTTGTCAACGAAATCCGCTCCGCATGCGCCAAAAAAAGTTCACAGATTCCAAAAAGAGCCCGCTTGTAATGCTCTGTGCTTTGGAATATAATGAAACGGACGCGAAAAAGGGGTATTATTATAAAAAGGATCCCCGCTTGAGAATCATCCCGGCATCCGTTCTGCGTCTTCATGGGGATGCCGTCGTCATCGCGGAAAAAAGCGCTTCCCCCGATTCCGGAGGAACATCCGGAATCGGCGGAGCGAGAATCCGGCATACAGCCATACGGGGGGATCGGCCTTGGCAAATTTCATACTGACCGGGAACATTGTCCTGCCGCTGTTTCTCCTGATCGCAGTGGGCTTCGTCCTGAGAAGGGCCGGACTCGTCGGGAAATCCCTTTCCGACGGGCTCAACCTTTTGGTCTTTCAGCTTTTCCTGCCGGCAATGATTTTTGAAAACATCTACGAGACGGAAATTGAGGGCGTTTTCGACGCAAAGCTGGTAGGATTCGCCGCTCTTTTTACGCTTGCGGTCGTCGGACTTTCCATGTGGATTGTTCCGCGGCTGGAAAAGGACAGCCGGAAGCGCGGCGCGCTGGTGCAGGGGATCTTCCGCAGCAATTTTGTGATTTTCGGGCTGCCGCTCGTGGATGCCATTCTCGGGGAGGGCCATTCCGGCCCCACGGCGCTGCTGATCGCATTCATGATTCCGCTTTTCAATATTCTTTCCGTGCTGATTTTTGAATATTACTGTGGCGGCAAGGCGGATCTCCGGTCGTTTTTACGGAGCTGCTTCAAAAACCCGCTGATCATCAGCTGTGCGCTGGGTGTGTTCTTCCTGGCAACCGGGTGGAAACTGCCGGGCCTGCTCGCGCAGGGTGTGAAATCCGTAGCTTCGGCGTCATCGGCTATTTCCCTGATCGCCCTGGGCACCGCCATTGAATTCCGAAAGATGCCGGGCAACGCGAAGCAGCTCGTCATCGGGCTTCTCGGCAGGCTGCTGGTGGTCCCGGCTCTCGGCATTACGGCGGCGGCGCTCTGTGGATTCCGCGGGGCCTCCATGGTTCCGCTGCTGGCGATGCTCTGCACGCCGACCTCGATCAGCTCTTTCACAATGGCAAAGAACATGGGCGCGGATGGGGAGCTTGCCGGAGAGCTGGTCGTCATGTCCATGGTGTTTTCCCTGTTTTCCATCTTTTTTGCGGTATATCTATCCATCAGTCTGGGACTGATTTAACAAGGAGGTCCTTTATGGACGTAAAAAGAAAATTGCGGTTTCCCGCTCTCTGCATGGCGCTGGTGCTTTTGCTCGGCGGCTGCGGTTCAAAAGAGGAGAGCGGCGGGATCGAAGTGAAAATCGACAACACGGCCGCCAGCTACGATGAACTTGATCTGCAGGCGATCGCCGACGAAATTTATGATTCGCTGGAGACGAGCGAGCTGACGCTGGAAAGCGTGGAGCGCATCACCGACGAAGAAGTGCTGGAGGAAGAGTTCTATCTGAATCCGGACGACGTGGTCTCCTGTGAGATCCGCGCGGCAAACGGCGATTTCGGCGTCGCGGATGTCTGCCTGGTCGTTGCGAAGGAGGATGCCGCGGACAACGTGGTGGAATCCCTCGAGCAGCGCAAGGACGACCGTATCGCCGAGTTCTCCGCCTACGATGTCTACGATTCGGCGGAGATCGCCCTCAACGCGGATGTCTCCCAGATGGGGCGGCTCGTCGTCCTGCTGATGCTCGATGAGGACGGCAAGGCCTCCGCGAAAGAGATCATCGAATCCTATCTGCCGGAGGACTGACAAAATAAAAAAATCCCGGTCGGAACCTGTTTTCCGGCCGGGATTTTTTTGTCTGCAAAAAGACAGAGCAAGTTCTATTTTCAGGTCTCCGGCGCTTTGGGCAACGCGACGGTCCCGGTTCGGGCAACCTCCTTGATCGAGTAGGGCCGGAGCAGCTCCTCCGCCTGGTCGATTTTATCCGAGGTATCGCAGATCTCGGCGGTGACGGCGTTTTTGGTGAGGTCGACGATCCTTGCGCCGATGACGGAGAGAATATTCATGATCTCGGCGCGCCGGCTCTGCGTGGCGGCGACCTTGATCAGCATAAGCTCCTTGCTGATGATCTCGTCGGATTCGTAGGAGCGGACCTTGATGACGTCGATCTGCTTGTTGAGCTGTTTTTCAATCTGTTCGACGATGTGGTCGTCGCCGTCGACGATGATCGTCATGCGGGAGACGGCCTTATCCTCCGTCACGCCGACGGCGAGGCTCTCGATGTTGAAGCCGCGCCGGCCGAAAAGCCCGGAGATATGCGAAAGAACGCCTGCGTGGTTTTCCACGAGGACGGAGATGCAGTGCTTCATCCGGGCAGCCCCCTTTCGCCGCCGAAGCGGAGCGTAGGCGCGTCATGCGGCAACGTGCACTCAACGAGCACGGTGCGCTCAGCTTTGAGCACGGCGTCCACCACCGCATCGATCTGTTCGTTCCGGCAGATGCTCATGTATTCAATGCCGTAGGCCTCTGCGAGTTTCTCGAGATCCGGCAGATCTCCGAGCTCAATCGCGAAGCGGTTCCCGGCATATTTTTCATCCTGAATTTCCCGGATCATGCCGAGACACCGATTTTTCATGACTATGATTTTGATAGGGGCCTTTTCCTGCATCATGGTCGCGAGCTCCGGCAGCGCCATTTGGAAGGAGCCGTCGCCGCAAACCACCGCAACCTCCCGTTCCGGCGCGGAAAGTTTGGCGCCGATGCCCGCGGGAATGGCGTATCCCATCGCCCCGAGCCCACCGCTTGTAAGAAAACGACCGGTCTTGGCGCAGAAGCCCTCCGACGCCCAGATCTGGTTCTGACCGACATCCGCGACGAGGACCCCGTGCGGCGGCATCTTTTTCGTCAGAACGTGGATGAACCGCACCGGATCGAATTCCGCGTCGGAGGCCGGGGCGGCGCAGAGACCCCGCAGCTCCTCCGCACGGGCAAGCCACGCGGAGCGGTCGGCCGGGGCGGCGGCTTCCGCAATCTGGCCGAGGACGAGGTTCAGGTCGCCCACGATCGGGATGTTGGTGCCCATGATCTTGCCGATCTCCGCCGGGTCGATATCCACATGAATGATTGTTTTGGTTTTGGCCACCATCTCCGGGGAGGACATGGCCCGTTCGCCGATTCTCGCTCCGGCGACGATCAACAGATCGCTCTCCGAGAGGGCGCGGTTGGCGAGCTCCGTGCCGAAAGTGCCGAGCATGCCGAGGCAGAGCAGATGCTCCGGCGGCAGGGCAGAGAGCCCCATCATCGTGCAGATCACCGGGATTTTCTGTGTCTCCGCAAAATTCCGGAGGGAATCCCTTGCACCGGCGCCAAAGACCCCGCCGCCGGCGACGATCAGCGGTTTTTCACAGGCCGCAAGCGCATCCGCGGCCCTTTTGACCTGAACGGCATGGCCCTTGATATTCGGGTTGTAGCCGCGCAGGTGAATCTCTTCCGGATAACGGAATTCGAGATTCGCAAGCTGGACGTCGATCGGGACGTCGATCAGAACCGGACCTTTCCGCCCGGTGGAGGCGATATAGAAGGCTTCCCGGAAGACGCGCGGCAGATCGCGGGCGTCCTTGACGAGATAGCGGTGTTTCGTGATGCTTAAGGTGGCACCGGTGATGTCCGCCTCCTGAAAGGCGTCCCTGCCCAGCAGTTCGCTGGAAACCTGACCCGTGACCGCGACGATCGGGATGGAATCCATATAGGCGGCGGCGATTGCGGTGATGAGATTGGTTGCACCGGGGCCGGAGGTCGCGGCGCAGACGCCGACCTTACCGGAGATCCTCGCGTAGCCCGAGGCTGCGTGGCCCGCGTTTTGTTCGCTGCGGACCAGCACATGCCGGATGGAGGACTCCGCAAGGCAGTCGTAAAACGGGCAAATATTCGCACCGGGATAACCGAATACGACGCCGACGCCCTCCGCTTCCAGCGCCTTTACCATAGCCATTGCTCCGGTGATCATTCTTCGGTCCCTCCCTGAAAATGCTTGTAAAACGGATGATTACCTGATATTATAATACATATCCCTCTTTTTTGAAAGGATCGTCATGAAAAATTTCTTTTTAAAGCTCCGGGCGCTACCCGTCCGGAAAAAGGGCCTTCTGCTGCTCGCCGCCGGGATGTTTTGTCTTGCCGTGAGCCTCCTTTTGCTGGTCTGTACGGAATCGGTGATGTCCACCGTTCTGTTCTATATCTCCCTGATTCTGAATATCATCGGCCTGTATATTCTCATGTGGGTGCGCGGGAGGAGAAGCGAAAATGACGGAAAATGAAGTCCTGCGCCGCACCTGGGCGGATATTTCCCTCGATGCGGTCGAATATAATTTTCAAAAGATTCGGGCCGCGGCCGGCGGCGCGAAGGTGATGGCCGTTGTAAAGGCCGACGCCTACGGGCACGGCGACCGGATGATGGCTCCGTTTTTGGAGTCCGTCGGCGCGGATTGGTTCGGCGTCTCCAATCTTGAGGAGGCACTCGGCATCCGGGAAAGCGGTGTCACGAAGCCGATCCTGATCTTCGGCTCGACCCCGCCGGAATACGCCTATGAGCTTGTAAAATGGGATATCACGCAGGCCTGCTATTCGCTGGAATACGCGAAAGAGCTTTCCGGAGCGGCCGTGAAGCTGGGGACGACGCTCAATGTCCATCTGAAATTCGATACCGGCATGGGCCGGATCGGCTTCGTCGTCACGGACGACTGCTTCGACACGGCGCTTGCCGGGGCAAAAGAGGCCGTTTCGCTGCCGGGCATCCGCGTTACCGGAACCTTTACGCATTTTGCCGTGGCGGACGAGGCCTCGGAGGACAGCATCGCCTATACGAAGATGCAGTTCGACCGCTTCACGCGGATCTGCGCGGCGATGAAAGCGGAGGGCATCGACCCCGGCATCCGGCACTGCTGCAACAGCGCAGCCCTGCTGTGCTATCCGGAGATGTGCCTCGACATGGTGCGCCCCGGCATCATCCTTTACGGGCTTTACCCGGCCAACAACGAATTTGTGACTTCTAAAATCAAACTTGCCCCCGTCATGGAGATGCGCACCGTGGTCACGATGGTGAAGCCCCTCGCCGCGGGCTCCACCGTCAGCTACGGCAGGCGCTACACCGCCCCGGAGGATGAGGTCATCGCCTCCACCGCCGTCGGTTATGCGGATGGGTACCACCGCCTGCTCACAAACCGTGGCCGCATGATCGTGCGCGGTCAGTATGCCAAGGTCGTGGGCAGCGTCTGCATGGATCAGACGATGCTCGAAGTGAGCGGCATCCCCGGCGTCCAAGAAGGCGACCGGGTGACCGTATTCGGCCGGGACGGCGACGCCTTCATCTCCGC
>CAZLMO010000128.1:0-5521 GCA_964560915.1 uncultured Oscillospiraceae bacterium
GCAATCAGCGCTCCTTCGGGAATGGAGCGTGCCGAAGGCGTTATTCCGATCCGTTTTACAAATCAAAGGGGCGGCCTTCCAGATGCAGAATGCGCTGAACGGCATATTTGCCCTCGATGGCGGCGCCGGGCAGCCCACCCGGTGCGGAGAGCCACTGCCCGGCAAGGACCAGGTTCCCGATATCCTTCACATATGCCGAAGGGTATGGGTTTTTCCGGGCGCGTTTCGTGAAAATGCAGGCCTGGTTGTAGCCCTGCCAGGCGTTGCAGTACCGCTCATAGGTCACCGGCGTCCAGGTATCGATCAGGGTCAGCTTCCCGGCGTATCCAGACCAGCGCTCCGTGATTTTTTTCTCCAGCAGGCCGGCGAATTCTGCCTTTTTGGCATCGTAAGCCGCCTTATCGGCGGAAAGCTCTTTAAAATACGCGTAGGCCGACCGGTCACAGCCCCAGAGCACCTGAAGGATCTGTTTCCCCTCCGGCGCGAAGGAAGGCTCGTAGGAATAGGTCTTCAGCGAAACGCGGCCGCCCATCCAGCTCTCCGTCCGGAGATCGGAGACATCAAGGTTGATTTCGCCGTTCAGCAGGTCCTCGGCCGCATCCACCGCCCATGCCGCCTGAAACATGGCATAAATTTTATAATCCTCTGGCTTCGTGTAATATTCGCGGAAGATTTCGTCCATATATTCCTTCCCGATCAGCCTTTCAAACAGGTAAAAGGGGTCCGCGGCCCAGAGGAACCAGTCCGCCGTGACCTCGGTGCCGTCCGCAAGCCGCACGGAAACGATTCTTCCGTCTGCAAGTGTAACCTTTTCCGCCGGCGCGCCGCAGTGAAGAACCCCGCCGAGAGATCGGAAGCGCTCCGCCATACGAAGCGCCATGGCCCTCGATCCACCCGCCGGGATGCCGCCGTCGCCGGAAAGAAAATTCCCGTAGGCAACCGGAAAGCTGTGTGCCGGGGAATCCGCCGGGCAGAAATCCGAAAGTGCCGCCCGGATCAGCGGATGGCGGAATTTTGCGGCGAGATCGGCCGTATCCATTCCCTTATATTTTCCCCAGAGGCGAAAAATCGGGCCGCTCTCCCCCAGCAGTTTCAGGCCGTCAAGGCCTTTCATCAATTCCGGCGGTATCCTTGCCGGGATGGAAACCTTTTCCGCAAGGCGGCAGGCATCCATCAGATCCCGGATCTCCCTTTTATCTTCCGGCGAAAGTGCCAGCAACTCAGCCTCGGTTTTATCCGCATCGTCCCAGAAATTCAGCCGTTCCCCATCCTTCTCCGAGGAATACATAATGTCCCGGCGGCGGACGGCGGTGGTCCCGAGCGCGCCGGCGGTCTCCCAAAGCTTATGGAGCTCGGTGCCCGGCGCAGTGCCGATCATCCAGTGGATGCAGTTGTCAATATGGTATCCCTGCCGGTCCCAGCCGGTGCACTCGCCTCCGGGAAGAGCGTTTTTTTCGTAAATCTCGGTCTCAAATCCGGCAAGGCGGGCGTAAATTCCTGCCGTCAGGCCCGAAATCCCGCCGCCGATAACTACCATCCTGCCCATGGCCTTTCCCTCTTCCGAAAATCAGATTTTCTGATAAGGCTGCGCTCTTTTGACGAGGCCGATATCCACCATGGCGTCCAGCTTCGTCCCATCCCCGGTGAATTCCTCCGAGAGAATGTTCCCGCTCTCCCGGATATCGGAGATCAGGCTGCCCTCGCTGTAGGGCACCAGCAGCGTCATATGGACGCGGCTGGGTTTGAGCATGGCGGCGATTTTATTCAAAAGCTGATCGAGCCCTTCCCCGGTCGTCGCGGAGAAAAGGACGCAGTCCTCGGGTAAGATCAGATTTTCGTGATAGACGAGGTCGCACTTGTTGAGCACGTTGAGCATCGGGATTTTGTCGGCCCCCAATTCTTTGAGCAACTCTCGGGTGACCTCCGTCTGGGTATCCGCCTCCCCCGAGGAGATGTCGCAGACATTAAGCAGGATATCCGCCGAGGTGACCTCCTCCAGCGTGGATTTGAAGGCCTCCACGAGCTGATGCGGCAGACGCCGAACAAAGCCGACAGTGTCGATCAGCATCACGCTGCGCCCATCCGGCAGGATGAGCGCCCTCGCCGTGGGGTCGAGCGTTGCAAAGAGCTGGTCCTCCGCAAGAACTCCGGCGGCGGTCAGGCGGTTGAGCAGCGTGGATTTCCCAGAATTGGTGTAGCCGACGATGGCCGCCGTGACGATGCCCTCCTTTTCCCGGCGCACCCGGATCAGCTCCCGGTTGGCGGAGAGATGCTCCAGTTTCTCCTGCAAGTACTGGATGCGGCGGCGGATGTGCCGGCGGTCGGTCTCGAGCTGAGATTCGCCGGGGCCCCTCGTGCCGATGCCGCCGCCGAGCCTTGACATCGATTTGCCGAGGCCTTCGAGCCGCGGGAGACGGTATTGGTACTGTGCGAGCTCCACCTGCAGCTTGCCGGCCCTCGTTTTTGCGCGGGAGGCGAAAATATCAAGGATCAGCATCGTGCGGTCGATGACGGACATATCCGTTGCGTTCTCAAGGTTACGGATATTGGCGGAGGTGAGCTCGTGATCGAAAATCAGAAGCTCGGCGCCGAGGTTCTCCGCTGTCAGACGGATCTCGGCAAGTTTGCCTCTGCCGATGAGGGTCGCGCGGTCATATTCCCGGCGCTGCTGGATGATCTGGCCGGCCACTTCGGCCCCGGCGCTCTCCGCAAGCCGCGCAAGCTCCGCAATCGAGGCCTCCGCGTCCCATTCGCCGCAGTCCGCCGCGACGAGCAGCGCCTTCTGCGCGGTTTTTGTTTCCTGTTCGTACATAAAAATCTCCTTAAGGAAAACCGGAGAGTCGTCTTTACGCTCTCCGGTGTCGGTTATTTTCGATTCACTTGACGTAAGTGATGAGCTCTTCGAGTTCCTTACGCTTCCTGGTTCCGGGAGTCCAGCCGTCGGCCGGGTAGCCGACCGCAATGATCAGGCCGACCTTTTTTTCGGAGGGAATGCGGAAGCGCTGTTTGAGCTTATCCTCATCCATTATGCCAAGGATACAGGTGCCGAGGCCCTCCTGCGCGGCTTCGAGCACGAAGGCATGAACCGCGACGCCGATATCAAACGGGCGAAATTCCCTTCGGACGGAAAAAGGAAGCTTTTTGATCGCCTCGGCAGATTCCTGCGTGACAATCACAAAGGCCGGAACCTGACTTGCCCAACTGTTCATGTTGGCAGCCTGTACATTTGACGCGATAAAGGCGGCGGATTCCGGATCATTGGCCACATAGAAATGCCACGGCTGGGTATTCATCGCAGACGGCGAAAGGCGAGCGGCGTTGATGCAGGAAACGATCTTTTTATCCTCTACCGGTTTAACCGCATATTTGCGGCAACTGGCTCTCTGCTCGAGCATTTTCATGAAATCCGTCATCATAATCCTATCCTTTCCATCTTATGATTTTATGCGTTTATTATACTACCGCGGCATAGATTCCGCAATGGGTTTCATGCCGCAGGATCCCGCAATTTTCGAAAGTGCGCGAGGCTCTGGAAAAAATCCTCGTGTATGACGTCCCGCGGCTCGAATTTCATAAGCCGGAAGACAAGGTTCATCACATAGCCGATGCAGAGAACCTCGATCAGCGTACCCAGCCCGATCGGGCCACCGAGAAAATACCCGCCGACCAGCACAAAGACGTTGAGAATCATAACCGCAAAGCCGATTTTGACTTTTGGCAGGCGGCGGCCGACCGCGACCATCAGCGAATCCCGCGGCCCGCAGCAAAGCCCTGCGTCCATATAGAAATACATGCCGTAACACATGATAAACAGGCTGACCATCGCGAACAGGATGCCTCCGGGCAGGGTATTCTGCTCCGGAAGAAAACCGATCCAGTCGCAGAGATCGACGCTCTTGCCGACCAGCAGCGCATCCAGCAGTGAGCCGAAACCCAGCCTTTCCTTGAGCAGCAGATCGATCCCGAGCACCAACAGACTGACGATCGTACAGGCGTCCCCATAGGTCAAACCGGGTATCCGGTAGGAGATACCCATGCTGAGCACATCCCACGGCGGCAGGCCGATGTTTGCCTGAATAAAGAAATAGATTCCTATGGAAAAGATCTCAAGACCGACGACGGCCTTGAGGATCCGTTTGAAAAATTCTTTTTTGGGATTCAACTCTTTTTCCAACCTTCCGCCAAAAAATATTGGGGAGAACCCTCCTGCCGTACCTTCGGCATTAATTATGGAATCAGATATTCCGGTCGGATAAACCGCATCTCCGTATTGAGCAGGTCGGAATAATACAGCAGGCAGCCCGGGCTGTTCTGTGCAAGGATCAGTTTTTCCGCATCAACGACGAGCAGCGAATGGTTGAAGTTGCCGCTGTTATCCGAATCGCCGCTGCGGGAACGTATCTGGATCAGATCCCCCGCCCGAAGCCCTTCTACCCCTTCCGGGAACGAAACTTTCAGCGCACTTTTTTCTCCGTTGACATAGTACCAGAAATCGTTGACTCCCTCCCAGGCGTCGCTTCCACCGCCGGAACCGGCAAACCAGGTGTTCGTCATATTGTCGTACGCTTTAACGGAAGCTTCCTCCCCTGCCGAAAAGCCCCACCAGATACATTGAGAAGCATAATTCTGGCAGTTGCCATCCCAGTCTCCGATGTCATAAAAATCCGGATTCTTCTCCGTAAGATGTGCGAAAGCATATTCCACCGCAAGGCTGCCGTCATAGATTTTCGCATCCGAAGACAGCGAAACAGCTTCCGGCTCGTCAAGAACGGCGAATTCCGTCTTCAGTTCCGCGAGCACTTCCTCATCCGAACGCTCATCCAGCCCTTTGGTAGAACTGAATCTCCGCAGAGCACCGGGAAAATAATGATAGGCGACCTTCCAGACGCCGTCTTCCTTTCGAAGCAGAAGGCTGTGCTGCGCGCCTGCCGCGAGGATCGGCGGATAGGCTTCGCCTTCCTCGCCCTCCACGACAAAATGCAGCACGACGGCCTCCTCGTTTTCATCCGGCACCAATTTGCTTAGATGCCAGAGCCGCTTGTCCTCCACGTCATACTTGCCTATATAGGTGACCGTGTAGGGCTTCTTCTCCGTATCCACCCAGCAGAGACCATTTTCTGCCAAAAGGCGGCGCCTTTGCAGCAGGGCCTTTGTCCAAAGCAGAATGTACCGGATCTCCTTTTCCGACGTATCAAGAATGGAAGTAAAATCAATCAGTTCGTTCCTGCAATAAGAGAGATACATCTGCTCGAGGTAGGCCTCCGCCGTCTCCTCCGCCGTCATCTCCGTCTCCGGATAATAGACGCCCTCCTGTCCCGATTCGATTCTCAGGGAACCCGTTTCGGCCAGCGTGGATTCGCTGGAAATAACCTGCCTGCCGGAGCATCCGGCCAATATCAGAATTCCCCAAATCAAAGCAATCAGTCTCTTCACACAGGCACCTTCCTGAACAAAAACTTTAGGAAACCACGGCCGTTCCTGTAAAAGCCCTTCGGGCAGCCGGATCCTATGTAAGAAAAAA
>CAZLMO010000129.1:0-5448 GCA_964560915.1 uncultured Oscillospiraceae bacterium
AAAGAAGCGCAGCGCAAGGATCCTTTTTTCGCGCGGGGTCAGGTTGCTCATAGCCTCTTTGAGTGCGATTTCCTCAAGCCAGCCGGTCTCGCAGTCCTTGTCGCCGATCTGGTCGAGCATGTAAATCGTATCGCCGCTGTCGGAATAGACGGGCTCGTAAAGCGAGACCGGCTCCACGATGGATTCGAGCGCGATGACCACCTGCTCCCTCGGCATGCCGAGCTCCCGAGCAATTTCGTCCATGGTCGGTTCCCGGCCTTTTTTGGTGAGGTAATCCTCCTTGACCTGCATCGCGCGATAGGCCGTATCCCGCATGGAGCGGCTGACGCGGATGGCGTTGTTGTCCCTCAAAAATCGGCGGATTTCCCCGACGATCATCGGAACGCCATAGGTGCTGAAGCGAACATCCAGCCCGGGATCGAAGTGGTCGATTGCTTTTATTAAGCCGATGCAGCCAACCTGAAATAGATCGTCGGGATTTTCCCCGCGTCCTGTGAATTTCTGCACCACGCTGAGCACGAGGCGGAGATTCCCGCTGATCATTTTTTCGCGGGCGGAGTCGTCGCCCTCTTTGATCTTCTTCAGCAGATCCATTTTCTCCGCTTCTTTGAGCACGGGCAGCCGGGAAGTATTGATACCGCAGATTTCCACTTTTCCGTAATACATTTCCGCACCACCCGCCAAAAAGATTCCTGCGAAAGGAGCATGTCCGAAAGTGGAAACCGCTATGCAGTTTTGCTTGAGTGAAATTTTGTCAATTGCAGATGGAAAGAATATTTTCTTCAAAAATGATTGGCTTTCCCAAAAAAGAAGATCGCGGAAAAGCGCATAGGCGCGGGGAAATAAAAACAAAAAAAGAGGGGAGAATGCTTTTCCGGAGAAGGCTGAGGATGATCCATTGGTATTTTATGGGATGGAGAAAATGGTTTGGCCCGTTTTTGTTTCCTCAGGCGGGAATGCCCGCCGATATTTTCGTTTTCGGACATGCACCGCGGCGGCGGCTCTATTTGAGCATAGAAAAAACGGCTTGAGCATGGGAGGACAGACAGATTTCTCCTTCGACCGGAATAGATTTCACCGAAGGGGGAATACATACGAGAATCCGCATGCAGGATCTGCGCGCGAAAGAAGTCATCAACCTCAACGACGGAGCGAGTTTCGGCTACATCGACGACATGCTGGTTGATACGGAGAGCGAAAAAGTGCTGGCCCTGGTGATCGGCGGGAAGCTTCGTCTCTTTGGGCTGCTGGGCAGGGAGGAAGAGATCATGATCGGCTGGGAGAAAGTGGAGTCCATCGGGCGGGACACCATCCTGATCCGTTCGGACGTGATCCGGGAGCAGAAAAGAAAGGGCTTTTTTGCGAGCCTTTTTAAATTATCTTAAACTAAGAGAAAATAATAGAAAAATCTTGCAATGGAAAACATCCCGTGATATAATCGAAGGGCTGTGGAATCGCAGTCCGCGTTTCACAAAGCAAATCCACACACCTCACAATCGTTCCGGCGATGTACCAGAGATGGCCGCTCTTTCGAAATGCGTGGGGTGGAGGAACAACAAAAGGAGGAAAAACAATGTCTATCGTATCCATGAAACAGCTGCTTGAGGCCGGTGTCCATTTCGGGCATCAGACCCGCCGCTGGAACCCCAAAATGGCCCCTTATATTTTTACCGAGCGCAATGGAATCTACATCATCGACCTGCAGAAGACGGTAAAGAAAATCGAAGAAGCTTACATGTTCGTCCGCGATCTCTCCGCAGACGGCAAGACCGTTCTCTTCGTCGGCACCAAAAAACAGGCCGCCGATTCTATCCGTGAGGAAGCCGAAAGAGCCGGCGCTTATTACGTCAACGCCCGTTGGCTCGGCGGCATGCTTACCAACTTTAAGACCATCCGCAGCCGTATCGCCCGCCTGACCCAGCTCCGCAAGATGGAAGAGGACGGCACGTTCGACCGCCTGACCAAGAAAGAAGCCAGCAAACTGGCCCTCGAGATCGAAAAACTTGAGAAATACCTCGGCGGCATTGAGGAGATGGATCGCCTTCCGGGCGCGCTCTTCATCGTCGACTCCAGAAAAGAGAAAATCGCCGTCTCCGAAGCCCGCAAGCTTGGAATCCCGATCGTTGCGATCGTGGATACAAACTGCGACCCGGATGAGATCGATTATTTGATCCCGGGCAACGACGACGCCATCCGCGCGGTCAAACTGATTTCCGGAACGATCGCCGATGCGATCATCGAAGGCCATCAGGGTGAGCAGCTTACTCCGGCTGCGCAGGAAAAGGAAGACGAAGTCGACGAAGAGACGGAAGGAGAGGAAAAATAAATGGCATTTACTGCTCTTGATATCAAGGCCCTTCGGGAAAGCACCGGCTGCGGTATGCTTGACTGCAAAAAAGCGCTGACGGAAACCGACGGCGATATGGATAAGGCCATAGATTTTCTTCGTGAAAAAGGCCTCGCCGCCGTCGCCAAAAAGTCCTCCCGCATCGCTGCGGAAGGCGCCGTTCTGGCCGATTATTGCCGGGAGCACAAAGTCGGCGCGGTCATCGAGGTCAACTCGGAGACCGATTTCGCCGCAAAGAGCGACAAGTTCCTTGCGTTCGTAAAGCTCTGCCTCAAGACCGTGATGGAACAGAACCCGGCCGACATCGACGCGCTGCTTGCCTGCGATGTGGAAGGCCGCACCCTCCAGCAGATTCTTCAGGATAACGTGCTTGTCATCGGCGAAAACCTGAAAATCCGCCGTTTTGTCCGTTATGAAGGCGCCTGTGCCTCTTACGTCCACATGGGCGGAAAGATCGGCGTGCTGGTTCGTTTTGATACCGACCTCGCCGAAAAAGACGGCTTTGCCGAATACGGAAAAGACATTGCCATGCAGATCGCCGCTTCCCAGCCGCTGTATGTTTGCCCGGAATGCGTTCCGGAATCCGTTCTCGATCATGAGAAGGAAGTCTGCCTTGCCCAGATCAACGAGGATCCTAAAATGGCCGGCAAACCGGACGCCGTCAAGGAAAAGATGCTGGAAGGAAAAATCGGCAAATATTATAAGGAAAATTGCCTGATCAGTCAGGCGTTTGTAAAGGATCCGGATATCGACGTCGAGGCCTACACGGAGAAAGTCGCCAAGGAACTTGGCGGCAGCATCAAAGTGGCCGAGTTTGTTCGCTTTGAGAAGGGCGAAGGCCTTGAAAAGAAAGCCGAAGAGAACCTCGCCGATGAGATTGCGAAACAGATCGCGCAGGCTCAGAAAAAAGACTGATATCGGATAAAACAGAAAAAAAGCCGCTTTCCGCGGCTTTTTTTGATATGGCGGCCCTTTATTTTTCTATCCTTGACAAAGCCTCAAAAGGTGGTATAGTAATCCGTATTATGAAAAGGGATTTTTCGCGGGCCCTACCGCGGAAGGTCTTTTTTTCATCCTGGAAAAGGGATTGATGATGAAGAATGAATTCGGGAGCAGCCGCTTGGGGCGCTTTCAAGAAAGGGTCAGTACACTGACAAGTGGATAGAAAGCATGGAGAACATAGAAGATTCGGAAGAACTTTCTATGATTTTTCGCATGCACGGGTGCCGGATCATGGATGGAACCGGGAAATTGCTGCTTGAGGCAAAACTTTCCGGTGGTTTCTTAAAAAAGAAGCTGGATTTCTATGACGCAAACGGAGCCCTTGCGGCGAAAGTCAGGCAGGCCGGTTTTGGCAGGTACCGCCTGGATTGCGGCGGGCAAGCGATTGAGCTTTACAGGCGATTTTCCCTGACGGGGACGGAATATGTGACGACCGGCTGGGTTCTGCACCGGAACCTGCTGGAGCATGTCTATAAAATGCGGAAAAATGGAAGGGAAATCTCCGTCATCCGGAAAAAATGGAACCCCTGGGAGGACGATTATACGATCACGCTCCGGGGTTCCGACGACAGGATCCAGGCGCTGGTTCTGGCCGTTTTGTTGGACTGTGGGGACAACTGCTTTTCCTGCGGGAGCGAACGGGAGGAACCTGAAAAACTGGGGTTTTAAGAAAAAGGCTGCGTCCGAGAAGAAAAGGACGAGGCCTTTTTTTATGTTCCGGCAACTTACGGGGTAGAGTGAAGCAGCCATGTTCCGTGGCGGTTCGGCACGGGGGTTACCGATTCCGGCTGATTTTGCGGTTGCGGGGGCAAGTGACGCAAGGAACCGCTTTTTTCGATGTATCCCGGAATGCGTGCCGGCAGGAGACCTTTTCAAGGCTTGTGCAAGCCACATATTCCGCACATGGTTTTGATTTTTGTTTAAAAGCCGCAAATCGGAACGATCCTTTCTTTTGTAAAAATAGCCTTTACTTATTTGGGGTAATCATGTAAAATAAATCTAAAATGGGGAGAAGGGGAGTTGTGCACCAATGGAACTAAAATACAAGCGCGTGCTGCTGAAGCTCAGCGGGGAAGCCCTTGCCGGCGGCCAAAAAACCGGAATCGACTTCCATACCGTTCAGATCATCTGTAAGAGCATCCAAAAATGCTCGGAGCTGGGCGCGGAGATCGCGATTGTCGTAGGCGGGGGCAACTTCTGGCGCGGCCGCTCAAGCGACGGCATGGATCGCACCACGGCGGATCACATGGGGATGCTGGCCACCGTCATCAACGCGCTGGCGCTCTATGATACGCTCAACCAGTTGGGCGTTCCGGTGCGGGTCATGACCGCGATCTCCATGCCGGAGATTGCGGAGCCGTTTATTCGCAACAGGGCCATCCGCCACCTGGAGAAGGGCAGAGTCATTATCTTCGGCTGCGGCACCGGCAATCCTTATTTCTCCACAGACAGCGCGAGCTCTCTTCGTGCGGCAGAGATCAACGCCGACGTAATCTTCAAGGCGACGCTGGTCGACGGCGTATACGACAAAGATCCCAACCAGTACAGCGACGCGGTGAGATACGACAGCCTCACCTTCAGCGAGGTGCTGGAAAAGGATCTCAAGGTTTTGGATTCCACCTCGGTTGCCATGTGTCGCGACAACCACATTCCTATTCTGGTTTTCAGTCTCAGCGACCCCGAAAACATCTGCCGCGCCATCACCGGCGAAAAGATCGGCACTTTGGTCAGGGACTGATCCCCGGAATATAACATGCTTCGGAAGATGCGGGGTCTCCCGGCGCACATTCGCACCTTTCAAAATAATTTTTCAGCCGGAGAAATGGAGGAAAACTATGAGAGAACAACTCACTTCTTTTAATGAGAAAATGGAGTTCATCGTCGCGGAGCTGGAAGAAGACTTTGCTTCCATCCGTGCCGGACGCGCCAACCCCGGCGTACTGGATCGCCTGGTCATTGATTATTACGGCACCCCCACCAAGGTGAATCAGATGGCGGCCGTTTCCGTGTCGGAGGCCCGAATCCTTGTCATCCAGCCGTGGGACCGTTCCGCGCTTAAACTGATTGAAAAAGCAATCAATCTCTCCGATATCGGCATC
>CAZLMO010000130.1:0-5362 GCA_964560915.1 uncultured Oscillospiraceae bacterium
CGCACCGCAGAGAGCACACTTTGCGCCATCTCCTCCGCGGTGGGATTTTGCCAGTCCCGACTGTCGACGTCCCATTGGATTGTCTGATAGCCGAGCTTCGCCGCCACGTCGATCAGCTGGTTGTCGTAGGAACCGGATGGTGCGCGGAAAAGCACTGGCCGGATTCCGCAGGCCCTCTCGATATGCTCCGCCGACCGATCCAGTTCTTCCCGGATTCTCCCTTCTCCGATGCCTACCATGTTCGGATGGGTGTTGCTGTGGGAGCCGATCTCATGGCCGGCCTCCGCTATCGCCCGCGTGGAGTCCGGATATTTTTCGGCCCACTGGCCAAGAATGAAAAACGTCGCCTCCACATCGTATTCGTCGAACAGCTCGAGCAGCTCCGGAATATCGGCGTCCCCCCAGGCGCAGTTGACCGTGACGGCCACTTTTTTCTCGTCGGTCTCGACCGAATAGATCGGCAGGTGCGGGCCGCCCTCCGCCACCGCTTTATATACAAAAATTCCTAACGCGAGGAAAATCACGAGCGCAGCGCCCGTCACCGCCAACGCGAGCTTCCACTTTTCCTTCTGTTTGCCGGATATCTCCATCATGACCCCTCCCCTTTTTTCGGCTTCGGTAAATCCTATTCGCGGAAGGTGGGCGAATTGACAGGGAAACGCCGTACAAAAGAGAAAACGGGGAGGAAATTTGATTCGTGCCGGAGCATGTGGCCGAGAGCAAGATAAGGTAACCCATGAAGAAGCGCTCATATATGAATATTTCGGGCTCCGTTTTCTCTGCTCAATCGCCTTTTTTATGCTGTTTTCCCTGTTTTTCGCAGTGCCTATTGACAAAGTTTTTTTCATATATCATAATAAGGTTCTCTCCCTGATTGTTTGGAAAAAGGAGCACTTTCTCATGTTTGAAATTTTGCCCGACCTCTTGCTCGATACCTTTCTGGACGGCCTCAAAATGCTGCCCTTCCTCTTCGGCGCATACCTGCTGATCGAATTTCTGGAGCACCGGGCCGGAGAAAAGTTCGTGGCCTCCCTGCAAAAGTTTGGAAAGGCGGGCGCCGTTGCCGGGGCTGTGCTCGGGTGTGTGCCGCAGTGCGGCTTCTCCGTCGCAGCGGCGAATCTCTACTCCAACCGGCTGGTCACGGCGGGTACGCTGCTGGCCGTCTTCCTCTCCACGAGCGACGAGGCCGTGCCGGTGCTGCTCTCCCACCCGGAAAGCGCCGGAAAGATTTTGCCCCTGCTGCTGGCAAAGATCGTCCTTGCCGTCGTGACCGGGCTTGCCGTCGATTTCAGCGGAATTCTGAAGGCGCCGCAGAAGGATCTCGAGGCTGTCCGCGAGGAGCACTGCCGCTGCCATACGGAGGGCGAAGGCGGCATTCTGGTTTCCGCGATTCTGCACACGCTGCAGATCTTCGGGTTTTTGCTGGCGGTGATCTTCTCCCTCAACCTGCTGATCGGGCTGATCGGCGAGGATCGGCTGGGGAGCGTTCTGATGAGCGGCAGTCTGCTGCAGCCGATTCTTGCCGCGCTGGTCGGGCTGATTCCAAACTGCGCCCCTTCCGTCGTGATCGCCGAACTCTATGCGGAGGGCGCGCTGAGTTTCGGCTCCGCGATGGCCGGATTGTCGTCCGGCGCGGGGCTCGGCCTGCTCGTGCTGTTCCGCACGGATCGCGACCGGAAGGAATGTCTGCACATCACGGCGCTGCTGTTTGCGGTCTCGGCGCTGACCGGGCTTCTGCTTCAGCTACTGATCGGGTAAATCACCGGAATATATGAAAAAGCCGGGAGATCGAGGGAAAAATCCCTGGTCTCCCGGCTTTTATTGTCGCTTTAGCTTGGCAAAACCCCCGATTCTACCGAAGGTCAGTAAAAAAATGCTTTCGCTTACGGCATCGAGCGAGGCGAGCTAAGAGTTCTTTGTAGTGGGTATGCGCCAAAACTACCGGCGGTAACTGCTTTAGCGGTAAGTGGAGCAAGTGATGCAACTGAAGGATTTTCGGCGCCTCATAAGAGGCGGGCCGGTACTATGCCCTTTTAGGTCTCGTACAAATCCCCGGTCTACCGGCTTTTATTGTAAAATGTCGATCCGTTTTCCCCGCATTTATATCACATAGTCCCCGCTCGAACTGTTTTTGGCAAGATCCCCCACCGTGATACCTTCAAAGAAATGATCGATCAGGCGGTTCAGCTCGGCCCACATCGGAAGCGTCCGGCATTCCGGTGCCCGTTTACAGGTATTACATGCATATTCCAGGCAGGCGACCGGCGCGAGCGTTCCC
The DNA here is from genome assembly GCA_964560915.1 of uncultured Oscillospiraceae bacterium. Taxonomy (GTDB): domain Bacteria; phylum Bacillota; class Clostridia; order Oscillospirales; family Ruminococcaceae; genus UMGS1668. The sequence continues at coordinate 2,279 of CAZLMO010000130.1, forward strand.
TCGGTCAGCTTCAGCACGCTGCCCACCGTATATTCCTCCGGGCTGCGATTCAGCTTATAGCCGCCACCCTTCCCGTGGAGCGCGTCGACAAAGCCGGCCTTTGAGAGCACCGTCATGATACTCTCAAGATATTTCTGAGAAATTTCCTGCCGCTCGGCGATATCTTTCAGTGGGATATAGGCTCCCGTTTTGTGCTCCGAGAGATCCACCATCACGCGCAGAGCGTATCTTCCCTTTGTAGAAACCATCATTCGGCGCACCCCCTTGTCCTTATTTTTATCAAAGACGGCATCGTTCCGGAAAAAGCCCGCCGTAAACAAACCGCGAAAAACGGCACAGCCGCCCTGCGAGTATTATACCACGAGGCGGAGGAAAGAATCAATCCGGTTCCTCCCGAATGGTGCTTCTGACAAAGTCGTTTTTTTGCAAAGGAAGCTTCCGCCGAAGGGAGCTTCCTGAAAAAGCTTTTTCTCCGAAGAAAATTAATCCGCAGATGATTCTTCGCAGAGGGTTCTTCCGCAGAGGGTTCTTCAGCAGATGATTCCTCCGCCGAGCACGAAGTCCCCGTCATACAGCACCACCGCCTGGCCCTTTGCGACGGCATGCTGCGGCTCGTCAAAAACAAGATGGACGGCACCGGTTCCGGTGGACGTGACGGTCGCCCACTGCTCCGGCTGCCGGTAGCGGATCTTCGCTTTGACGCGCAGGAATTCCGGAGGATTTTCAAACGCGATCCAGTTAAAATCCTCCGCGTCCAGCTCTCCGGAATATAAATCTTCGTTCCTGCCGAGGATCACCGTGTTATCTTCCGTTCTTTTTTCACACACATACATCGGTTCTTGCAGCGACAGGCCGAGGCCTTTCCTCTGCCCGACCGTATAGCGGATGATCCCTTTGTGCTCCCCGAGGACGGCCCCGCCGCGGTCGATAAAATTCCCAAAAGGGTATGTTTTGCCGGAGATCCTCTCGATGGCCTTCGCGTAGTCGCCATCTGGTACGAAACAGATATCCTGACTCTCATGTTTCCGGGCGTTGACAAGGCCATGCGCCTCCGCGATCCGCCGGACCTCGGTCTTGTGCAGATCCCCAAGGGGAAACTGCGTATAGGCAAGCTGCTCCTGCGTCATAAAATACAGGACGTAGCTCTGATCCTTGGTTTCGTCCGCCGCCTTTTTTAAAAGATAGCGGCCGCTTTCCTTTTCAATTCGCGCGTAATGGCCGGTCGCAACGCAGTCGCAGCCCAGCATCGCGGCGCGCTGATACAACTTGCCGAATTTCATGGTCCGGTTGCAGTCGATGCAGGGATTGGGCGTAGCCCCGCTTTCATAGGAGGAAATGAATCGGGCGATGACCTCCGACTGGAAATTCTCCATGAAATTGAAGACATAGTACGGCATGCCGAGGCTGCAGGCAACACTACGCGCATCCTCGACGTCGTCAAGCGAGCAGCAGGATTTCCCCCGCGGCATGCCCGCATCTTCATTCTGAAACAGGCGCATTGTGGCTCCGATACAGTCGCAGCCCTTTTCCTGCATCAGCAGCGCGGCCACGCTGGAATCCACTCCGCCGCTCATGGCAATCAACGCTTTTTGACTCATTCCCCAACCTCCGCTTTCCGCCAACATATCTTCCTGCCCCGGCGTGTTATATATGGAATTTCCTTTTGCACTTTACCCACCCCCGTCCTTGCTTTTTGAAAAGCCGCGAACGGTCATATTCGATGCCGTTTTTATTATAGGAATACCTGCCCGCGGCCCCGATTCCCTTCTCTGCAAAAAGTGGGCCGCGTGTCCTGTAAACCGGAGGCTATCCGAATGCTTCGGCCGCCGTTTTATTGATAACTGTCGCCATATCGGAAAATCGGCTTGTTTTTTATCCTCCCGGCTGCCGCGGAACCGGGAGGGACAGCCTTTTTTAATCAGAAACTGCTTTTTTCCCGGCCGAAAGATCTCACCGGACGGGCGATATGCCTCGCAGGGTTTCCACCGCCTTCGGCACCACGCTTAATATCTTCTCAATCTCTTCTTTGGTGTTCCACTCGCAAAGCGAGAGACGAAGCGAGCCGCGTGCGGTCTCACGGGATCTGCCGATCGCCAGCAGAACATGGCTCGGGTCGAGTGAGCCCGACGCGCAGGCGGAGCCGGATGAGACGCAAACGCCCTCCCGGTCGAGCAGCAGAAGCAGGGATTCGCCCTCGACACCCTCAAAGCAGAAATTCACGATGCCGGGAAGCCGGCGTTCCAGGTCGCCGTTTAGAAACGAGCCCGGGATTTGTGAAAGCCCGGCGATCAGCCGATCCCGGAGCGCGGAAACCTTCGCGGCGTTTTCGTCAATCCGCCTGTAGGCTTCTTCAAAAGCCGCCGCCATGCCCATAATCGCGGAAACATTCTCCGTCCCCGCGCGTTTGCCGCGTTCCTGCGCGCCGCCCTCAATGACGCTCGTGAGCGGGACGCCCTTTTTCGCATAGAGCAGGCCAATGCCTTTCGGGCCGTGAAATTTATGCGCAGATAGGGAGAGCAGGTCGATCTTCTGCTCCTTTACGTCGATGTGCAGATGCCCCGCAGCCTGCACCGCATCGGTATGAAAGAGAACGCCCCTTTCCCGGCAGACGGCCCCGATTTCGGCGACCGGTTGGATCGTGCCGATCTCGTTGTTTGCGTATATGACCGTCACAAGGCAGGTATCCTCCCGAATGGCGGAGGCGACCTGTTCCGGCGTGACGATGCCGTTTTGGTGTACGTCAAGCAGCGTAATTTCAAAGCCCTGTTCTTCAAGCTTCCTGAGCCCGTGCAGCACCGCGTGATGCTCAAACGCCGTGGAAACGATATGTTTTTTCTCCCGCTCTCCGAGCACGGCGGCGGAAAGGATTGCCTGATTGTCGGCCTCGCTGCCGCCGGAGGTGAATGTGATCTCCCGTGCTTCGCAGCCAAGGCACCTCGCCATGGTTTCCCGCGCCCCCTGCAAGGCAGCGGCGGCGGTCTGCCCAAGCGAATAAAGACTCGAAGGGTTGCCATAGTTCGTCGCCAGATACGGCAGCATGGCGTCGATTGCCGTTTGGCTCATCTGCGTGGTCGCCGCGTTATC
>CAZLMO010000131.1:0-3430 GCA_964560915.1 uncultured Oscillospiraceae bacterium
TAAGGACGTTGTTTTATGCTTGATCTTGAATCCATCGATGCGTATATGGCCCGCATCACGGAATCCGAGCATGTGGTCAACAAGCCGGTTTCCGACAAGCTGAAAGTAGGCGTTGACTTGGGCACCGCTTATATCGTGGTTGTGGTGCTCGATGAGGAAAATAACCCCGTTGCCTGTGAAAAGCAATTTGCACAGGTGCTCAAAGACGGCGTAATTGTCGACTATACCGGAGCCGTTTCCATTGTCAGGCAACTGAAAAAGAAACTTGAGGCACGCCTCGGGCGCGAGCTTTCATATGCCGCGATCGCGATGCCTGCCGGAACGGAATCCAGCACAAGGACACATAAGTATTGCACAGAAGGCGCCGGCTTCGAGGTTACCAATATCCTTGATGAACCTACCGCAGCGAATTCCATCTATGGTATCACAGACGGAGCCGTCGTCGATATCGGCGGCGGAACTACGGGCGCTGCAATCTTCAAAGAGGGCAAGGTCGTCGCAACGTTTGACGAACCTACCGGGGGTACACATTTGTCCCTTGTCCTTGCGGGAAATTACCATATTTCCTTTGAGGATGCGGAGAAGATCAAAATCGATCAAAGCCGTCACGCGGAAATCCTTCCGATCGTGAAGCCGGTGATCGAGAAGATGGCAACCATTGTCAAGAATTTCACGTCCGGGTACAACATCGATACCATCTATCTTTGCGGAGGTACTTGCTGCCTCACCGGCATGGAGAAAATCTTTGAGGATACAATTGGCATCCCTACCGTCAAACCCGCAGACCCGTTCCTGGTTACGCCCGCGGGTATAGCCATGAACTGCCTGGTCTAAAAATGACCAGCGCGACCATATCTTTTCCAATGGCTTCATGCTTACATGTTCCTTTACGGGAGCAGGAAAAAGCTTGTTGAAAAAGAAGGTGATAGTTATGGATATGGATTTGTTAATAGAGCTGGCTGTCAAAGCGGTAAAAGCTTACCTCGAAAAAGAGGGCAGCATCCCGCCTTCCATCGCGGAAGACCCGAAACGGACCGCGCTGATTCTCACGGAGAATCATTGCGATTCGGTTTGCTCCCTTGAGAAAAATGACAGCGAACTGTGCAAAGTCACCTGCGCGCTGAAAGAAAACTACGAAGTGGACGTTGACTGCTTCGACACCGTTGTGCTCTACGACATGACAAACAGCAATTTGTTCAAAATCGCCAACGGCTGCACGGACAGCAAATTTCTGGCCCTTGCTGCTGAAGCAATTTTGAAGGGAAAACGGGTTTTGATGGTAAAAGAGCAGGTTGAGATCCTTAAATATAAGGAAACTGCTCCGAAGGCGATCTACAATAATATCTACAAGAATCTCCAGATTCTGCTCGACAGCGGCGTCACCCTCGTTGGTGAGGATGATGTAAAAGCGGCGATCTGCGAAGGCGCCGCCGCTCAGAAGGCAGAGAAACCGAATAAGGCAGAAATTCCGGCGGCAGAGAAATCTGCGGATCCGGAGTCCGTCTACGAGATCAAAAAACGTGTCGTTACGGAAAGAGACATCCGTGAGGCCATGGCGCAGCATTTCAGGAAGATCAAACTTCCTGAGCGCCCGGTCATCACGAGCCTTGCCCGCGATACGGCGAGAGATCTCGGCATCGAACTGATCTGAGAAGATCAGTACAACTGTAACGGAGGTATCCCATGAGAATAGGAGTCGTAATAGGCAGTGTCTGGGCGACCAGAAAGGAACCGAAGCTCGAAGGGCTTAAGATGCTGGTTGTAAAACCACTTAACTATAAGCTCGTTGGAAACGAGACCCGTGAACCTTACATCGCGGCTGACGTCGTGGATGCCGGTATTGGCGACAAAGTTCTGCTGGTAACCGGGAACCCTGCTCGCTATGCCGTTGGGGACCCCCGCGTGCCTGTTGATGCCGCGATCGTTGGTGTTATCGATGGCATAGATATTCAGGATCAGTTGTGATTCTGAGCGCACATTGAAAATTCCTGTTTCAGAAACTATTTCTCTTATGGAGCAGGTATTCTGGTCATTTTAGGGAACCTGACGGGAATGTCAGGGAATACATATTATTTTTCTGTAGGCATTGCGGCTAAGGCAGGAAAACTGCCTGAGAGCCTGCAGATGGAACATATGTGATGCAGCTGTTTCTGCTGCTTCCCTGGCGTGAAGGTCAGTAAACTCCCCTTAATGAATATAGTTTGAGAAAACTAATTTTTTAGGAGGTCAGTATAATGGATTTTAGCGAATTAGTTGCTGCCTGGAATCCTGAGGTCTTTACCGAGACGTTTGGCGGTTGGATAGACAACCTCGCCATCAATACGGTCGTCGTCATGATCATGGCTATCTTCATGGTCGTGGGCGCCATCGACAGAATTTGTGGAAACAAACACGGTTACGGCACTGAATGGGAAAACGGAATTAACGCAATGGGCGGTTTGGCCATGGCTATGGCCGGCGTCGTCGCCGTTGCTCCGCTGCTCGCCATGGTTCTGAAACCGATCATTGGACCGATCTATGGCCTTGTCGGCGCTGACCCGGCCATGTTCGCCACCACCCTGCTTGCCTGCGATATGGGCGGCTACCCGCTCGCCCTCCAGCTTGCTGAGACCGCTGAGGTTGGTCAGTATGCCGGTATCATCCTCGGAAGCATGATGGGCCCGACCATCGTCTTCACAATCCCGGTCGCTCTTGGCATCATCAACCCGCTTGACAGACCGTTCCTTGGCGCCGGTACCCTTGTTGGTATGGTCACCATCCCGATCGGCTGCGTTGTTGGTGGTCTCGTCATGAACACCACCCCGTACAAGATCGGCATCGGCACGATCCTTGTCAACGTAATCCCGGTTATCATCATCGCCGGCCTGATCGCGGTTGGTCTTTGGTTTGCTCCGGCAAAGATGATCTCTGGATTCAATGCTTTTGGTAACGGCGTCACGATCTTCATCACCGCCGTCACCGCTATCGCTATCTTCGAGTACAACACCGGCATCCGCTTCCCGCTCTTTGATACCATGGTCAATTATGACGGTGGTTCTCCACTGGAAAGTGGTCTTCTCGTCTGCGGACAGATCGCCATCACCTTGGCCGGTGCTTATCCGATGGTCAAATTTGTCTCTGACACGTTTGGCAAAGGCCTCGCAAAAATTGGTACCGCTCTTGGCATGAACGCTGCTGGTGCTACCGGTATGGTCGCGAACCTTGCAAACAACATTGCAATGTTCAACATCCTTGGCGATATGAACCCGCAGGGCAAACTGCTGAACTGCGCATTTGCCGTCTCCGCCGCTTTCGTCTTCGGTGACCACCTTGGCTTCACCGGCGCGAACAGCCCTGAGATGATCTTCCCGATGATCGCCGGCAAACTTACCGCTGGTATCACCGCCCTGATCCTCGGCAAATGGATGGCTCCGGCCCTTCTGAAGAAGAT
>CAZLMO010000131.1:3530-5306 GCA_964560915.1 uncultured Oscillospiraceae bacterium
GAAGAGACTCCGAGAATCAGCATCGGTGTTATGGAAATGGATCACTGCGAATTCCCTTGGACCCTGAACTATGATGAAGCTGAGTATGTCATTGAAGGCAATCTGACCCTCAAGACCGCGAACGGAGACCTTGAGTCCCACGCGGGCGACATCAACTACATCCCGAAGGGCAGCCCGATCCGTTTCTCCACTCCGGATCACTGCAGATTCATGTATGTCTGCTATCCGGCAGACTGGTTCAATCAATAATTCATGGCGCAAGAAAAAAGCCGTTCCGAAAGGAACGGCTTTTTTTTATCTATGCCCGCCGAACGGCGTCTTTTTATGTCTGTTTGCGATAGGGAAAAGCGTTTCGTCTGCAGCGAAAGAAGACCCGTCTACCGGGGAAGGCGGCAATCCACCGTGATTAGGGAAATCGATCCACTTGCAATCAGAGAAAGCGGGTGGTAAAATAACAATATTGTACGTTTATCAAGGAGACGAAACTATGTCAGATTATCGCATCATCGATGCGCACACGCATATTTATCCGGAAAAGATCGCGGAGAAGGCCACCGAAGCCATCAGTGAATTCTATCAGATTCCGATGTGTCATTTCGGGAGCAGCGAAGTGCTGCTTGAGTCCGGGCGGCAGATCGGCGTCGAGAAATATCTGGTTTGCTCCGCGGCGACGGTCCCGCAGCAGGTTCCGATCATCAACGATTTCATTCTCAGAGAATGTGCAAAACATCCGGAGTTTCTCGGCTTCGGTACCGTGCACCCGGATTATGAGGATATGGATGGGGAACTCCGGAGGATCAAGGCGCTTGGGCTCCGCGGGGTTAAGCTGCACCCGGATTTTCAGCAGTTTTATATCGACGACGGCGCGGCCCTGCCGATGTTCAAGGCCATCCGGGATAATGACATGTTCGTACTGGTTCACCTAGGGGACGACAAACGGCCCTATTCCGACCCGAAACGCATGGCGTTCGTCATCGATGAAGTTCCCGGGCTTAAGGTCATTGGCGCACATTTCGGCAGCTACGGCGTCTGGTGGGATAATCTCGAAACCTACCGCCCGGGCACCATCGTCTTCGACATTTCGAGCTCGCTTTTCCTGCTCGATAAAAAGACGGCCTATCAGTTTTTTGATCGCTACGGGATCGGAAGCTTCTTCTGGGGTACCGATTTTCCCATGTGGGATCACCGGGAGGAGCTGGAACGCTTTTTTGCCCTTGGTCTTTCGGAGGAGGAAAACCGCATGATCCTCTACGACAATTTTGCCCGGTATTATGGGCTGGAATAAACCGAACCCCCGCAGATTTCTACAGGAGAAACGATAAAAAACATCCGTGAAACGCTTGACATACGGACGTTTTTCCTATATAATGAACAAGGTTTCAAATTGTAAAGTAATTTACTTTACAAAAGGAGGCACGGGTATGGCGAAGGATATGAATATCACGGTGCTCTTTGATTTTTACGGAGATATCCTGACGGAAAAACAGCAGGAGGTTATCGATTATTATTATAACGACGATCTTTCGCTGGCGGAGATTTCCGAGCACCTCGGCATCACCCGTCAGGGAGTCCGCGATTCGATCAAGCGGGCGGAAGCAATTTTGCTCGACATGGAAGAACGGCTCGGCCTGGTCAAACGTTTCCGAATGATTCAGGACGGTCTGGACAGGATTATCAGCGAAGCGAGGCAGATCGACAGCGAGAGCCTTCGCGGTGCGACAATCCGGGAGATCAACAAGCACACCGCGAAAATCGTCGAGATCGCGGAACATCTCA
>CAZLMO010000132.1:0-5116 GCA_964560915.1 uncultured Oscillospiraceae bacterium
ACACCGGAAGCACAATCAGCACCGGCACAATGGTGAAGCGGTAGGTGAAGAACCACAGCACGCTGCCGACCGTATTTTGCATCAGGGGCCCGGCGGCAAAGCACAGCGCCAGCGATAAGACCGCCGCCATCAGCGCGTAGAGCTCGCCCTCCCAGATGAGCATTTTGCGAAGCTGAGAGCCCGTCATGCCGACGGACTGTAAAATCGCAAGCTCCCGCCGCCGGCTGAGGATGGAAGTCAGCACGGCGTTTAAGAAATTCAAGACGCCCACAAGGCCGATGACCGCGCTCAGCGCGCCGCCGACAAGCAGGAACATATCGCGCATGCCGGTGAACTCACCGGTGTAGCTGCTTTTGGATTCAAAATCAAGGGTTGGATTGATCTGGGACGTATAGGTATTCAGGAAGCGCTCCATCGCGGCATCATGTGTTTCATCCACATCAAACAGATAGATCATCGGGTTTTGGACTTCTGTTTCTTCTTGAAACTCATCTGCGCCCAGAACAAATTCGTCGTTGCCGGAAAAGCGGTAGCTCATGCCGCTCGGCATGGTGACGACCGCCGCGACCGTATAGGTCACCTCATGATATTTGAGAGCCCGCTCATAAAACCCGTTTTTCGCCGTGGCCGGATCGACAAGCTCGCCGGTTATCGCATCATAATACGCATACTCTTCCACATAGCGGAACGTCACCTTGTCGCCGACCCTGGCCCAGTTTGTGCTCTCGATGGGCTTTCCATAGTCGTCCATCAGCAGCACGGCGGCGACGGCGTTTTGCGCCGGGTCGCGCAGCGCATCCAGGCCGCCGTCCAGAACCGTAAGCTTATCCAGCGGATAGTCCTCCATGCCATAGAGATTGAGCGAATCCGCATATTCGCCCTTGTCGTTTTGTTCCGCGCTTTCCACGAGGCTGTCCACCGTTTCGCTGTCGTTCCACTTGCCGTAATGCTCGCGGTAGCGCTGCTCGGAGACGAACTCCTCCACGCTGCCGCCGCCATATACACAGCCGCCGGCCGTGATACCGGCCTGTTCCTGTACGGCCTGAACATCCTCTACAGGCAGCCCTCCGGCGCCGTTTGAGGACTGAAAGTACTCCGCGCTCCCGAGGATATAGTCGGAAACGACGAAATTCTCGAGGTATTTATCCATGTCGAAACCGTTTGCGAAGGTGCAGGTCAGCTCCAGCAGCACCACGGCCAGGGAGAGGGAAAGCACAACCAGAAGCGTCCGCTTTTTGCTGCGGGAGAGGTTGGCCAGCGCCATGCTCCGGGGCGTAACGGTATGGGCCCGGCGAAGTTTTTTCGCGGACTTTTCGGTGCCGCCCTCCGTCCAGCGAACCGCCTCCACGGGGGAAACTCTGCCCGCGGTACGGCCGGGCTTCGCGCAGGAGATCAGCACGGTCACAAGAGAAAATGCCGCCGCGCCGATAAAGATCAGCGGGTTTGCGGAGGCCTTCGCCGCCTTGTAGGTGTTGAGCGTCGAAAGGACCGACGGGGAGAGCGCACGGCCGACGAGCCAGCCGAGGATCAGGCCGGCGGGGATGCCGATCACGCACAGCGTCAGGGCCTGACGGCGGATGATGCGGCGGAGCTGTCTGCCGGTGGTGCCGATGGTTTTGAGCAGGCCGTAAAAGCGGATGTCGTTGGAGACGGATATCTGAAAGATATTGTAGATGATAAGATAGCCGGTCAGCACAATCAGGGCCAGCAGCGCCGCAATGCCGGAGATGGTGCCGGAGTTGGCCCTGCTTGAAAGCTGCGCGCCGAGATAGGCCCAGTTGACGCCGGTATTGATATAGTTCGCCGCCTGCTCATCCGTGTTCTGATAGCCGAAATTTTCAAGAACCTGTTCCAGATCTTCTTCGATATGGGCGCCGGATTTCAGGTAGATATTCAGGTCCCATGTTCCGGTGGTGTCGCCGCCGAAGCTTTGATAGCCCGAAAGAATCTGCTCGGCGTAGGAGCGGGGCACGATGGCCATGGCCGCCTGCCCGGCCTCGTCGAATTCCCACCAGCCGCAGAGCGTAAACTCACCGGTTACGGAAAACGAGCTGTCCGTTCCGTTGCCGACGACGTAAGGCAGCGTGATTTTGGCGCCCAGCTCCGGCTCCACGCCCAGCAGCTCCAGCACGCGGGTGTCGCAGGCGATCTCATCCGTGCCCTCCTTGGGAAGCGAGCCGTGGGTCGGCATACAGAAGTAGCCCTTCGCGCAGGTCTCTTCCATGTAGCTGACTTCCGTGTGCATTTTGTTGAAAGGTGCCTCCTCCGGCATGCCCACCAGCAGCCGCGCCCCGGAGGAGACGATCAGCGGGTCGTCACGCAGTTCTTCAACCTGCTCCCATGTGATGTTTTTAAATGTGCCGTGCATATCGCCGCCCACCTGCCGGAAGGTCTGCTGCTCAAAAGAATCAAGGAGCGTCCCCGCAACCGTAAACAGCGCCGTAAAAAGCAGCGTCGTCAGCGCAATGGCAAGGGCCGCGACGAGATTGCGGTTTCGGTTGGCAAGCAGGCTTTTCCGGGCAAGGTTCGAGATGGCCCAGCCGTTCTTGACTTTGATCATGCCCAGTCACCGCCCGTCAGTTTTCCATCCTCGAGGCGGAGGATGCGGTCGGCCGTCTGCGCAATCTCCTCGTTATGGGTAATCATGACGATGGTCTGGCTGTATTTCTGGCCGGTGACCTTCAAAAGGCCCATCACATCCTGGCTGGTTCGGCTGTCAAGATTTCCGGTGGGTTCATCGGCCAGAAGGATGGCCGGCTTGGCCGCCATCGCCCGCGCAATGGCGACCCGCTGCTGCTGACCGCCGGAGAGGTTGTTCGGCAGGCTGTCGAGCTTTTTTTCCAGCCCCAACGTCTCCAAAATACTTGTAATATAAGCGGCGTCCGGCTCGTTTCCGTCGAGCTGTACCGGAAGCACAATATTCTCATATACATTCAGCACCGGCACCAGATTGTAATTCTGAAAGATGAATCCGATCTTCCGGCGGCGGAAAATGGTCAGTTCCTCGTCTTTCAGCGAGAAAATATCCTTTCCGTCAACGGTGACGGTGCCGGAGGTCGGCCTGTCCAGCCCGCCCAGCATATGGAGAAGCGTGGATTTCCCGCTGCCGGAGGTGCCGACTACGGAGATGAATTCCCCTTTTTCCACGCTCAGGCTCACGCCGTCCAGCGCGTGCACCGCGGTCTCCCCGGCGCCGTATATCTTTTTCAAATCCTGTGTCTGCAAGATCGTCATATTTTCTGCCTCCCGATAAAATAAAGTCCGCATTGTTTTTCACAATACAGACTTTAGCAGAGAAATCTTTCCACATTCTTTCCGCACGCCAAAACATTCTAACGGTTTTGAAAGAATCACTCTTTGCGGGGCAAAAATACGGAGAACGCCGCGCCCTTACCGGGCGCGGACGACACCTTCACATAGCCGCCCTGCCCGGTGACGATCTGACGGGTGAGGAACAGGCCGATGCCCACGCCCTCCGTATCTGCAACCTCCGGAGAGCGGTAAAACCGGGTGAAAATCTTTGCCTGCTCCGCCTCCGCAATGCCGATGCCGGTGTCGGTCACGTCGATGCGGCAAAATAGCTCATAGGCCGCCGCGCGAACCGAAACTTGCCCGCCGGAGGGCGTGTATTTTATCGCGTTATCCAGCAGATTATAGATCGCCTCCGCCGTCCACTTTGGGTCGAACACTGCCGAGGCGTCCGTTTCGGCGAGGGAGAGCGCAACGCCCTTTTCCCGTGCTCGCGGCTCTGCCTGTGAGACGGCCTTTTGCAGCATGGGGCCGACGCCGCCGGGGCTCGGCGAAAGGGCGAGGATGCCGGTCTCCAGCCGGGAGGTTTTTACCAGCGCGCCGATGAGGAAGCTCAGTTTCTCCGCCTGCGCATTCAGCGCCCGAACACAGGATGCGCTCTCCTCCGGCAGGGCCTGCTCGCCCAGAAGCTGCGCATACAGCAAAATGTTGGCGATGGGGGTCTTGGTCTGATGAGAGATATCCGAGATGAGCTCCTTGATCTTCTCCTTCTCCGCGTTCAGGTTGCGCGACGAGACCTCGGAGGCGGAGAGATAGCGGGCGAGCTTCGTCTCCACGGCGGAACGCAGGCTTTCGTCGAAGGCGGATTCGGTGAAGCTGCCGTCTATGGCGGCGTCGAGCATCCGATCCAGCGCCTCCATCGTCCGCCGCTCCCGGCGACGTTCCAGAAGGAGGATGACGGCGGCCGCGCAGACGGTGGCCGCCGCCGCGGCCAGCAGGAGATAGTCGAGGGTATTCATATCAGCTCACCGCCCAGGTGTAGCCGACGCCGTAGACGGTTTTGATGTATTCCGGTTTGGCGGGCGTCTTCTCCAGCTTATCCCGCAGGCGCTTGACCGTCACGGAGAGGGCGTTTTCGTCCACATACTCCGCCCCGTCCGTCCAGATGCGGTCCACCAGCGTCTCGCGGGAAAGCGTCAGCCCTCGGTTTTCGACAAGACAGCGCAGCAGCTTCTGCTCCGTCTTGCTCAGCTCCACCGGCTGCCCATCCCGCAAAAATTCCATCCGGTCAAAGTCGAAGAAAAAGCCATCCAGCTCCATACGGTTGAAGCCGCCGTCTTTTTTTCGGAGCTGCGTATTGACACGCGCCCGCAAGACGGCAAGCGAGAAGGGCTTCGTGATATAATCGTCGGCCCCGAGCTCCAGCCCCGCGACAATATCCGTTTCCAGATCGTTGGCGGTGAGCAGGATGACGGGGATCCCGGAAGAACGCCGCAACTCCTTGAGCAGCTCCAGCCCGCTGCCGTCCGGCAGGTTGACGTCGAGGATCACAAGATCCGTTCCGGCCTCGGCCAGCATCCGTCCGGCCGTCTGCAAATCCGGCGCCAACGCCGCCTCGGTTTCGCCGCTCCGCAGCGCCAGACAGACGCCCTCGCCCAGCGCGGGATCGTCCTCCACGACCAGAATTCGATTCATTGTGACACCTCATTTTTTCCTAACGGTTTCATGATATACCCGAACAGCGGCTTTTCTAGGAACGCATGAAGCATTCGGTTTGTTTAAAGGGCGCGGCGAAAGATCACGCCCGTGCCTTATTCCAGTTGTTCCAATCGGCCCGACTGGATGGCGCGGAGATTCCCCGCAATTT
>CAZLMO010000133.1:0-5104 GCA_964560915.1 uncultured Oscillospiraceae bacterium
GCGGCGGAAACCAGGGCGATCATGCCGAGAGCGATGACAGCGCTGATGGAGGAGGAGACACCGGTGTTCGGGTTGGTCTCTTCTTCGGTATCGTCGTCGTCAACGGTGGTGGCGCCGGAGAGCTCAGTGTTGGTGATAACATACTGGCCAAGGGTATCGCCGGCCTTGATGTCATACTTGACTTCGTCGTCGTCGGCGAGGTTGACTTTGCCGACATAGGTCAGGGCGGTGCCGTCATAGGTGTAGAGGTAAACGATCATTTCATCGTCGTTGGAGGAGAAACCAAATTCCTCTTCGTCATATTCGTCGAAGTCAACGGTAAGGATGGCTCTGTTGGCGAGTTTGACATTGCTGGTGAAGCTCAGGAATTTGAATTCGTTGTCTTCGTACTTTTCGACGATCTCGTCGACGTCAACGGTGTTGCAGTCAAAGTTGATGCCCTTCTGGTCGGTGGCTTTGACGAACTTGATGGTGTAGCCGTCAAACTGGACACTCAGGGATTTGGCGCCGGCGGCTTCAAAACCATCGGTTGTGATGACGTTCGCGGTGCCGGCCTTGATGGTCAGATCGTTGTCGACATTGGCTTTGATGGTTTCGGGGGTGATCTCTTCATCCATCAGCTCAAATTTGGCGATGCCGGAGCTGGTGGTGACGGAGGAACCGACAGCTTTGGAAGCTTTGACCTGTACTTCAACTTCGGAAGCGGTGGCCAGGGAAAGATCTTTAAATTTGACGGTCAGCTTCGCGGTGCGCGCAGCGGCGTCCACAACAGCGATGGAGCATTTCTCCACATACTGTTTGCCGAGCTTGATGCTGGCAGAGTAGTCGTCGAACTCAAAGTCTTCGGAGTAAGTAAACTCTACGGTTTCGGTAGAACCATACGGCGTTTTGACCGTATCGCCGAAATCAATCTGTCCTTCTTCGACGTCTGCGAATGCCACGGCGCCCATGCTGAGAACCAGCACAAGAGCGAGCATCACACTGAAAAGTTTTTTCATTTGGATGACCTCCATTTTCGATTTCGAACCTCTTCGGTTCTGTTTCAATTATAGTTGCCGAAATGTAACTTTTCAACGCTTTGTTGTTACCATTTTGTAATACACGATTTTCCGGTTTTCTTTCCAGAAAAAGTGCATTTCGGGGCGCCGCGGGGAGGCCGCATGGTTGCATGACGTAAAATTCAATGATATAATCTTATTATATTAATGAGGCCGAGCCGAAAACGGCCGTCCCCGGAACGGAAAGGATGGTTTCATCATGAAAGTTACCCCGGAAATCGCAGAGCGCATTGATGCATGGGTGGATGCCCATCAGGAGGAATATCTCACCGATCTCGCAAAACTCATCGCACACCCGAGCCGCGCGCCGAGCGGCCATTATGAGGGGCCGCACCCCTTCGGCGACGAGTGCGCCGCGACGCTCGACGAAGCCGCGAAAATCGCAGAAGGATACGGCTTTTCCGCCGAGATCCGCGATTACTACTGTCTGGTCCTCGGCCTCGGCGGGGGCGACGAGAAAGTCGGCATCCTCGGGCATCTGGATATCGTCCCGGCGAGCGGGGAGTGGCACTATCCGCCCTTTCAGCTCACCCGCAGGGAGGACGACCTGCTGATCGGCCGCGGCGTCCTCGACGACAAGGGGCCGCTCTGGGCCTCTATCTTCGCGGCGAGATGCCTCAGGGAACTGGGCCTGCTCCCGAAGCGCAAACTGGAGTTCTTCTGCGGCTCCGACGAGGAGTGCGGCATGGAGGACATCCAGTATTATAAAATGACTTCAAAGAAACTGCCGGTTGTCGCCTTCACGCCGGACGGCAGCTACCCGATCTGCCACGGCGAAAAAGGCATCATGGATTTCACGCTGGACATCCCGGCGGGGGGCTCCAACATCGTCGATTTCGTGGGCGGAGCCGCGCACAACATCGTTCCGGATCATGCGGAACTGGTGCTCTCCGGGGTTAAAGCGGAGGACGCCGCAAAATGTTTTGCGGGCAGCAAATGGGTCACCGTCGCGCAGGAGGGCGAAAACGTTCGGATCACCTCCTCCGGGATCGCCATGCACGCCTCCACACCGGAGGGCGGCGTCAGCGCCATCAGGAATATCGCGGACGGCCTCAAGGGCAGCCCGGTGCTGAATGCGGCAGCAGAGAAAGCCATCGCCTATGTTTCCCAAAGCCTTGCGGATTACAACGGCGCCTCTATCGGCGTGCCGTATGAGGATGAACCCTCCGGCAAGCTGACCCATGTGGCCGGTATGATCGACATGTCGGACGGCGCAATCCATCTCCATATCAATATTCGCTACCCCGTCACCTGCGACGGCGACGAGGTCGGCGGTAAAATCAAAGCTATGGCGGAAGGTTACGGCATCGGCTTCTCCGGATACCGGGATTCCAAGCCGATCTATATTTCCGCCGAATCCGACCTCGTCCATCTGTGCATGGATACCATCGACAGCGTATTTCACCGTGACTGGCAGCCTTATACGATGGGCGGCGGCACCTATGCCCGCACGATGAAGAATGCCTACGCGGTAGGCCCGGAGGATCCGGACTTTGAGAGCCCCTTCGGCATCGGCGGCGGCGGCGCCCATCAGCCGGACGAATGCGTTTCCCTCGGCCTGATGCTCAACACGATGAAAGTCTACGCGCGGCTGTTCCTTGGGCTGGACGAGCTGAGCTTCTAAAAATTCATTTATCTGATTTTCCCTTTCAGCACGGAAGAAAGTCTGCATAGAAGTTTTTTGTATGCGGAATAGGCGGTTTTGCGATTGTTGTGAATCCAGCCTGGCGCCAATACAAGGAAAGTTTATGTGAAACGGTTCCTTGGGCTGGATGAGCTGACTTTTTGAACTTCGCATAAAAATTTTCATTCCGGGCAAAATGCCCGGAAGATGCGGGGAACCTGCTCCCGGGCCGGCCGAAGCGAAAAATGGGGTGCCGACGGGGAATTCCAGGGCTTTGTCTTTTGAAGGGCCGCGCAGATCGATTTTTCAGGCGCAGTTGGGATTTTTATAAAAAAACGGGGAGCCGGTGAGCCTTTTGAGCTGCAAAGTGATCAATCTGGAAAAGGGAATGCCTCCGCTGGAGACGGCGCTGACCGAACTTTCCTCCGAGCTGCGCAGGGCAAGGGCTGCCGGCTTTTCCTATGCCAAAATCATTCACGGCTACGGTTCCGGAGGCAAAGGCGGCGCGATCAGGGACGGCGTGCGGAAAACGCTCGCCGGGTATCAGAGAAGCGGCCGTATACGGGCGTTCGTTTCGGGGGAGGATTTCTCCGCCTTCGACGCGGTGACGCGGGGGATGGAGGACATCTGCCCGGAAATCGCCCGCGACCCGGATTTTGCCCGTCAGAATCACGGCGTGACGGTGGTGCTTTTATAATGCAAAAAGGAAAACAGCTTTCTTTTTCCGGGCGTGGAAAAAGCGACAGAGAACTCTTTTTGATGAGCCAGAATGATTCGTCTTTTGCCCGGCAGAATCACGGTGTGACGGTGGTGCTGCTGTGAAGCGGGCGGGAAAAGCCCGACTGGGATGGGCGTTTGGACAAAAGGCGGAGGAAAAGGCCTGTGCCCCGGTATGGGAGGCGCGTTCCGGAATTTGTGCGGAGAAACGGAGAGAGGGGCAATTTTGCCTTTTAACCGTGCTCATTCTGTTTCCGGCCGCACTTGCTCTGCAGCTTGCCGCAAAATCGAGCACGACTTTTGCCGACTGGTATGCCGCACGGGTTTATCCCGTGCTCGCGGGGCCTGTCGGCACCGTCACCGGCGCAATTCCGTTTTCTTTAACGGAAGTGGGAATTTTTTTGCTGGCGGCGCTTCTCGTCTTTTGGATCATCCGCGCGGTTCGCCGCTCGAGACAAAATCACGGTACGGCCCGCCGGAACCTTCTTCTGCTGATCGAAAAACTTGCGGCGACCGCGTCTGTTTTTTATTTTTTGTTTATCTGCGGCTTCGGAATCAACTACTGCCGCAGTCCCTTCTCAGAGACGGCCGGCCTGCCGGTATGGGAATCCTCCGCCGAAGAGCTGGAAGCGCTCTGTTCCGACCTCGTCGTGCGCGCAAATGCCTTGAGCTTACAGCAGCGGCGGGACGAAAACGGTCTTGCCGTTTATGACGGAGGCAATTATCAAATGGCGCGGCGGGCGAGGGACGCCTATGCCGATGTTGGGGAGCTCTATCCGCAGCTTGCACTCGGCGGGGAGACCTTCGGCACGCCGAAACCGGTCGTCGGATCCGCTCTTTTTGCGTACGGCCAGATCGCCGGCATCTCCTGCCCGTTTCTGATAGAGGCAAATTTCAGCACGGCGGGCCCGGCGCTTCTCCGGGCCTCCACGATGATGCATGAGCAGACGCACCTCGCCGGCTACATGCGCGAGGACGAGGCAAATTTTATTGCCTATCTCGCCTGTATCCGCTCGGGGGACGCCTATATGGAATACAGCGGCACGGCGCTTGCGCTGATCCACGCGATGAACGCTCTTTATGCCGCCGACCCGGAAGCATGGTACCGGCTGCGGGTGACGTACTATGAAGGCCTGGAGGCGGATATCGGGGCGCAGAATGAGTTTGTTCGCTCCCACGACGGCCCGGCGGCGGAATTCTCCGACGCGGTCAACGATGCCTACCTGAAGGCGAACGGTCAGCAATCCGGCTCGCAGAGTTACGGCGAAATGGTCGATCTGCTGCTTGCCTATGCCAGAAGCACCCATGCGGTACCGTAAAGCTTCCATTTTAAGAAGAATATGATAGAATACTTATAAGATAGCGGCAGTGCCGTGATTTTATGGCCTGTCTATGACGATGGCCAATTACCCTATAACGCTTTCGCGTTATAGGGTAACAAAAATACAATAACAATTATTTAAGAGAAAGGCGGGTTTCTGATGTACAACGACGACGAAGAGGGCATCACGATTGTCTGCCCGTATTGCGGGAAAGCGGTTCTGATTCCGATGGGTTACAACCGGGATAAGTTCCTTTGCCCGCGCTGCCATAAGGCCATTCCGCTGGACGCGGGTATTCTGGAACGCCTGCGCGGCCAAGCCGAGACCGAAAAGCTCGGCGAAAACGAGGATGCCGACCGGCGCGGCCCCTGCTGCGGCTGCAA
>CAZLMO010000134.1:0-5096 GCA_964560915.1 uncultured Oscillospiraceae bacterium
TCGGAGGCCATCGGGTAGATCTCCCCGCCGGCAGAAATCACGTCCGCGGTAAAAACGGTTGCAGAGGAGTCATCGTCCGCGCCGGCCGTATAGATATGGAAAGGCTCGGCAAGCCGCCGGCCGCCCACGGTCATCGAGACGAGCTCGTAGCGATAGTTTCCGGTGGAAGAATCGGAGTAGGCCGGCGTGATATCCGTGTCGAGGTACTCCTTTGGCTCCATTAGGAAGTACTTCAGGTGGGCGTGATACATGGTATAGACCTTCCCGTCGAAAAGCACATAGTTGCTCGAAGGGGAGGCCGTCGGGACTTCATTTCCGACGCGGAGCGTGACCTCGGCACCATCCGTATACTTGACCGTGACAACGGGGTCGTCGTCATCCGCAAGGCCGAATTCGTCGAGCCCGGCGGAGGCGTCGATCTCCCGCTGGGCGGTCATCGTGGTGGCATATTTGGCGATGTAAGCGAGCGACCCGGCATTGACCGGGAGGCCCGAGAGCGCCGGAATTTCGGTGGTGGCGTCCCCGGTGCCGACCGCGTAGAGCTCACCCGCACCCTTGACGGAGACGGAGACAAGCTCGGCATATTCCCGGGCAACGAGCGGGATGGAATCCGCTTCCGACTCGGATTCTGAAGATTCCTCCGCACCTTCGCCGGGCTCCGTCAGCAAAACGGCCGCGAGCGCTCCGCAGAGCAGCACGAACACGCCGAGTATGGTAATCAGGGTCTTAGTCTGTTTTTTCATAGGCCACCCTCACATCCGGTGGCGGCGGACCAGCATCCAGATACCGGCCCCAAGCACACCGAGTGGAATCACGACGATAAAGATGATTGAGGTGACGATGACGTTGGAGTCGGTCATTGTGTTGGCCTCTCCAGTCAGGTTCTTGGGCGCGATTGTGATGGTATCCCCGCGTTCCGCCAGTTTGTTGAGCACGCCGACGATGTACTCCGCATTGGATAGGGTGCTCGTTGTCAGGAAATCCGAATCGAAGGAATAGGTGGAACCGAAGAAAAAGACCTTTCCGCCGGTCGAGGCATTCTCGCTCTCGGCCGCGACCGTCACATTGCCGACGATGTCAGACTCCTGTAGGGTATAGTTGTTGATGAGGCTCGCGTCGTGATAACCGGAGGTCTCCGAGAGGGAAAGCAGCACCCGGGTTGAGAGGTCTCCCTTACTCTCAAAAAGAATCTCCAGCGGGCGGGCCAGATAGAAGGCGACATAGGTGCCGGAATTCTCAAGCCCGGAGGAGTACTCCGTGTCGTCAAACTCGACAATCGGGAGATACTCCGTCATGCCGATCGTTTTGGAGGAATCCGTCTCAAAGGCAAAGCCATCCAGCGCACCAAGGCCCCATTCCGCGAGGAAGGCGGAGAGGACAGGCTGCTTCCCGCTGCTGCAGTAAGGGTCCGTGAAGAGGAGCAGTTTTCCGCCGCCCGCGAGGAACGTATCGAGCTTTTTGAGCGTATCCTCGTCCGGATCATTTTCCGGTCCGAACCAGACGGCAATTTCGGTTCCCTCCGGAGCGGCCTCCGTCAGGAGATTCCAGTCGACGGCCTCGTAGTTGTTGCCTTTTATGAGAGTCTGCAGATTGTCGGAGGCAAGCTCGCCGAAGCCGTTGATAAAAGCGATCTTCGGCCGCACGCCGCTCACCACATACAGAATCTCATTAAGCACGCTCTGCTCCACATGGGAGGAAGAGACGAGGCTTTGGTTTTCATCATAGGAATAGTCAAACATCTCCGAAAAATTGAGCACAGCGACGTTGCCGCCGGCGGAAGCGACAGCATCGCTTTCATCCACGGTACTGCTGCTTTCAAAAATCACGTCGTAGGCCTTGAGATCATAGTCCGGGTAATTGGCCGCAAAGGTTGGGTTGGCGGCCAGATCAATGTAGTCGACAGTGATTTTGTTGGAATTCTTCACGAAGGCGTCGAGCGTCTTCCCGGCCTGCACCAGATCCATATAGTCATAGGAGGCGGTAAGGCTTTCCTTCGTTGCGAGGACGTGGATGGCGACGCCCTGATCGAGGCTTTGAATATAGTCGATCGTCTCATCTGAGATCCCATAGAGGGAATCGGAGGTCAGGTCAATGCTCAGCGGATAGCGGTTCATCAGCACGCCGACGAGGACATTGAGCACCACGGCGGCCGCGACGACCCCAAGGGTGATCAGCGTGGCGACGATGCCGAATCTGCGGCGGCGCTTCTGGGCAAGACGGGAATCCAGCGCAGTAACGACGGCGGCATTCTCGGCGGCATCCGCCTTTTCCTCCGCTTCCGCCTCCGTGGTGACTTTTTCCTCGATCTCATCGAGGGCCTCATCTACGGAAGCTTCTTCCACGGGAGAAATTTCGGGTTCTGAGGTCTCTTCCGGGAGGTTCTTTTCCTTTTCGTTCATTACATAGCCTCCTTTCAGCTCCATCTCTGCTTCTCCAGGACGCGGGCGGTCAGGAAGAGGAAAACGCCCGTCACCGAGAGGAAGAAGAAGACGTCGGAAATGTCGATCACGCCGACCGTGAGGTTAAAAAACCGAGTATAGAAACTCAGATCGAGTAGGACGCTTTTAAGGGATTCGGAGGAAAACACGGAGGCGAACTGGTCCAGAATGGAGAGCAGCAGCATCGAGACAAAGCCGAGGACGGCCGCGATGATCTGATTTTCCGTCAGCGCGGAAAAGAGCATACAGATCGCAATACTCGAAGCACCCAGAAGCAGAATGCCGACAAGGCTGGTGAAATAGACCGGCCAGTCAAAATTCGAAAAGGCCGAGAGCACCGCTGCCTCCGGGAGCGTAATGCCGATGCCAAGTGCAAAAACGAGGAAGGCCGCGAGAAATTTACCGGAGACAAGCTCCGAAAGACGCACCGGAGCGGTCAAAAGAAGCTGATCGGTATGGAGCTTGCGGTCTTCGCTCAAAAGCCTCATCGTCAGCAGCGGAATCAGGTACATGCTGATATAAAAGGAATAGGCAAATGTGTACATCATCGAGGAAAGCCCGCTGTAGACGATGATGAAATAAATGACGCCGGTGAAGGCATAAAACAGCGCAAGATACACATAGCCGATCGCACCGCGAAAATAGGCGTTTAATTCACGCCGCATAATTGCCGCCATCACGCCTCATCTCCTTCCGTGGGATCTTCCGTGAGCTGCAGGAAAATATCCTCGAGGGAAAGCTCCGAGCTTCGCATCCCGAGCAGCGCCCAGCCGTGCTCAAACACAGCGGAGGAGACGCTCCTGCGGATGTCATATCCGGAGGCAGCCTCCACGTTAAAATCGGAGCAACCGGGCTCCCGCTCGCCGAGGGAGACCGCGTTGTCGATATGTTTCAGATGGCTGAGCGCATCCAGAATTTCCGCCTCCGGCCCTTCGATACGAACGGTCAGCTTGTGATCGGTGGAAAGGGCGTGGGAGAGTTCCTCCGGCGTGCCGTCCGCCACGAGCCGGCCCTTGTTGATGACGATGACGCGGTCGCAGGTGGCCTGCACCTCCGGCAGAATGTGCGAGGAGAGAATCACGGTGTGGTGCTCGCCCAGCTCACGAATCAGCGTGCGGATCTCAATGATTTGCTTCGGGTCGAGGCCGACGGTGGGCTCGTCCAGAATCAGGACATCCGGGCTGCCGAGCAGCGCCTGCGCCATACCGACCCTCTGCCGGTAACCCTTGGAGAGATGCCGGATCACCCGCCCGCGCACATCGCTGATCCGGATCAGATCGCAAATCTCCCCGATATGCTGCTGCTTGGGCAGCTTGATTTTCTTAAGGTCAAATACAAAGCTCAGATATTCCTCCACCGTCATGTCGGCATAAAGCGGCGGCATCTCCGGCAGGTAGCCGAGTTTCTTCTTCGCTTCCAACGGCTCCTCTAGGATCTCATGCCCGTCAATGGTCACGGTCCCGGAAGTGGCGGAGACATATCCGGTCAGAATATTCATCGTGGTGGATTTTCCCGCGCCATTCGGGCCGAGAAAGCCAAGAATCTCGCCGTCACGGACTGTGAAGCTAATATCGTCGACTGCGCGCTTCGATCCGTACTGCTTGACGAGATGCTGTACCTCAATCATTGCCATCCCTCCAATTCCTCTCTTTGAACATGGCTATCATATCAGATTTCCGGGAAGAATTTGTGAATTTCCTTTTAATTCATCGTGATTTTCTTGTGATAACATGGGAAACTCCCTTATTATACTTATTCCTTTATATTATATCAGCGCAAAACGAAAAATGAAAGGAATTTGATTTTTGGGCAGGGATACGATATAATAAATCCAACACGCAAAGGAGGCGATTATTTTGAAAATGGATAAGAACAAACTCAAGGATAAACTGACCACCGCGCTCATCGCCCTCGGATTCGTTGCGGCCTTTCTTTTCCTTTATGCGTTTTTTGCCCTCCAGAGCACGATCTTTTGAGCATGCCGCCTTTCAGGCAAAAACGGAAGAAGAGGCTTATTTTAAGCCGGAGCAATCATCTGCGGAATAAGCGGAATATTTTTCACTTTTTTGGGGAAATACATCTTGACACCAAGTGTTCGTGATGCTATACTAACAAGGCTGCCGCAGAAAAGGCGGAAGCGACCAGGACCTTGAAAATTGAACAGCATAGGAAACCCTTGAATTCTCAAGAGCAAAGATATTGCAAAGAGATATTCCTAAACAGATAATTCTAGAAGTCAGCGATGACGAAAGAAGCTAAAGGAAAAGATCTTTGGCGAGGTATGACCGAGGCTGCGGGAAACCGGAGGCTCGATGATATACAATCAACAAAGAGTTTGATCCTGGCTCAGGACGAACGCTGGCGGCGCGCCTAACACATGCAAGTCGAACGGGGATACGCCTTCGGGTGTATTCTAGTGGCGGACGGGTGAGTAACACGTGAGGAACCTGCCTTTGAGAGCGGGATACCGTCTGGAAACGGACGTTAATACCGCATAATGCAGCGAGGCCACATGGTCATGCTGCCAAAGATTTATCGCTCAAAGATGGCCTCGCGCCTGATTAGATAGTTGGCGGGGTAATGGCCCACCAAGTCTGCGATCAGTAGCCGGACTGAGAGGTCGAACGGCCACATTGGGACTGAGATACGGCCCAGACT
>CAZLMO010000135.1:0-5093 GCA_964560915.1 uncultured Oscillospiraceae bacterium
TTCACGGTTTCGGCACGGCAATGCGCTTTGCAGCCTCCTTCCATGCTGACGACCATCCACGGCAAACGGTTCGGCTTCGGCGCGGCGCACGCGGTTATGCTTATAATCTTATCCTATTCTTTCTTCCGTCCCCGGATTTTTGTTCCTATCTCCCGGTACTGCCGCGGCAGTTTTTCTCTCTGGAAATCTTTTTGAAAATATAATAAAATAAGTACCCTTACACATATTGACAAATCAGTTTGGATAAACTATAATTAGCACATGCGATACGAAACCGCATTGCATAATTTTTTAATCGAGGTATTCCATGTACAAAGACAAAACCCTCGTCTGCAAGGATTGCGGACAAGAATTCACTTTTACTGCTAGTGAGCAGGAATTTTTCGCCGAAAAAGGTTTTACGAATGAGCCGCAGCGCTGCAAAGCATGCCGTGACGCCCGTAAAAACGATTCCCGCGGAAACGGTGGCAATCGCCAGATGTACGATGCGATTTGCGCGGAATGCGGAAGACCCTGCAAGGTTCCTTTCCAGCCCCGCAATGATCGCCCCGTTTATTGCAGCGAATGCTTTCAGAAAATAAACAAGTGATTTCTGAAGAAGCGCCTCATTTGAGGCGCTTCTTTTTTTTGTTTTTTTTTAGGAATCGTCACCGAGGCGCTCATCGGCCTCCATGTAGTATTTGCCGTCATACCCGCGCCCATTCATAATTTTTTCCCGGCAACTGCGGCAGACAAAGTCTGCACGGGATTCCATAGCAGCTGCGCGTGAAGCATATGTCCCCGCGCGGAACCTCCCGGTTTTTTCGTCCGGTATCCTTCAAATAAAATTCCCGCATATTTCCGGCCTCTGCCGGATCGCGTCCTCCAGCGCCTTTTTTGCTCTTTCGATCATGATCTTCCGGCACCTCGTCTTCTCCTCCTCGGAAAGACTGTTAAACGGTATCGGTTCCGCCCCGTCGATGGAAATATAGGATTCCACCTTCAGCGGTGGATATTTCATGCTCATCCCCCCTCCCCCGCAGATTATTCGGATGCCGGTTGTCCCTATTCCACCGGCGAAGAGGTCAAGGCCGAAAAGGCCATGGCTCTCCGGAAGCAGGGCCACAATATTGTAATCGTCACGAGCGCGGCTTCCGGGAAACCCTTGCGGATACATGCCGCGTATATTCCCTGTAAAATGAAAAAACCCGTCTCCGGGTTGCAGCCGGTTCCGCCGGCGAAGAGGTCAAGGCCGAAAAGACCATGGCTCTCCGGAAGCAGGGCCACCGTATGATCAACGAGCGCGGCTTCCGGGAAACCCTTGCGGATACATGCCGCGTATATTCCCTGTAAAATAAAAAAGCGCGTCTCCGGGTTGCAGCCGGAAGCGGGCGGTGCAGTGAGCCTCAGCGGTCATACCAAGGGGCAACTGAATCTATAATTATATAATTCCTGATAATCCTGTCAAGGAGGTGATCCTTTTGAATGTTGCCGCGGCCTATATCCGCGTCTCCACGGACGACCAGCTGGAATATTCCCCGGATAGTCAGCTGAAGCTCATTGAGGATTACGCGCGCGCCCACGATCTGCTTTTGCCGACCGGGTATATCTACCGGGAAAACGACGGCATCAGCGGCCGGAAGGCGGAAAAGCGCCCCCGGTTTCAGGAGATGATCGCCGCGGCGAAATCCGCCGCCCATCCCTTTGATACGATCCTCGTCTGGAAGTTCTCCCGTTTCGCGCGGAACCAGGAGGAGAGCATTGTCTATAAAAGCCTGCTGAAAAAGCAGTGCGGCATCGACGTCGTCAGCGTCTCCGAGCCGATCATCGACGGCCCCTTCGGCAGCCTGATCGAGCGCATCATCGAATGGATGGATGAATATTATTCGATCCGCCTCTCCGGAGAGGTGCGGCGCGGGATGACGGAAAAGTTCTCCCGCGGGGAAGTTGTCACCAGCGCGCCGTTCGGATACACGGTCTCGGAGGGCATCTTCGTCCCGGATCCGGAGCGCGCGCCGATCGTCAAAAGTATTTTCGAGGAATTTCTCGCCGGAACCGGTTATGCGGAGATCGCGCATCGGCTTGGCACCATGGGCATCCGCAGTCGGCGGGGAAAACCGTTTGAGAACCGGACGGTCCGCTACATCCTGCGCAACGAGGTGTACGCCGGCATGGTTCGCTTCTCCTGCGAAGGGAAGCATGATTACAACTACAATGGTACGCCGGAAAACGCACTCATGAAAGGCAAGCATGAGGCGCTCATTTCCCCGGAAATGTATGAGGCCGCACAGCGGCGGATCGCCGGGCTTGCCTCCGCGTTTCCGCCCAAGGCAAAAGTAACACAGCCCGGCAGCAAAAACATGTTTCGCGGGATCGCCCGCTGCTCCTCCTGCGGCGGTGTGCTGATCCAGACGTACAGCTCCGGAGCCCACCCCGGCCTGCAGTGCCGGAACTACGTCGGCGGCGTGTGCAGGGAGAGCCACAGCATCACGCTGCAGCGCTTCACGGACGCCTTCCTGCAGAAATTGGAGGAGGACTTCTCAAATGAGAACATCGACATTCTGGTCGATTCCCCCAAAGCGAAAAAGGATACGGAGAAGATCGAGTCCGCAATCTGCCGGGAAAGCGCAAGGCTCAAGCGGGTGGCGGAGGCCTTTCAGGCCGGCGCGGATACCCTCGAGGAGTACAAAAAATACAAGGCCGAAATCCAACAGCGCATCGTTCTTCTCCGTGCCGGGATGGAAAAGATGACCGCTCCCGCAGAGAAAAACGCGCCCTCGGAATTTATTCAAAAATGGGAGGATGCCTATGCCCTTCTTCGCAGCCCCAGCCTCTCCGCAGAAGAGAAAAACGGCTTTATCAGGCAGTTTATTTGCAGGATTATATTTAACCGTAAAGCGAATTTGCTTAACATCTTCTACTATGCTTGACCATCATCACTTGTTACCGTCCGGGGGACCTGATGGAGAATCCGGTGCGGCCATGCGGTATCTCTCCCAGCGGTATGCCATGCCGAACGATCAGGTAAGAGCCGTGCTGACAGACATTGGTACGGAAGAATCTGAACCGTCCAATTATCCGTTAAAAATATTTTCAAATTTGTACTACGTATTTCAGGCTTCGGAGAGCGGTTCGCCCAGAGATTGTATTAGCCGGCGCCGATGTTTTTGCAAATTCAAATCCCCTATTGACAAGTGACCGACCGTTTCCTATAATGCGGAGTGAACGGTCGGTCACTTGTCGGACGGATTTGGTGGCTCTGGTATGGCTGATACAAAGGAACACATGACCGATCTGTTTGGCCAAATGACCCATTCCGGGGAGAACGCGAGTATGCTTGCCCTGTCTTTCTATGCACCGGTTTTTATGTTGTACAGAATGTATGACGAAACGGAAAACAAAGAAGACGTTCTTGCCATGCTTCGTTCCCTTCTTGCACGTTTTTCGGAAGAAAGCATACAATAAACTTCCCCGGAACCCATAAATAATGAAAAAAGGAGATTTGCTTTTTGAAACAGAATAACGCATCGGAGATTGTCGGAAACCGGGAGGTTTGCGAATTATAATCTCCGCACACCTCCCAAAAGCAGTAGAGTAACTTTTAGGAGGATACTATGAATACTTCAAATAGAAAACACGGATACGATCAAACCGACGCCTGCTGTGACAGCTTCATTTGCAAGGTCTGCGGAAAATTTGTTCCCCCAAGCGTAACCGGCAGTGAGCATCGAAATCATTGCCCTTATTGCCTATCCAGCCTTCATATGGATAGGATACCCGGTGACCGGGCTGCCGATTGCGGCGGAATTATGGAACCGATTGCCGTCTGGGTTCGTAAAAACGGCGAGTGGGCGATTATTCACCGCTGCACCCGCTGCGGGCATCTCAACTCCAATCGAATTGCGGCGGACGACAACCCGGTGAAATTGATCTCCATCGCGCTCAGACCATTGGCTCAGCCGCCATTCCCGCTGGAACAGATCGTCGCAGAGGAGGTGCCGGAATGAAAACGACAGAGATGAAGCAATATGGACTGAATGACCGTTTTCTTGCGCTGGCCGCAGCGTATGACGATTCTCTGGTTCTTGCGCGTGTCGTTTCGCAGGAAAAAGGCATCTACCGAGTCGTCTGTGAAAACGGCGAATTGTATGCAGAAGTTTCCGGAAAGCTGCGGTTTGAAACAACGGTGCCTTCCGACTTCCCTGCCGTAGGCGACTTTGTTTTGATTGATCGCCTCAGCAGCGAAAACGGCAACGCCATCATTCACCACATCCTCAGCCGAAAAAGCCTGTTTCTGCGCAAAGCCGCCGGGAAAGTTCAGGAGGAACAGGTCGTAGCCGCGAACGTCGATATCATTTTTATCTGTATGTCTTTGAACAGCGATTTTAATCTGCACCGGCTGGAACGGTATTTGTCGCTGGCGTTTGAAAGCGGCGCGACGCCGGTCGTGGTGCTGACCAAGGCCGACTTGTGCGAGAATATCGATCAAAAACTCTGTGCTGTCCGTTCCGTAGCGATCGGCACGGATATTCTCGTCACCTCCGCCATGGAATCAGACGGTTATCAGGAAATCGTAGAATATCTGAAGCCGGGATGTACGGCATCCTTTATCGGCTCGTCCGGCGTGGGAAAATCGACGCTGATCAACCGCCTGCTGGGAGAAGACCGCCTGCTGACGAATGAAATCGGTATGGACGACAAAGGCCGGCATACAACCACATCCCGGGAATTGCTGCTGCTTCCGAACGGAGGAATTGTCATCGACACGCCCGGCATGCGGGAACTGGGCATGTGGGACGTCTCGGCGGGGTTTGAAAAAAGCTTCAACGATGTGGAAGCGCTCTTCGGAAAGTGCAAGTTTCGGAATTGTACGCACACTTCGGAGCCGGGATGCGCCGTCTATGAGGCCATCGCCAACGGCGAGCTTTCGCTGGAGCGTTGGGATTCCTACCGCAAGCTGAAAGCAGAGGCCGCTTTTGCCGACGATCACAGCAGCTATCTGGCCGAAAAGGAAAAGAAATTCAAAAACATTGCAAAGATCAACAAGGCAAATAAGAAGGGCTGACTTGGAGCCTTGAGCACAAAAGGAATCTGTCGGCGGCAGCCACCGGGCA
>CAZLMO010000136.1:0-5074 GCA_964560915.1 uncultured Oscillospiraceae bacterium
TGATCTTGACAATTCCGGTAATTAGTATAACCGCCCCCAGCAGATAACATAGAGTTACCGCCGAAAATTCGGGCCGGATCATAATCACGGCACCGATCCCGACCATGGCAAGCGACAGAACGATGCTTCCGATTTTGACGTTTTTTAGACGCGACATGGCAGCCCCTCCCTTTTTTCAATGCCCTCCAATTTTAGCCCGGCCGCCGGAGAATTCTATGGACAAAAAAAGCGCCGTGAGAGATTTTCTCCCAGGACGTCGCTTTTGTCCCGTTTTTACATACGGCCGATCATTTGTCACCATCGGTGACGTTTTGAAGGGCGAAGCGGCTTGTGCCTCGCAAGAGCTGTCCAAGATCGTGAATATATGCATCCGGGGGATCCTTCATGCCGCGCCGGATCCACTCCGCCGCGAGCCCGGCAAACGCCGCCATATACCAATCCGCCAGCATGCGAATTTGGTCGTCCCCGCAGGGAATCCCCTCCGCCTGCTTCCGTACAAAATCCATGGCCGCCTTTTCCGCGCCCTTAAATATGTATTCCTCCAGATGATCCCGCTCGGGGGAGTTGTAGACGTGCAGAACCAGCTTTCTGTTTTGATAAAACTGCCGTGCCAGATCCAGAAGCAGGGTTTCCAGAGAGGAGCTGTCCACTTCGCTCGAGAGGATTCGTTCCGTGCTCGCCAAAAACAGATCCTCCACCAGGGCGCAGGTATCCTGATAATAATAATAAAATGTTTTTCTGCTGACTCCGCAGTCCTCGACAATATCCTTGACGGTGATCTGGTTGAGGGGTTTTTGATTCAGCAGCCTGACGAAGGAATCAATAATTGCCTTCTTGGTAAATTGAGGCATGGTTTTCACTACTCCTGGTAATATTTGGCTCCTTTAATTATAATATTACGAGTATAGCTCACTTCCGCAGGGAATTCAATAGAAACTTTCATGATTCAGCCAATTGGAAGCAAGTCTTTGCGGAATTTTAACCGCAGGAAAAACGGGAAAACATTTTACGGACTGTAAAATGAGACGGCATCAAAGGCACCCCGCCCGCGCCGGCCACACGACTTTTATTTGGCTTCACCGGGCACCCGAAACGATGGCAACAAAAAAAGGGGCGGCGCCGATTTGCGCCGCCCTCGTCTTCAGTAATCCGAGTCGCCGTCGCCGTCACACTCGTCGCAGAAGATCAGCGGGTCAAGCCCCAGATCCTGCGCCTCGTCGATTTCCATATCCTCGTCGAAAGAAACTTTTCCGGCGTCCGGATCAATAAAAGGATCCCCGGTGACCGTCTCGTTGTGAAACATCTTGTCACTGTCGTAATTGCCCTTCATTCTTGTTTCCTCCTTTATTCCATAAAATTTTATATTTTTAAGTCTGCTGGGGAGAACGCATATGGCTCCCGGGAAGGCGTTGAAACGGACTTACCTTGCCGTGAGCGGTGCGTCCCATCCGTGGGAAACGGAAAGGAAAACCGGCGGGGTTTTCTTTTTTGCATACCCGGGATCACGCACACGCCCTTTGCGGCTTTGATTTTATTTTATCATAAATTCTGTACAAAGAAACCGGATTCTGGTAAAATATTGAAAGAAAGTCGGGCGCTCTCCCAAAATAGACGGATCGGGACGAATCCGGTCCGGAAATTCTACGGGGTTTTGTAATCCGGGACAAAAAGAGATATAATGGGAAAAAACCGGGCGGCCGTTGCGGCGGCGCCCCGGTCGCCGCGGGGCAGAAGAAAACGCCCCCAAGAACGGCCTCAGTGAAAACACGCAAAGGAAAGAAGCGCGCAGGATGTATTTTCCTTCCCAGTATCGCAAACTGAATTATCATCTATTCTGCATCGGGAACGTGCTTCTGATCTGCATGGGCTCCACGCTGCTCTCGCTGTTTGTTCATCACATCGGAGTCGCCAAGGAAAACGTGCTGATGATTTTTCTTCTGGGAGTCCTGCTCACCACCGTATTCACAAGGGGCTACGTTTATGGGTTGTTGTCCGCCGTGATCAGTGTGTTCCTGTTCAATTTTTTCTTCACCGAGCCGCTTCATTCGCTGGTGATCCGGGATCCGCAGGATATGCTGCTGATGTTCTTTTTCCTGCTTGCGGCATCCATCTGCGGGACGATGTCCTCCAAATTTCGGGAGCAGGCCAGCATTGCGAAGGAGAACGAGAAGACCACACAGCTGATGTATGAGATTACGGAGAGCTTTCTCAACCTGACCGGAACGGAAAACATCGTGATGAACGGGATCCGCTTCATCAACGGCCACACGAAGTACGAGTGCTGCGTCAGGCTCGACAACGGCAAATTCGAAACCGAGGATACGGAATACAAAAGCGATGGGTACGCGTCCTCCGGCGACAATCTGGTATTTCCGATCCAGGGGCTGGCAAGCGTCATCGGTACCCTCTCGGTCAACAGGCGTCCGGAAGGAATGTCGGAGGAGCATGCGAAGCTGTTTCAGGCCGTCGTGCATCAGATGGCAATCGTGCTGGACCGGGAATTCATCTACCTCGAGCGGGAAAAGATCCGCTTCGCGATGGAGAAGGAGCATCTGAAAACCTCCCTGCTGCGCAGTCTTTCGCACGATATCCGCACACCGCTGACCGCGATCTCCGGCGCGAGCGGCCTCATCATCGACAACTACGATACGCTATCGGATGAAGAGGTGCTGCAGCTTGCCAGGGATATCCATGAGGATTCCTCAATGTTCATGCTGACCGCCCAAAATATCCTCGACATGACGCGGATCACCGACGGCCGTATGGAGATCAAAAAAAACTATGAGGCGGTGGACGACCTGATCGGCCAGGCGGTGGCTCAGACAAGGATTTTCCTCGCGGATAACGAGCTTCAGGTGAATCTGCCGGACGAGATCCTGATGGTCTATGTGGACGGCGTATTGATCGTGCAGGTGCTGGTCAATCTGATCAGCAACGCCTGCAAGCACGCGGGAGACCATGTGAAGATTGAACTTTCGGTTTTTCATTCCGGCGGGGAAGTCGTCTTTGAATGTGCCGACAACGGGCGGGGGATCGACGAGAGCGTCGTCGGCACGCTGTTTGACGATTTCGTCACGCTGCCGCGCAACACGTCGGATAAGGGACGGGGCGTAGGGCTCGGTCTCTCCATTTGCAAGGCCATCGTGGATGCGCACAACGGGCGTATTACGGCGGAAAACCGGTCCTCCGGCGGGGCCGTGTTCCGATTTTATATTCCGGATGAAGAAACGGAAGAAACTGAGGTGTAGGCGTGGAACAGATATACATTTTACTGGTGGAAGACGACCCGAAGATCGTCAATTTCATGTCTATGGCACTGAAGGCAAAGAATTACAAAGTGACGACTGCGGCGACCGGCAAACAGGGCATCCTTGCGTTCTGTACGCAGAACCCGGATATCATCCTGCTCGACCTCGGCCTCCCGGATATGGACGGAAATGAGATCATCCAGGAGATCCGAAAAGTGTCGGAGATCCCGATTTTGATCGTATCGGCGCGCGGAATGGACGACGACAAAGTCGCGGCGCTGGATCTCGGCGCAAACGACTATGTGACGAAGCCGTTCTCCATGACGGAGCTGCTGGCGCGAATCCGGGTGATGGAGCGCTTTATCGACCGGAGGGACCTCACGCAGCCGGAGACCGTCATGCACTTTGGCGCGCTCACCATCGATACGGAGCGGCGCCGCATCTTTCTGGATGAGGAGGAGGTTCACCTGACGCCGCTGGAATATAAGCTGCTTGTGCTGCTCGCGGCAAACTGCGGCAAGGTCGTCACACATTCCCAGATCATGAAGGAGGTCTGGGGCTACGAGGAGACCGGGGACGCAAAAAGCATCCGCGTCTGCATGGCCTCCCTGCGGCGTAAAATCGAGAAGGACACGGCAAATCCCCAATATATCTTTACGGAGATCGGGATCGGGTACCGATTTGTGGATAAATAAAAAAGGAGAGGGCAGCCTCTCCTTTTTATTTTCTTCGGGATGAATCGTCCCGCGGCCGGTTTTTCGTCAGGCCCGGTCAGGATTTTCCCGCAATTTTGAAGATGTACGAGGATTCTCCGATCACGACGATATGGTCGTCCTTTTGAAAGAAGTAGTCTCCGCCGGGTGCCGGATTCAGGGAATCCCCCTGTTTGATGGCGATGATATTGACATGGTACTTTTGGCGGACGTTGACGTCTTTGATGGTCATGCCGATCCAGGCGGGCGGAACCGGGATCTCATAGATTGCGTAGTTATCCGTGACCGGGATGAAATCGAAGATGTTGTTTGCGTTGTAGCGGATCGACAGCCTTTCAGCAAGATCCGGCTCCGGATAGATGACCTCGTTGGCGCCGATCTTGTAGAGGAGCTCCTTTTGGATCTCCTGCTTTGCCTTTGAGACGATATACTTGGCGTTAAGCTTTTTGAGCAGGGAAGTGATCACCAGAGATGCCTGAAAATCAGAGCCGGTCGTCACGAAGCAGATGTCGAAATTGTTGATACCGAGCGACTGCAGCACTGCCTCGTTCGTGCAGTCTCCGATCAGGGAATCGGTGAACTGCGGAGCAACCAGCTCAATGATCTCCGGATTCCGGTCGACAACCATCACATCGTTGCCGAGCTCCTGCATTTTTTTTGCGAGGTGGATTCCAAATTCGCCCATTCCAACCACAAGGATGGATTTCATAATGATTTTCTCTCCTTAACCAATTAAAATATTTTCGGTAGGAAGCTCCGTCAGGCGGGTCTTCCTTTTTTCTCCAAGAAGCAGTACAAACGACAGGCCGCCGACCCTTCCGGCAAACATCATGAGCATAAGAATGAGACGCGACACGGCGCAGAGCTGCGGTGTGATGCCCATCGAAAGCCCCACGGTGCCGACCGCGGAGGTGACTTCAAAAATGGCCTCCTTCATTCCGTAAGGCTCCAGTGCATAGATTGCGAAGGCTGCCGTCATGATGCCGAACCCATAAACCATAGCGATGGCACTGGCACGTTTGACCACGGCGTCGTCAAGCCTGCGCTTATGAATGGAAATGCTGCTCTGCATGGTGGCCGTGGCGATGGCGTCCAGCAGCAGCACGGCGATCG
>CAZLMO010000137.1:0-5073 GCA_964560915.1 uncultured Oscillospiraceae bacterium
CGTAGTTGGCGTCCATGGCGTGCTCGGCATCGACAAAGGCGGCCAGTCCCCCCTCGCGCTGCGCGTTGGCGATGACGTGCAGTGCCAGCGTGGTCTTGCCCGACGATTCGGGTCCGTAGACCTCCACGATGCGTCCGCGCGGCAGACCGCCGACGCCGAGGGCGAGATCGAGCGAGAAGGCGCCCGAGCTGATGACGGGGATGTTCTTGCTGGCCTCGGCATCGCCCATGCGCAGGATGGCGGTCTCGCCGAACTCCTTGCGGATCTGGGCCAGGACGGCATCAAGCTGGGTGGGGGCGGCGGACTTCTTTTCGGCCATGGCGGTGTTCTCCG
The DNA here is from genome assembly GCA_964560915.1 of uncultured Oscillospiraceae bacterium. Taxonomy (GTDB): domain Bacteria; phylum Bacillota; class Clostridia; order Oscillospirales; family Ruminococcaceae; genus UMGS1668. The sequence goes on from CAZLMO010000137.1 coordinate 334, forward strand.
GTACGGTTCTTTTGAATGGAAGCAGTGTCCAAGGTTGCGCGCCGGGTGTCAAGGAAGATCGGCCAGGGGACGGGCTTCCGCTCAGCCAACCATCAACCTGACACCCCGCCACTCCCCTGAAGCGGGAACGGCGCCCTTTTTCCACTGCGGCGGGGAAAATGCCGCCTCCGCCTCAACGAGCAGGGAGGGGGTGGCATCTGGCGACAGCCACATGCGTCGGAGCACAGGCTGTTGCCGACCGCCAGGTTTTCCGTTGCCGTCGGCGCCCTTGCCACCTATTTGAGCGTCGCTTTGAACCGGAAGAACGCGCGGTAGGGAACGACAAGGGGCATCCAGTACGATCGACCGGCCTCCCCCCCGGAGACAGGCTCAACCGCCAAGTCCCACACGCTCGCATCCAGGTAGGTGGTCGCCTCCAGGCGAAGGTCGACATCATCGAGTGTGGTGACATCTTGTGCGGGCATGTCGACAACCGGGATCCCGCCGACCATCGTGATGTGCAGCAGTTCAGCCCCCGGCTGGAATGCGTCGCCGAAGACATAGCGCCATCCATTCGGAACGCCCGTTGTCGGATCGGTTTGCGAGAAGGCTTCCTGCAGGTCGGACGAGAGTCCCCGCGCTGCCGCCCAAGCCGCGAAAGGCCGTGGAACGATCATCGACGTCTCGCCTTGGACGTCCTCCTCGGATCCGTCGAACCCGATGCGACCGGAAAGGGTGTACTGCCCCGGTTCGCCCGAAACCGTGTAGACCAGATCCCGCGGTTGTCCGTCGAAGAAGGCCCAGCGAATTTTGTGGGAGACGGGATCCCAGACGCCTGCCGACCCGATTCCCGACACAGCCACCCCTGAGGGCACGCTTTCCTCGCAACCCCAGGCGAACGTGCCGCCGGGCGGGGTGACGTAGACGGAAACCACGCCGGATGAGATTCGGCGCACGGCCCCTTCCACGGGCAACGTAACCGCCGCGGTGACCCGCAAGTCGCCCTCGTTCGCGGACGGCATCGACGCCATGGCGGGCAACACGCCGGAGAGAAGCGACTTCCATCGCTTTGCCGGCGAGGCTTCTTCGCTGTCCCAATAGTACTGCTCGCCCTGCAAATAGAGCGTGATGCCGCGCACGACGACATTATGCGGCTGCTCGCTGACGCCCAGTTTCCATTGGCCGACCAGCGAAGCTGCTTCTTCCAGCGACACGCTCCAATTGGCATTGGCGTCCGCAGGGTGCAGCAACGCGGGCGATACCTCCCCGTCGAACACGCGCTCCCCGGTGATGGCGATGTCGCCTGTTCCGAAGTTCACCGCGCCTGCCGCCACCCGGCCAGACGTGTTGACCGTGTAGGTCAGAATGCGGCTGTACACCTGTCCGGGCTCGGTGAAGAACCACTTCACTTTGCGGTTGATCGGGTCCCATGTGCCCCCGTGGCTCATCGCGACCACGAAAAGCCCCGGCTCCAGCGCATCTTCAACGGCCAGGAAAGTTGCCTCGTCAGGCACCTTGATATCAATGGATGCCGTCAGGTTCACGATGCTGCGGACTGCGCTGTCTGGATCTTCGGGCGTCGGAGCGATGCCGACGCCGGAAATCGGAAGGACGGGGACGCCGGCCGTTGCGTCGGACTGAATGCTCAGTTCTCCCCCGAACGCTCCGATCGCATCCGGTGCAAACGCAACGTCGACGAACTGCGTGCACCCGGGCGCAACCGTGAAGTTCGACGCCGAAACATCAAATCCGGCAGGCAGGACGATGCCGCCGACGTTCAAGGTGGCGTTGCCCACGTTGACGACCGCGAGTGCAACCGTTTGGGTGGTGCCAACCACGACATTGCCAAACGACAGTTCGTCGACCAGTTTCAGAATCCTCGATGGCGCCGGTTCGTTGTCGAGAATCGACACAGTCGCGACGGCGGGACTGCCAAGCACGGCGCCTGTGGCATTGCTCAGCACCACTTGGAACTCTTCGGTGCCCTCGTAGTCGAGGTCGTCGGGAATGTCGATGTAGATGCGCTTGATGGCCGCATCACCGTCAACCCAATGCAGCTCGCCCCCGGCAGCCCATGGAATGTAGTCCACGTTCTCTGTTGCGCTTCCTGCAACTATGGAAAACGACACCGATGCGGCTCCCAAAGATCCGTCAACCCGCTGCACGGTCAGCCCCACAACGCCATAGTCATCCAGGACCTCGCTCCCGACATACTGAGAAGTCTTGAAACGGATGGTGCCGGCAGGAAGCACCTCGAAGGACGCTGTCAGGACCATGCCGGTGTCCGGCACGATAACGGTGCGGACCGCATCCGGATTGCCGTCGCTCCATTGCACGAAGCGGGAGCCTGGACTTGGCGTGGCTGAGACTACCACCGCTTCGCCGTTGGTGAACCAACCCGCACCCGCGACGACGCCGTTGCCGGCAACCAGCAGTTCAACGCGGTATTCGTCATGCCATAGCCATGTCAACGCGGAAGGAACGGTCAGGTCGAACGAGACCATCGTGCCGGCACCTTCGGCGGGCACGTCTCCTGTTCCGGTCCAACCTGTGCAACGGACCCGGTGATGGGACGAAAGCGCGACCGCTTGTTCGACGGAAGCGGCGACGGGCGCGCCGAAGACGAGGGTGTTGGTGCCGGCAGGAGGCGTCGGCGACCCATAGGCGGAAACCACTTCAAGTTTCACGTCGGCCAGCGTTCCCAGTTCGAGACATTGGACGGCTGCACTGAAGGCCCCCGTGTGCCTGTAGTAATCTCCGCCAATGCTGTAGATGCGGTTGCCGATGGCGACCGCACCGCCGTCCCCGTCGCCATGCGGCGCAGGCGCCATAGGCGTCCACGTGTCGCTGTTGGGCTCATAGCGGAAGACCAGCGGCTTGCATGACGGGTCCGAGTCCGGAACGTCGCCAAATACGAAATAGAGGTGGCCATCCCCGGCGAAGCCGGCATAGGTAAGGAAGGTCGCTCCCAGCGCAGCCATCGGGATCGCAGGGCCCTGGGACCATGCGTCGGACGCGGGGTCGTAGATCACGATGTCATCCAGACGCCCGCTGGAGCCTCGTCCGCCGCACAGCCAGATCTTGTTTTCCCAAACAAATGCGGACATGCCCGAACGGGGCTGGGGCATCGCTGCCCTCGCTGCGAATGATCGCGACACGGGGTCGAATCGGTAGGTGTTCGCGTAGAACGGTCCGCCGTAGTGACTGCCGCCGAAACAGTAGATCACGCCGCCGAAGAAGTAGATGTCGCCACCATGCGCGGCCGCTCCCTGGATGCCGCCACGCCCTTCCCCGCGCGGATAGCGCGCCATGGGTGTCCATGTGTCGGTGGCAGGATCATAGCGGTCGTTGCGCGTACCGCTACCCACGGGATCACTCTCGCCGTCGTGGCTTCCAATCACATAGATGCGTCCAAGCGCCGGCACGCACGCCGCCCAGCCCGCCACGCGGCCCACGGGCAGGTTCGCGCAATCGAGCCAAAGCCCCCCACCCGCCGGAATGGGCTCGAATCGCGCGGTGAAGACCGCCCCGCCCGCCGAAACGACAACCGTCCGCACCGCGTTCGTATCGCCGTCCGACCACTCGACAAGCCGGTGGCCCGCGGTGGGAATGGCGCGCAACTCGACGTTGTAGGACTCTGGGTACCAGCCGGACCCCGTGACAGAGCCGTTCCCGTCGGCCTGGACTTCGACCCGGTACTGCGTCTCCCACAGCCATGTCAGGGAGGAAGACTCTTCAAGGGCAAAAGACACTTGGTTCGAGATTCCGGCGGAAGGCACGCTGCCGCTTCCGGTCCAACCGACGCACGCCCTTCGCTCGTAGGAACCGACGGCAACGACCGATTGCACCATAGCATTGACGAGGCTGCCGTACAAGTGCAGGGACATCCCCGCGGCCGGCGAGGGCGAACCATGGGCGGAATCCACCGTCAGGTTCACTTTCGGGGTTTGTGTAAGCAGGAACCCGATATCCAAACCGGAAGATATCCCTCCAACTGTGGTCAGCTGCCGGGGATCCGTACCGTCGGCACCAACACGCCAGATGTTGCCATTGTAGACGTAGAAGACCTTTGATCCGTCCGCGCCAATCGCTGGCGATTGACCGACGCCCTGCGGGGTGTTGGGCACATCGGTTTGCCCGGACCCGTCGGCATTCATGACCCTTAGCTTCGGCGCGGGTTGGTTGTAGAGGAAAAGCACCTTGCCGCCTTGCGCGCTGACCGCCGGCGTCTGCGAGAAATACCCGACGAGCGAGGTTGGCGTACCACCCTCTTGCGGAATGCGCAGCACGTGCTGCGTGTAGGGGTTTCCGTAGATGCACTCGACAAAGTAGATGAAGCCATCCATGCCCCAGCCGTGAGGCATCTGGTGGTAGTTGCCCGTGCTCCGCACGGTACGGCGTCCGGTTCCGTCGACACGGATTGTATACGTGCTGAAGTGCGTCGAAGGACCTTCCCCGAACGCCACTTGGCTGCCGTCCGGCGAGAGTGCGAAATCGTAGGCGGGATTGGTGATGTTGGGGATCGTCCGGGCATCCGTGCCATCCGCGTCGGCCACCCATAGTTGTGCCGCCGCACAATAGACCAAGACTCCGTTGTCGGAAAGTCGGGTGGAACCGACAATCCCGCCGACGTGCGTGACTTGGCGCAGGTTCGTCCCATCGGTGTTCATCATCCAGACGTCGCCGTTCAAGTTGAAGACAACTTGCTCGATGCTTTCGCCGGCCAACGGCGCGAAGTGGGCGGACAGCGCCAGCCCGCCC
>CAZLMO010000138.1:0-5066 GCA_964560915.1 uncultured Oscillospiraceae bacterium
TTCTGCGCACAAGGAGAGTTCATATGTCGCTTTTTTCTTCCGGACTTCATAACGCGCTCTGGTTGCTGCTGATCCGCGCCATTGTGGTTTTCACCGCGCTGCCGGTGCACGAGTGTGCCCACGGCTATGTGGCGCTCAAAATGGGCGACCATACCGCCGAGCAGCAGGGCAGGCTCACGCTGAATCCGTTTGCCCATTTCGATCCAATCGGAACCACGGCACTCCTGCTCTTCGGCTTCGGTTGGGCAAAACCGGTTCCGATCAATCCTTTCTATTTCAGAAATCCAAAGAGGGGCATGATGCTCTCCGCGCTGGCCGGGCCGCTCTCAAATGTCGCCATGGCGTTTCTCCTTATGGTGATTTACAAACTCTTATATATCCCGACGATTTTTCAGGGTTCCCTTTCTTTTGTGGATACGCTGCAGATGATCCTGTACTACATGATCCTCATCAACGTGGGGCTCGCGGTCTTTAATCTGTTGCCGATCCCGCCGCTCGACGGTTCCCGTGTGGCGACCTATTTCCTGCCGCGGGATATGTATTTTAAGATCATGCAGTATGAGAATATCATTTTTCTCGCCCTGCTGGCGCTGCTCTGGACCGGAGTCCTCAATGAGCCCCTGACTTATCTGCAGGATGCCGTCTTCAGCGGGCTCGACTTTCTGACCACGCCGGTCAACTGGCTGCTGACCGCGATCGCCGCAGCCGCCTGAGCTCCTGTATTTTGACTTTTTGAAACGGGAGGGATCCCCTTTGCCGGAAAAGCTCCAATATAAGCTGGAGGCGTTCGAAGGGCCGCTGGACCTCCTGCTTTTTCTGATCTCCAAACATAAACTTAATATTTACGACATCAACATCTCGGAGCTGCTGCATCAGTTCATGGAGAGCATCGGCGGCATCGAGGGGCTCCGCGACCTGGAGGACGCCTCCGAATTTCTCCAAACGGCGGCGCGGCTCGTCTACATCAAGACCGCCATGCTGCTGCCGAAATACGAGGATGAAGGCGAAAAGCTCAAACAGGAGCTGCAGGGCGAGCTGATCGAATACGCGGCCTGCAAGAATGCGGCGCTGGTTTTTAAAGGCATGTACTGCGGTGGCGAAATTTTCTGCCGGGATCCGGAGCCGATTGAGATCGACATGACCTATACGCGCGTCCATCCGAAAGAGGATCTCGTCCGGGCCTACCTTTCCGCGCTGGGCAGAAAGCTGCGCAAGCTTCCCCCGCCGCAGGAGCTCTTTAATCCGCTCATGAAAAAACGCATCGTCTCCATTGCCTCCCGCGCCATCATCCTGCTCCACCGCCTTTACCGGAACAGCATCATGAAGCTCAGCGAACTATTCCTTACCGGCGGCCGGTCCGAGCGCATCGCCATGTTTTTGGCGGTGCTGGAACTCTCCAAAAACGGCCGGGTGATCATCAGCGACGATTGCACCACCGTGGCGATGGGCGGCAGAAACAAAGAAATTAAAAAAGGGGAAGAGGAACTTGCAGCTGGAACAGTATGAAAATCGCGCGGAGGCCATCCTTTTTGCAAGCGGGGAACCTCTTCCGCAAAAGCGCCTTGCGGCGGCCCTCGAGATCGAGGAGGACGCGGTGATCTCCGTTTTGGAGAGCCTCGCCGCAAAATATGAGAAGGACGGCAACGCGGTCGAGCTGCTGCGCCTGAACGACTGCTGGCAGCTCTGCTCCCGCAAAGAATACGCGCCGGATATCCGCAGCGCACTGGAACTTAAACGCAGCACGCCGCTTTCCCAGGCCGCGCTGGAGGTGCTGGCGGTCATCGCCTACAACCAGCCGGTGACAAGGGCGTTCGTCGAGCAGGTGCGCGGCGTGGATTGCTCCGGGGTCGTCGCGACGCTCTGCGACAAAGGGCTGATCGAGGAAGGGGACAGGCTGGATCTTCCGGGCCGGCCGATCGCCTATAGGACGACATCCGTGTTTTTGCGCTGCTTCGGGCTGGATTCGCTGGAGAATTTGCCCCCGGTTACCGGGGAGACCGAGGCCGGGGAAAAACCGGCCGACGACGTGCTGGAGGATCAGCAATCCCTGTTTGCAGAAGAGCATGAGGAAAACGAAAGCCTGCCGGAAGTGACGGAGGATGCTCTGATATTTTAGGAAATATAGACGGGTCACAGATTACGGCCCGCATGGGCCGGCCCATGCAGGAAGAAGTCCCCGGTTATCGGTAAGACCGAGGCCAAAAAAACGGTCTTTGTATATGAAAGAAAATGAGGATAACGAAAGCCTGCCGGAGGTGACGGGATGGGCTGGTATATTGTGGGCGGCTTGCTGGCGCTGATTTTCATACTGCTTCTGATCCCGGCCCGGCTTCTGGCAAAGTATGAGGAAGACGGTCTTCACATCTCCGGGAAATGGCTGTTTTGGAAGGTGACGCTCTATCCGCCGCCGGAAAAACAGAAAAAGCCGGAGGAAGAGAAGCCTTCGAAACCGGAGCCGAAGCCGCAGAAGAAAAAGCGAAAGCTCCTTGCGGAGGAGGTCATCGACGGCTTTATCGATTATGTGGCGCGGTGCAGGGGCGGCCTGCGGCTGATTTTTCGCAGTCTGCGCATCCGCCGGCTGCGGATCGACTGGACGGTTGCCGGAGAGGATGCCGCGGAATGCGCGGTTCACTACGGCAGGGTCTGCGCTTATCTTGGCACGGCGCTCGCGGTGGCGCGGAACTTTATCCGGATCCAGAGGACGGAATTTTGCGTACGGCCGGATTTTCTCGCGGAGGAAGAAACTTTTCATGCGGAAGCGGAGGCCCGACTGACGCCGCTGATGGCGCTTTTGGGCGGCGGGGGCATCGGATTGGGCCTGCTCCGAAAATGGCTTTCAGACAGAAAAAAAGAACGGGAACGGCTCCATAAAATAAAAAGGACAAAGGGGCAGAAACCCGCCGGAAGAGAAAAACAAACTTCAATAAAGGAGAGACAGACATGAGCGAAAAGAACGTGGAAGGCCTTCTCAATGTATCCCTTGATAATTTAAAAGGACTTGTCGATTCCAATTCCGTCATCGGCAGCCCGATCTGCACGCCGGACGGCACAACCATCCTTCCGGTTTCCAAGGTCAGCTTCGGATTCGCATCCGGCGGCTCCGACTTCCCGACCAGCAGCCCCAAGGATATGTTCGGCGGCGGCAGCGGCGGCGGCGTCAGCATCAACCCGGTCGCGTTCCTTGTCATCCGGGATAAGAGCGTCCGCCTGATCCAGATCGCGGATAAAAACAGTATGCCGGAACGCATCGCCAACATGGTGCCGGATGTGATCGACACGGTCTCCTCCCTTGTGAGAAAGAAAGAAAAGCCGGAAGGCAAAACCGACGAGAAGCCGGCTTCGGAAGTGTCCGCGGAACCCGTAAAATCCACGGAATGAAACGCCGCCCGGGAGCATAGCTTTTTCCGGGTGATGTGTGTTTGAAAAAGCTGGCTGCGGGATTCCTGTTTTTGTGTATCGTGCTCAACCTCTGTATGGTGTCCTTTGCCGACTGCGGCGCAGCCGTGCTCATCGACGAAGGCTCCGGCCGGGTGTTTTTTGAGCAGGATAAGGATGAGATTCTGCCCATGGCCAGCACAACGAAAATCATGACGGCCCTGTTGACGCTGGAAGAGGAGGATCTCGACCGGTATTTCATGGTCAACAGCCGTGCAATCCAAGTGGAGGGCTCCTCGATGGGGCTTCAGGCGGGGGACCGGGCGACGCTGCGCATTCTGGCGGCGGGGATGCTTCTTGCCTCCGGAAACGATGCCGCGAATGCCGCCGCGGTGCGGATCGCGGGCTCCATAGAGGCCTTTGCGGCGCGCATGAATCTTCGCGCTGCCGAGATCGGGATGACGAACACCCATTTCGTCACACCCTCCGGCCTCGACGACGAGGAACACTATTCCACCGCCTACGATATGGCGCTGCTCGCCCGGGAGGCGCTTAAAAATCCGGATTTTGCGGCGATCTGCTCACAGACCTCCATGCAGGTGTGTTACGGAAATCCGCCCTACGACCGGTGGCTGGCGAACCACAACCGTCTGCTGCGGCTTGTGGAGGGCACAGACGGCGTTAAAACGGGTTTCACGAAGAAGTCGGGGCGATGCCTCGTCTCCTCCGCGGAGCGGGATGGGGTCTCTCTGATCTGCGTGACGCTCCACTGTTCGGATGACTGGAATTATCACAAGGCGGTTTATGAGAAGTATTTCGGCCTCCTGCGGGCGGAGGAGCTCTCCGGCCTCATGGGCGATATCCGGATCCCCGTCGCGGGCTCCGGCGTTTTTTCCGTGAGGTGTTCCGCCGAACCGGTTACCGCCGCCCTGATGGAGGGCGAATTTGAGAGGGTCGAGGCGGCCGTTGATCTCGAACCGTTTCTCTTTGCGCCGGTGGAGGCCGGCGAAAAGGTCGGGGAGGTCGTCTTTTTTCTGGATGGGCAGGAACTTGCCCGCACGGAGGTTCATGCCGTGGGGAGCGCCCCTGCTCTGATCGGAAAGCCAAGTTTTCCGGAGTGGATTCGGGAGCATATAAAATCCATGTTTCAGGTCAAAAATAGCACATAAAAGCTTCTTTGATACGGATGTGCCTGCGGGGTGCAGCCTTCCGCGTACTTTTTAGGGAAAGCGCGGAGGTCGGCATGCCTGTTTTCCGATCCGGGTCCGGGAGAGAATACAATTTATGTTTCGGACAAAAAATAAAGTAGAATCATTTCTTTAGTGCGGAAGATATACCGCTTCCCGGAGAAAAGCACAGGGATCGCGGCGGCGGTCACGCCCGGTTTCGCAGAGCGGACCCGGAATGAAAGAAAGTAAGGTTTGGAGATAACACATGAAGGATACAAGAATACAGAAAGCGCTTTCCGATGCGGGATATACTTCTCGGCGGAAAGCGGAGGAACTGATCGCCGCCGGCAAGGTGACGGTCAACGGCCAGCCCGCCGAAACCGGGATGAAGGTGGACGTTCGAAAAGACCTGATCGCGGTGGAAGGGCAGACCGTCCCGCTGGCGCAGGACGACAAGCTCTGGTACGTCGCGCTCAATAAACCCAGAGGTTTCGTCACGACCACCTCGGACGATCTGGGCAG
>CAZLMO010000139.1:0-5046 GCA_964560915.1 uncultured Oscillospiraceae bacterium
GTGCGTTTCTTGCGGACGACAATCTGCCGGTCTATCTTATCCTTCAGTTCCTCCACATGGGAGATGATGCCGACGATCCGGCCGCTCTCCGTGATGCCGCAGAGGGTGGCAATCGCCTGCTCGAGCGACTCGCCGTCCAGAGAACCGAAGCCCTCATCGACAAACATGCTGTCCAGCCGGACCCCGCCGGAAACGGAGCGCACCTCGTCGGAAAGGCCCAGCGCGAGCGAAAGCGACGCCTTGAAGGATTCCCCGCCGGAGAGGGAGGCAGCACTGCGGCGGGTGCCGTTATAATGATCGACGACTTCCAGCCCAAGGCCGCTCTGGCTGACCAGATTGCCGGCCTCCGCCTGGCGCGCGAGTTCATACTGCCCGCCCGTCATCTTCATCAGCCGGATATTGGCGCGGGTAATGACCTTGTCGAAATATGCCGTCTGCACATAGGTCTCCAGCGTAATTTTCTCCTTGCCGTTCATCGTCCCGTTGGCGGTGCCGGAGAGTGCGTTCAGTATGGCCGAGCGGCTCTCCGCCTCATGAAACTGCGGGCAGAGCGCGCGCAGGGATTCTCCGGTGGCGCGGTTCGTATGAAAACGGGCGACGGCTTCATCCCTCGTGCAGGAAAGGGCGTCCTTTTCTCCCCGCAGAGCGGCAATTCTTTGCCCGATGACGGAAGGGTCGTCCGGTTCTTTTCCTGAAAGCTGCCTCCGGAGCGCCTCCGAGGCGGCTTTTTTCTCCGCGAGCTCCCGGGAGAGCGCCTCTTTCGCAAGGCGGGCGTCCTCCAGTTCCTTTACGGCGGCGGTTTTTCGCGCCTTCAGCATGGTAAGCTGCCTCTGTGCTTCCTCCTCTGAAGAAAAAGCGAGGCTTTGGGCGAGCTTTCGGATCTGCTCTTTTTTTGTGTTGAGAAAAGAAGCATCCGCGGCGGCGGTCTTTTCCCGCCCGGCGATGCCGTCGGCGCAGGTTTTCTGCTTTTCCTCCCTCCCCGGGATATCGGCGGCCAGGAATTTTTTCCGTGAGCATGCCGCTTCCGTCTCCGTAAGCCTTGTCTCGAGCACGATCTCCTGTTCCCGTTTCGTCTTGAGCACGGCGGTGGTCTCTTCCTCCAGCTTTTCAAACGGGGCATCGACGCCCGCGCTTTTGGCAAAGGTGAGCGCCTCCTTCCGAAGTTCTTCCTCCCGCGCGGCGGCGGCTCCGGTCTTGGCGCTTTCGGTGTGGGCAAGATGTTCCGCCGTATCCCGCAGACGTTTGGCTTCTTCCAGCTCGGATTCCTTCGGAACCATATCCGTCTGTTTTGCCGGCGCGGGATGGCTCGCAGAGCCGCAGACCGGGCAGGGCTGCCCCTCCCTCAGCTCGGAGGCGAGGATCCCGGCCTGTCCGTCCAGATAGGTGCGCTCCATGGTTTGGCAGGTATCGGAGGCGACCTTATAATCGTTCATGGCCTGAAGATAGACGGAACGTTTTTCCAAAAGTTCCCGCTCGGCTGCGGCGTGATTCCGAATCCGCTCAAGAAGGCCCTCCAGCTGCTCCCGTTCGACCGCGGACTGCCGGATTTTTGCCTCGCAGGCGACTTTTTCCGCCTCCGGCTCACCGAGAGCTTTCAGTTCGGCTTTTTCCGCTTTCGTTTTTTCCGTAAAGATTCTCAGTTTCTCCTGTGCGTCGGCGATTTCAGCTTGCAGCCGCGCGGCCGCGGCGTCAAGTGCATCCGATTCCTGCCGGAGCTTCGTCAGCTCGGCGTACTGCGGAAGCGCCGTCTCGGCTGCCGCGATCTGCCGGGCAAGCGCTTCCCGCTCCGGCTCCCGCGACATCAGTTCCGTGTATTGGGTTTCAAGGGTCTCAAGACGCGGCCCGTTTTCCAAAACGAACTGCTCCGCGGCGGCGACCTGCCTGCGTGTTTCGGATTCCCTTTCCCTTTCGGCCTTCTGTTTTTCCGCCTCCGAAAGCGCCAATTCCGCCGCCGTGAGCTCTGCGGAGAGGGATTTCACCTCCGCGGCGTTTTTTTCCGTGAGCTGTTCCAGCAGCTCCGCCGCCTGCTCCGGCGAGACGAGCGCCTTTGCCTCCTTCATTGCGGCCACCTGCGGGCAGAGGGGATCCTCTTCCGGGCAGAGCGTACCCGCAATATACTGGGCGGCGGACTGCCGGAGCCGATCGTAGAGCACCCGCTGCGCCGCCGCCTCATCTTTTAAGGCAAACTGCAGGTTCCGGTAAAAGCCCGTCTGGAAGATATCCCGGAAGATGCGGCCGCGGCTCTCCGTATCGGCGTTGATAAGCTTGCGGAAATCGTCCTGCGCAATCATGGCGATCTGGAGGAACTGCCCGCGGTCAACGCCGATCAGCTCCGAAACCGCCTTCGTCACATCCTTATATCTGGTCACCACATGCCCATCCGGGTACGTCAGCACGGCGTCGGCCTTCTCGGTGGTCGTGCCCTCCCCCCTCGTTTTGAGGCGCGCATACTCCGGGCTGCGGCGAATGGTATACGTTTTGCCGCCGGAGAAAAATTCCATTTCAACGAAGGTGGGCGTCCCGGCCTCCGCATACTTGCTGCGGAGCATCTCGGGCTTTCGGTCGCCGCCGCTCGCCTCCCCATAGAGGGCGAACGTGATCGCGTCAAAAATCGTGGTCTTCCCCGCGCCGGTATCCCCGGTGATCAGATAAAGGCCGCTGTCGCCGAGCTTTGAGAGGTCGACGGCCGTCTCCCCGGCATAGGGGCCGAATGCGGACATCGTCAGTTTTAACGGTCTCATTCCTCCGGCCTCCAGACTTTCTCGATAATGGGGGTGAGGAAGTCTTTTTCCGCTTCCGTCAGCCCCCGGTTGTTCTGCTTCTCAAAAAGTTCCCCAAACAGCTCCAGCGGCGTCTTTTTTTCCGGATCCTGCGCCTGGCCGACTTCCTGGAACATACCGGTGCGCAGATTCTTATAGTCAAGTTTCATGGCGTTGGGGTAGACGGTCTGAAGCCTTGCCATGGCCTCGGGAATCTCCTCTTTATCCGTAAGCGTAATATGCAGATAATCCTCCGTCGGCGTGCCCTCGTAATTCCGGCGGTTGGTCAGTTCCTCATAGGTGCCGCAGATCTCCCGCAGATTCCGCAGAGGCCGCAGGGGGAGCTTCCGTACAGAGACATTCCCCTTTTCGCAGAGCTCCACGACGCAGAGCGTCTTATCATCTTTCGCCTCGGAGAAAGAATATTTGAGCGGCGTTCCGCAGTAGCGGATGTACTCTGCGCCGGCGGTCTGGGCGGTGTGCAGGTGGCCGAGGGCCACATAATCGAACCCCTCAAAGACCGAAGCGCCGATCTGATCGAGGCCCCCGACCGAGACCTCCTCGGATTCGCACCGAACGGAGCCGGTCAGGAACTGGTGCCCGACGGCGACGTTGCGCACGCTCCGATCCAGCGGCAGGGTCTCCATCACGGCCCGGTAGGCGCTGTCGTAAGAGGAACAATCCGCCTGCGGGAGCTTCGCCCGCACGAACGCCGGTTTGAGGAACGGGATCATCCAGATCGATACCGGGCCGAATGGATCGGAGAGGACGACCGGTTTGATGTTTCCGTCGTAGACCGGCGAAAACCAGACGCCGCGGCCGCTCATCAGATGCGAGCCAAAGGCCATCCGTTCCGCGCAGTCGTGGTTGCCGCTGATGGCAAACACATTGATCTTCCGATCCGCGAGGCCGGTAACGAAAGCGTCGAAGACGGAGACCGCCTCCGCCGGGGGAATCGGCTTGTCGTAGATGTCTCCGGCGATCAGCACGGCATCCGGCCGCTCCGCATCCGCATAAGCAAGGATCTCGGCCAAAATTGCCTGCTGATCCTCGAGCAGGGAAAATTCGCTGAGCCGCTTGCCGATATGCAGATCGGCAAGGTGAAAAAGCTTCATCCGCAAAGGCCTCCTTCCGCAAAACAGGCTGATAAGAAAATTATACCTGTTTTTTCCGTATTTGCAACCGCACACCCTTGTAAGAAGCAGCCGGGCCGCCCCGGCCGCCCCGCGGCCTCCCGTTTCGGCCCGTCGGGCAAAAAGTGCCGGAGAAAGCCATAAAATAATCCTCCCTGCTCTCCGGGCAAAAGAAAAAAGCCCCGGCGGGCGGGGCCTTTATGTAGGTCACTGATGGTAGGCGCCGAGAAAATCGCCGAGATCCTCCATCGCCTTTTTTAAAACCGGGGCCTCCGGCAGCAGGACGAGGCGGAAGTGATCCGGCTCCGGGTAGTCGAAGCCGCTGCCCGGCACGATCAGAATGTGCTTTGCGAGAAGCAGATCCCGGGCAAATTTTCGGTCGTCGGTGATATGAAATTTCTCCCGGGAGAGTCTCGGGAACATATAAAACGCGCCGCTATTCTTGACGAAGCCGACGCCGTCGATCCTCTCAAGCACGGAGGCCGCGGCCTCCCGCTGCTCGTAGAGCCGCCCGCCGGGAACGACCATCGCGCGCGGGGTCTCCTCATCGGTGAGCGCGGCCGGAATCACAACCTGCGTCAGCGCGTTGGAGCATAGGCGCATTGCCGCGAGCTGCACCACGCCGTCGAGGACATTCTCCCCTTTTTCCACCGTGCCGCTAAAGCACATCCATCCGCAGCGGAACCCGCAGACGGAGTGAGACTTACTGAGCCCGCCCAGCGTGACGCAGAAGAGATCCGGCGCAAGGGAGGCGGTGGAGACGTGCTCCTTTCCATCCATGACGAGGCGGTCGTAAATCTCGTCGGAAATCAGGATGAGGCCGTATTCCCGGGCGAGGGCGACGATCTGTTCCAGCGCTTCCCTCGGATAGACTGCGCCGGTGGGGTTATTCGGGTTGATGACGAGGATCGCCCTCGTCCGCTTCGTGATCTTCGCGCGCATGTCGTCCGGATCCGGATACCAGCCGGCGCTTTCGTCGCAGCGGTAAAAGACCGGCTTTGCATCCGCAAGGATCACGCTGTTGCTCCAGAGCGAATAATTCGGGGACGGAAGCAGCACCTCGTCGCCGGCGTTTAGGAGCGCCGTGCAGAGCATGCCCGCAAGCTCGCTGACGCCGTTCCCGATAAAAATGTGATCCGGGGAAAGATTCGGCA
>CAZLMO010000140.1:0-3625 GCA_964560915.1 uncultured Oscillospiraceae bacterium
TTTAAAGTTATGTGACAGTGTAAAACATTTCTATCTTTGCTATAAAGAATACTATGGCAATTCTTTTATTGAAAGATGCTGAGCCATTTCCTTTTCTCCATACTCCCATTTGCCATCCCAGATGATGGAGAGCTTTTTCTCGGCTGAGGTATACTGGTCGGATTTTACCTGTACTGTTACAATGATGTTTATCGCGCTGTTCCATGGGCCCGGCATATTATAAGGTCGAATCAACGATTCCAGATGTGCTCCAGTTTTTTCTCCGACGGCAATGATATCGCAGTACCGCTTCGGACCGATGGTTTGAAAAATAATGCCAAATTCCCTGCCGTACATCCATGATAACGGAATCTCGCCATTCCAAATCGGACGCACGCCCCCTTGCCATGACTCTTCAATTCGTGTGAGCATCACGACTGCATTATTTGCATTGGCTTTTTTGAGGTTAGATACTTCTAAATGATAGTACCAAGTCTCCTCAATACCGCCTGCCTTATTCCGATCAATATTATTTGATAACGAAATACACAACTCTGTCTTATACCAAAGTGCGCGGATATCTTCCCCGAAAAGGGCTACTACAACCGCCAAAAATGTTGATATTGCAGTACACAGATCAATCCAAAAATCACAATTCATGTATAGCCTCCATTCTATCCAGTACATTGAGCATGACGGGTTCATCCCGGCGCATCTTTGTCATGGTATTAGGGGACATGCCAGTTGCCAATACCAGATCGTGCTTGCTCATTTTTTTGTCCACAAGCAGCTTCCAGAGTTTGTTATATGATACAGCCATAATACGCCTCCTGCCCATAACATTTTTATACATTATACAACAAATAACTTGTGCTCACAAGACCTTGTGAATGTCTCACACGGGTGCTGCACCATTTTTGTCGCATTTCTTCTGCAAAAATGATGTGCTATTAAAACTTTGACGCGCCTTGACACGACAAAAAAGCTTTAAAAAGGTAACTGTTTTTTGCCGCCGGGTTACTGAAAAGTAACCGTTAATATTCTGGAACAGGTACCGCTTGAGCCTGTTATAATGTGCTGTGCGTTGCTCCTGCCTATTGTGTCTTATTGTGGCTTATTGTGGCGTGATAGCGGTATCTAAGTAACTGATTTTTTCGCATAAGGTGTACACATATATTTTGGTTTGAATTGCTTCCGGCAGAGCGTTTTTATAGCTCCTGTTGGTTTTTTGTTGGGTTTTCACTCAAAACAAACAAAAAGAAAACCCAGCCACCAAAGCCGAAAAGCCTTGAAATGACTGGGTTTTCTACTGGTTGCGGGGGAAGGATTTGAACCAACGACCTTTGGGTTATGAGCCCAACGAGCTACCAGACTGCTCCACCCCGCGATATTTTCCGCACCTCTGTGGTGCTTTATTATTATAGCGGAAGGAGAGTGGAAATGCAAGAGCAATTTAAAATAATTTTTAGTGGAATAGGATGGCTGCGGAAAATCCAACTCCCGCCACCGTCAGGATCTTGACGCATAGAGACAAAATCTCCGTTAGACCGAGCCGCATCCGGTATTTGAGGGCGCACCCCTCCGCAACATATCTGCTGGCCTGACCTTCCAGCAGATCATCCGGCGAGGAGCCTTTGTCGTCTTTGACAAAAAATAACACTTTTTCAAAATATCCGCCTTCCACGTTGTTGATTTCAATGATTTTGCGATTCACACCACGTACCATGATTTTGCCTCCCGCCTTGGATTTTACGGTATTATCTTGCTTTTCCGCCTGCCGAATATTCACAAAAAAAAAGCTTTTTCCACCCTCCAAATCGGTAATACGGAACGTATAACACGAAAAACCGATCCGGTGGAAAATCCGGTTGAAAAAGTTGAAAAGTGACCCAAAAAACGGCTGAAGCATGAAATTCAAGGAGGGGCCCCCAACATAACATCCATTTTCTTACATCCTACATAAAGTTGTTGCCCCTTTACGCGCTCATTTTTTTTGTGAAAAATTTATCAAATTTACACGAAAAAGGTGAAAAAAATGGTTCTTTAGAAAGAAAAGTGCACGCAAAGAGGATGTTTGTCTTTCCCGCGAAAACTGTGTTTTCCGGATTGCGAAAACAGACAAAATCCGGTATAATTCGGATATCGGAGGTGATCGCTTGGAAATCACTGCGCATGGGGGAGGGGCTTCCGTCCGGGAATTCGGCGGAATATCGCTTCCTGAGACCCTGGACTGCGGCCAGTGCTTCCGCTGGATAAAGCAGCCGGACGGCGGCTGGAAAGGCGTCGTCCGCGGCGTCTGCCGCACGGTCTATGAGGAACCGGACGGCATCTTCATCCTCGGGGCGGATGAGGCGGAGATTCGGCAAATCTGGCTCGATTATTTTGATCTTTCACGGGATTATGCCAGGCTGAGGAATGCCTTTTCCGTTTGCCCGCTGCTGAAGGAGGCCTGTGCTTTCGCGCCCGGGATCCGCGTGCTCCGGCAGGAGCCATGGGAGGTGCTGATCACGTTTCTGGTCAGTCAAAACAACAACATCCCGCGGATCCGCGGCATCATGGAGAGGCTGTGCGCGGCATACGGAGAGGAGCTCCCGGAGGGAGGCCGTGCGTTCCCAAAGGCGGAAATTCTCGCAGGGCTGGAACCGGAGGCCTTTCGCAAAATGGGATGCGGCTACCGGGCGGCGTACCTTTCCTCCGCGGCAAGGGAGGTCGCGCGGAATGAGCTTAATCTGGAGGAGCTTCAGAGCGTTTCCGTCTGTGAGGCGCGGGATCGTCTGCTTCAGGTTTTCGGGGTCGGCCCGAAGGTTGCGGACTGCATCCTGCTCTACGGACTCGGAAAAACGGAATGCTGCCCGGAAGATGTCTGGATGAAGCGCGTGCTGGCTGCGCTCGGCGGGGAATTGCCCGGCTGTGCGGTAAATGAGGCAGGTATTGCGCAGCAGTATCTTTTTTACTACGCGAGGAATTTTCCGCAAAAATTCCGGGTGTTGCAATAATTTTTGTGAACACCGATCATTTGGCAGGTTTTTACTTGCTTTTGTAAGGATTCCGGCCTAATATGGAACTGGAAAATTTTTTTGAGAGGATGATCGAAATGCCGCTGGTTGGAACAAAGGAAATGTTCGCAAAGGCCTATGACGGCGGGTATGCCATAGGCGCGTTCAACGTCAATAACATGGAGATAATCCAGGGGATTACGGAGGCCGCCGCCGAGGAGAAAGCCCCCCTGATCCTTCAGGTTTCCAGTGGAGCCAGAAAGTACGCGAAACCGGTCTATTTAAGAAAGCTGGTCGAGGCGGCCGTGGAGGATACCGGCCTGCCGATCGCCCTTCATCTCGATCACGGCGATACGTTTGAGCTTTGCAAATCCTGCATCGAAAGCGGATTTACCTCGGTGATGATCGATGGCTCCAAATATGCGTTTGAGGACAACATCGCCCTGACGAAACAGGTCGTCGAGTACGCGCACCAACATGACATTTGCGTCGAAGGCGAGCTTGGCACCCTTGCGGGCGTCGAGGACGACGTGCAGGTGGATGATGAATATGCGTCCTACACCCGCCCATCCCAGGTCGAGGAATTTGTTACGCGGACCGGGGTCGATTCTTTGGCAATCGCCATCGGCACCAGCCATGGTGCCTACAAA
>CAZLMO010000140.1:3635-5040 GCA_964560915.1 uncultured Oscillospiraceae bacterium
CCGGTGCTCCGTTTCGATATCCTTGAGGAAGTTTCCAGACGCCTGCCCGGATTCCCGATCGTCCTTCATGGCTCTTCCTCCGTTCCGCAGGAGTGGGTGAAAGTCGTCAATGAGCACGGCGGCAAGATGCCGGATGCCATCGGTGTGCCGGAGGAGCTGCTCCGTCAGGCCGCCAAAATGGCCGTCTGCAAGATCAACATTGATTCCGATATCCGGCTGGTCATGACGGGGAGCATTCGGGAATATCTGGATGAGCATCCCGAGGCTTTCGATCCTCGCGCATATCTGAAGCCTGCCCGCGAAAATATCAAGGAGCTTGTTCGCCACAAATTGGTCGACGTGCTTGGCTGCAACGGGAGGGCTTGATCCCGAGGGGAAAGCTGATTTTAAAAATGACAGAAAAATGGCCGCGTTCGAACGCGGCCATTTTTTATCCCATTTTTGAAAATGCGGCAACCTTTATAAGGGTTTTCAGGGAAGAAAGTTCTTTATCATGCTTTTATTTTTCGGGATTTGTCTCCGCCGGCTCGTTTGTGCCGAAATATTTGTCCGTCAGCAGGGAGGCGGCGGCTCCGATCCCGAAGCAGAGGACGGCCAGCAGGATTTCGCCGAAACTGCCGTATTCCCGCGGGATAATATAGAGGGTCGACGCCAGCACAATCCCCATGATCGCGTGGTAGGAGACGGAATAGCGGGTCTCAAAGAGGCGATTGATCAGTTTCGCGGTCAGCGCAATCACGCCGACAATACCGATCCCCATCGGGATCAGGACGCGGAGATCCAGCGAGGCGATTCCCTCCGCCAGCGGCTGGTAGAGTTCGGCAGCCTGCCGGACCAGCGTGTCCAGGCTGACCGACTCGAACGACCAGGCCTCGCCGTCACGCAGGGCCATGGCGTCGGTCATGGCGCGATTGATTCCGGCGAGGTCGGCGCGGGCCTCGGCGATCAGGGCGCGGGCCTCCGGAGAGGAAGCGGTTTCGGCCAGCCGATCCATCCGCGCCGACGCCCGGGCCAGGGGCGTGCGGAAATCGTGGGCGAGCTGGTCGGCGGAATCCCGCAGCCAGCTCAACAACTCCTCAAGTCGATCCAGCGTCAGGTTCACGTGGCCGGTCAGTTCGGTCAGCTCCGGCGCCAGGGCCGTCTCGGGCGCCCGCAGGGAGAAGTCGCCCACGGCGGCGCGATCCAGCGCGAGGCTGACCTGGGCCACGGCATTGGTCAGGCGCCGGCGGGCGAAAGTCGCCGCGATCAGACCGATGGCCACCATCAGCACCCCTGCTCCGACCACCGCAGCCACCGCCCAGCCCCACGCATCGCCGGAGGCGTCGACCACGCGCCCGACTGCGATATCGAGCGCCCCGACCGAGCGGCGCACCACGACCACCTCGACGGGCCGGCCGGAGCAGAG
>CAZLMO010000141.1:0-4980 GCA_964560915.1 uncultured Oscillospiraceae bacterium
GACTCCCCCCGCACCCGACGAAGAGGGTACGAATGCGGAGCATTTCCCGAACAGCGCGGAGGATATGGTGGCCGATGCCATCCGTCAGGCCACCGCGAACGCCTCCGTGCCGGTGGACCGCATGACGCCGCAGGAAAAAATCGACATCGTAGACCGTCTGAACCGCAGCGGCATTTTCATAGTGAAGGGTGCCGTAAGCAACGTTGCCCAGGCGATCGGCTGCTCCGAGGCAACGGTCTACCGCTATCTTGCGAATCTCAATAAAAAGAAGCTCAAATAATTTGCCCGCAAGGCCCGCGTTTTCACTTCCCGGTAGGTGGAATCGAAGGATTCCATAAAAATGTTTTCCCAAATGGCGCGGCCTATTCCAACATATTCCGGATAGCCGGACGGCATGACCATTTTTTTGGCCATGCCGTCTTTTTTGCCGTCCCGGATTTTTTATGGGGATTCGTTCGTCTCCCGCCGATTTTCATGGCTTTTTTGGTACACATTTGAGAGGCGCGCCGATTTTTTCGGTCTATGCTCGGGCGGAGCGCCGCTTTTTTGGGGCCCTCCTGCATTTCCCCGTGCTCAAGCTGTCTTTTTTGGCAACCATACAAAAAGCGCCCGGAAAGGCAGCCACTTTTTTGGAGGATTGTGAAAATTACGCACGGGCGGTTGACAAGCGGGGAAAAGCAGGGTATAATCGGCACAAATTGAATTGATCCGGCATAACACACCGGAGCAATGGTAGAGGCGCGGCAAGTCAGGAGTACTCCGTCCACGATGGAATTCAGGTTCCGGACGAGATGAAAGGGGCTGCCGCCGAAGCGGAAACGGGCCTGAAGAGTCGTTTCTTGCTGGGCTGCCGGAGAAAATCCGACAGACTGTCACAGAAATGTGGAGCGCTATCATTGGCGGAAAGCTTTCGGGTAAAAACCGGGAGCCATATTACTTTAGTAATGAAGCCATGAATGCGAATCTCGCATTCATGGCTTTTTTTAAACAAAAAATTCAAAAAAAGAGAGGGTACCAACATGAAAAAATGGATTGCCTTGCTGCTGACCGCCGTACTTGTCTGCAGCCTCAGCGCCTGCGGAACTCCCGCAGCCGAAGAAAGCCAGAGCCAGCCCGAGACCCAAACCTCGGAAGAAGCTATCACAAGCGACACCGAGAGCACCCCGGAAGCGCTCCCCCAGCTCCGCGTCGGTATGGAATGCGCCTATGCCCCCAACAACTGGCAGGAAGATACCGCCACCGACACCAACTATCCGATTGAAAACGTATCCGGCGCCTATGCCGAGGGCTACGACGTGCAGATCGCCAAGATCATCGCCGAACAGACGAATCGCGAGCTTGTCATCGTAAAGATGGCATGGAGCGGGCTGATCGAAGCCCTCAACCAAGGCCAGATCGACGCCATCATCGCCGGCATGGCCGACACGGCCGAGCGCCGCGAATCCATCAGCTTTTCCGAGCCCTACCACGTCACCGAATACGGCGTCATGGTGAATGCCGATTCCTCGTATGCTTCCGCCACGAGCATTCACGACTTCTCCGGCGCCAGCATTCTCGGCCAGAAAGATACCATGCTCGACACCGTGATCGACCAGATGGACGGCGTCAATCACCTGACCCCGGTCGACAGCGTCCCCAACATGATTTCCCGTCTCGATCAGGGCACCTGCGACGGCATCATCGTCAACGTGGAAAATTCCGCCTCCTATCTCGCCTCCAACCCCAACTTTAAAGTGATCACCTTCGCCGAGGGCGACGGCTTCGACCTCGGATTCGTCGGCGCCTGCGTGGGCCTGCGCAAGGAAGATACCGATCTGCTGGATGCCGTGAACGCGGCCCTCGCCGGCATCGATCAGGAGACCCGCGACACCCTGTGGGAAAACGCCGTGGCAAATCAGCCCAAATAATTTCATTTTCATAAATTCCCGGCAAAATGAAAAATGCGTCATCGTATATACAGGAGGCAGCTATGAGAAAACTTGTGAATTCCATCAATAAGGATCGCCGGTACGGATACCTGACCGGTGCGGTCATGGCGGCGCTGAACGTATGGATGTGGCGTTCGGCGCCCTCGAAACTCAGTTTTCTCGGCACAAACAGCGTGCTGCTGTACCTCCTTGCGGCCGTGTGCGGGGTGTTCGCCGTCATAGCTCTGGCCGCAGGAATCGTGAAGCTCACCCATTGGCGCAGCTATGGCGAAACGGCGATGAAAAGGCCGGCCATGCTGAAACTGGGCCGCTGCCTCTATTTATTGGTCCTCGCCGCATTTCTCATCACCGTGACGGATCGGATCCTGCTCGGCTTTGTGAGCCTCGCGGAGGAATCCGTCGCCTCCGAAAGCAATCCTCAGGGATTCCTCGCCTCGATGATCTACATGTTCTGGAAGGGCAGATCGATGTTCGCCCTCGGCGTATGGACCACGGTGCGCATCGCCCTTCTGGGCACGGCGATCGCCTTTGTGCTGGCTCTGTTGATGGTCACCCTCCGCATCCTGAAACCCGTCCGGCAGGATAACGATCTCGTGCGTTTTTTTAAGAAGCTGGGCGGCATCTTCTCGAGGATTTATATTACGGTCATTCGCGGCACCCCGATGATGGTGCAGGCGCTGATCATCTATTATGCCGGCTTCGGCCTCCTCAAGAATTCCTCCATGACGATCACCGAGATCAACTATGTGTGGAGCGCTTTTATGGCCGGCCTCATCACCGTCTCCCTCAACTCCACGGCCTACCTCGCGGAGGTCCTCCGCGGCGGCATCGAATCCATCGACAGCGGCCAGACGGAGGCGGCGCGCAGCCTCGGCATGACAAACTGGCAGGCCATGAGGAAGGTTGTCTTCCCGCAGGCGGTCAAAAACAGCATCCCCGCCATCGGCAACGAATTCATCATCAACATCAAGGATTCGTCGGTGCTCTCCGTCATCGCCTGCTTCGACCTGATGTTCGGCACAACTTCGGTGGTCGGCATCTATTACCGCCAGCTCGAAGTTTACTGCATCGCGGCGATCACCTACCTGATCCTGACCTGTTTCTCTTCCCTGCTCATGAAAGTGATTGCCAAAAGGATGGACACCCCCGCCAAAGACATCCCCAGTTCGAATTGAGGTGACATGATGGAACCGATTCTAAAAATTGAAAAACTCGAAAAATCCTTCGGTTCGCTGAAGGTCCTGAAAGGAATTGATCTGGAGATCCATCCGGGGGAAGTGGTGTGCATCATCGGGGCCTCCGGCTCCGGCAAATCCACTCTGCTCCGGTGCATCAATCTGCTGGAGGAGGCCGATTCCGGCCACGTCTGGTTTGAGGGCCGGGATCTGATGGATCTTTCCACAAACCTCAACAAGCTCCGGGAGCGCATCGGCATGGTATTTCAGAGCTTCAACCTCTTCGCCAATAAGAACGCGCTTGATAACTGCACGATGGCGCCGATGTCCGTAAAGCATCTGCCCCGGCAAAAGGCGGAGGAGCTTGCAATCCGGCATCTAAAGGATGTCGGCTTACAGGATTTCATCTATGCCGACAGCCGCAGGCTCTCCGGCGGCCAGAAGCAGCGCGTGGCCATCGCCCGGGCGCTGTGCATGGAGCCGGATATGATGCTCTTTGACGAGCCCACCAGCGCCCTTGACCCGGAAATTGTGGGCGAGGTGCTCGACGTGATGAAGCGTCTCGCCGGCGAGGGCATGACCATGGTGGTCGTCACCCACGAGATGGCCTTCGCAAAGGAGGTCAGCGACCGGGTGGTATTTATGGATGACGGCGTCATTCTTGAGCAGGGCAGCCCGGCGGAGGTCTTCGGGCATCCGAAGGAGCCCCGCACCAAGGAATTTCTGAGCCGCTATCTGGAGGATAAATGAAAGACATAACGGAATTTTTTACAAACGAAAGCGACTACCCGGAGCTGGATGCCGGCGGCGCGGCGGAGAGACTCTCCGCCGCCGTGCGCTGCGTTACCGTCAACGACGTCACCGTGAACGACGGCGCAGACTATTCCGGCTTCGACAAACTGCAAAATTTGATGCGGGAAAGCTATCCCGCCGTCATGCGCGCGGGCCGTTTCGAGCTGATCGGCCGCAGCGTGCTCATCACCATTCCCGGCAGCAATCAGGAACTGCTCCCGGCCCTTTTCATGAGCCATCAGGACGTGGTTCCCGTGGTGGCGGGCACGGAGAACGACTGGACCTACCCGGCCTTTTCCGGTGCCATCGCCGAGGGCTTCATCTGGGGCCGAGGGACGCTGGACATTAAAGAGCAGGTCTTCGGCATCCTCGAGGCGGCGGAATACCTGCTCTCCCGAGGCGTGTGCTTTGAAAGAACGGTCTATTTTGCGTTTGGTGAGGACGAAGAAACCTACAACACCGGCGCGAAGGCCATCTCCGACACCCTAAGAGATCGCGGCGTCCGGCTGGAATTCGTGCTCGACGAAGGCGGCGGCAAAATCCAGTCGGGAGCGGCCTTCGGCGCGCCGGAAATTTCTTTTTCCCAGATCGACCTGATGGAAAAGGGCTATGCGGATTTGGAACTCTCCGCCAAAAGCGCGGGCGGGCACTCGAGCCGACCTTTCGGCGGAACCTCTCTGGGCAGGCTTTGCCGTGCCGTCGCCCATATCGTCGAAAATCCGTTTCCGGCGGAACTTTCTCCGGTTGTGAAGGGCACTTTTTCGGCGCTTGCCCCGTTTATCACCGAGGAGCCGCTGAAGACGCTGGCCGCGGATCCGGAAGGAAACGCCGAAGCCATTGCGGAATACTGCCTCGGCGTGCCGGAGCTCTTTCCGCTTGTGACCACCACCATCGCGCCCACCATCATCCGGGGCAGCTCCGCGGCCTGTAACGTGATGCCCCAGAACATGGAGGCCGTCGTCAACTTCCGCATCGCGGAGGGACATACCGCCGCCGAGGTAATGGAAAAATGCCAAAGAGTTGTGGCCGACCCGGAGGTCTCCCTGCGGTTTTTGCAGGCGAACGACCCTTCCGCCACGGCCCGC
>CAZLMO010000142.1:0-4978 GCA_964560915.1 uncultured Oscillospiraceae bacterium
AACTGCTCAAAAGATTAAAGTGCGATTATATTCAGGGATTCTATTATTATCGTCCAATGCCGCTCAGCGAAGCGAATAAGCTGATGGATGAGTAACCTGTGAAACCGTAAAAAAGGATACGGGCGGGGAGCGCCGTTTGGTTTCAGAGCCGGAATGCGGACTGAACGCACGCGGCTTTTCTTTGCAGATCGATGAAAAAGACACGCTAAGGCGTGCCTTTTTTGTTGCGGTACGCCGGGCACGTTCTCATATACCACGGCCTCTTTTTTGGATACCTACGCGGCGGGAAGGGCGTGCCGTGCCGGAAGCTTCGGATAATTTAGGGGGAGATTTGGAAGCAAAAAGGGATAGTTTTTCCAATCCAAACATATAAATGTGCTTAGAAAAAACGGCCGTTTCGGCTCCGGGCCGAAAGAAATGCGGACGCATTTTTTTAAAACCGATCGGAGGGAGAATCTGTTTTGGAAAAAATGTTTCCGGCCACAATGGCACAAAAACAGCTGCTCAGTTTCCGGCCAAAATGCGCGCACTGTCTGCCAAGAACGGAAGCGCCCTCCATTGCGAACTGCATCAATGTCGTGGTTTTCGTCTGGCTGACCGACGGGAATGGGTATTGGTACTACACAAAAGGGGCGCAGGGCGAGATGCTGATCGGCTATGTACTTGTAAACAGCCGATGGGTCTACAATCCCATCGAAAAAAAACAGGTCCTGACCTATTTCTAAGAAAGGGAGAGAGGGATTCCCGATGCAAAATCCTTACAGGCGCAGCAGGCCGCAGGCTCCGAAGAAAGTCCGTGCCCCGGTGGAGATTCTGGATACCGGCATTGAGCAGCTTTTTCCCGAGGAAACGAACGAGACGGAAGTCATCGTCAAATTTCACGGAGACATCACCCAAGTCGCACGGGACCTGCAGGCGGAGGTGGAAATCCTATCCCAGGGGTATGCGATCATCACGATTGACAAAAATAAAATTCCGAATCTTTATTCTTATCCACAGATTGAGAATTTGGAACTGCCGAAAGGCTTATATATTGCAGGCGCATATGATTTGGCTTCTTCCTGCATCCCCGCGGTTCAGGATCGGGAGACCTACAACCTGACCGGAGCCGGCGTCGTTGTGGCGATCATTGATGCCGGCATCGACTATGTTCACCCGGACTTTCGGAATGAGGACGGGACCAGCAGGATTCTTTATCTCTGGGATCAGACCGGGGAGGGAACGCCTCCCGCCGGTTTTACCGCCGGAACGGAATATACGCAGGAGCAGATCAATGAGGCGCTGCGCGCGCCCAATCCGCTGGCGGTCATCAACTGTAAGGATCCGACCGGTCACGGAACCGCCGTGGCCGGGATCGCAGCCGGGAACGGCAGGGGAAGCAACGGGCAGAATATGGGGGTCGCGACCGAGGCGGCACTCATCGTGGTGAAAGTCGGCATAAAGGGCTACCAGGCCTTCGCCAGAAGCACGGAGCTGATGCGAGGGGTAAAATATGTGATCGACAAGGCAAGGGAGCGAAACAGCCCGGTCGTCATCAACATGAGCTTTGGCATGAATAACGGCTCCCACCGCGGGGACACCCTGTTTGAGGCCTATCTTACGGATATCACCAACGAATGGAAGACCTCCATGGTGATCCCGACCGGAAACGAGGGGGCGGCGGGTCATCATTTTCGGGGGCAGATCGCCGCCAACCAGACCCAGGAGGTAGATTTTTTTACCGCCCCGGGAATCGAGGAATTCTACATCTCCTTTTGGAAAAACTTCTCGGACAGCTTTTCCGTGGAAGTCATTTTTCCGAATGGGGAATCCTCAGGCGTCATCAGCATCAGCAACCAAGTGAAAAACGTGCGCGTGGATAACCTGGTGCTCACCGTGATTTACGGCCAGCCCAGCCATTATTCCATCAGTCAGGAGATCTTTTTTCTGGTTCGGGTCACAAGCGGCACCGTGAAGGCCGGCACATGGAAACTGCGGATCATCTCCGGCAGGGTGGTGGACGGGAACTTCAGAATGTGGCTGCCGACTCTGGAACAGGTCACCGATAAAACCTACTTTTCCAACCCAACCTCCGAAGACACCATGACGATTCCTTCCACCGCCTATAAAATGATCCGCGTGGCCGGATACAACGACAGAGTGGGCAACATCGCCGAGTTTTCCGGAAAAGGAAACGCCAATATGGCATTGCCCAATCCGGATCTTGCCGCCCCGGCCGTGGGGATTCTGACCACCAGTGTGGGCGGCGGTTACGATGCTTTTACCGGCACCAGCATGGCGGCGCCTTTCGTCACAGGATCTGTTGCTCTGATGATGCAGTGGGGGATCGTCAACAACAACGATCCTTTTCTTTTCGGCGAGCGGGTCAGGGCCTTTCTCAGATTGGGGTCGAACCGGATGGCGAATGTCACCTACCCGAACCCTTTGTTTGGTTACGGTACGCTTTGCCTCAGCAATACGATGACTTACCTGGAACAATACAGATTGGGAAAAAGTACTTTATGGCTATAGAGATTGATGAGAATACCCTGCCGTTGGATGAGTTTGTGAAATTGCCTACCACGGTGGATTTTCAGACGCTGAATACGGAAAGATTCAAGAATTATGTCAAAACCCGGCCATACCTGCGTCTCGGCACGGAGCTCGCAAATCATTATGTGGTTGTGTATGTCAATCAAAAATATTTGCAAAGCACGCTTGAGGATTTGGGGAAGGACTTTGCGTCTTTTTTTCCGAAGATATTGTCCCCACTGGATACTTCGAGTAACGACGCCGCCGGAATCTCAAAGGTACAGAACCAACCCTTCCTGAATCTCTCCGGAAGGGGGGTCATTCTTGGGTTTATTGATACAGGGATCGACTATACCCAGAACGCATTTAAATTTGAAGACGGAAACACCAAAATTCTCAGCATCTGGGATCAGACCATTGACGGCCCCAGAACGGACGGCCTTTATTTCGGCTCCGTTTACGATGCGGAAATGATCAATCTGGCGCTCAGATCCGACAATCCCTACAGCATTGTGCCCAGCATCGACGAAGACGGCCACGGCACCTTTCTTGCCTCGGTGGCGGGCAGCAACGAGACGGGGGCCTACATCGGCGCCGCGCCGAAATCAGAGATCGTTATGGTGAAACTGCGCCGCGCCAGAGAGTATTACATCGACCGCTATCTGCTTCCGGCCGACAATCCGAATCTATATGAATCCACGGATTTTCTGCTGGGGATCAAATATGTCATGGATCAGGCGCTAAAACTCGACATGCCTGCGGTCATCTGCATCGGCATGGGTTCCAACGGCAGCGCCCGGGACGGAAACACCCTGTTTGAGGAATATATCTCCTACATTTCCCAGTGGTCCGGATATGCGTTCATTACGGCGGCAGGCAACGAGTCGAACGCCAAGCATCACACCCAGGGGAAAATTTCACAGACCGGAAACGTCGATACCATCAGCATCAAGGTGGGGAAACAGGATACCTCTTTTTCGGTGCTCATTTTTGGCGACGCATTCGACAAAATTTCGGTAGGCGTCACCTCTCCGACCGGCGAGGTGCTGCCGAGGGTCTCGTTTAGAGCGGGGCTTGAGTACTCGGAGAAGCTTCTTCTTGAGAACACTACCCTCTATGTAAAATATTCCAGGGATACCAACAGCGAGGTGATTGTGGGATTCAGAAACGCCACCGAGGGCCTCTGGGATATCACGCTCTTCGGGGATGCGATCATCAGCGGCGATTATTTCGCGTGGCTGCCCATCACCGGCCAGGTAAGCGAGTTGGTGGAATTTTTAAAGCCGGTTCCCGAATATACCATTGTGTTTCCCGCAAGCGCCCTGCGCTCCATCACCTGCGGGGCGTATGATACCGACGACAACAGCCTCTATGTCGCCTCCTCCTGGGGTCCTACCAGACTGCCCAGGATGGCGCCCGATTTTGTGGCGCCCGGCGTCAATGTCCGAGGAATTTATCCGACGGGTTACGGCACCATGACCGGAACCAGCGTGGCGGCGGCGATTACGACCGGCGCGGCGGCGCTGCTGATGGAATGGGGGATCGTTCAGGGAAATATCCCGGCCATGGACGGCGACCTGATTAAGAGCCTGCTGATCAGCGGATGTGTGCGGGATGAAAACTTTCAGTACCCCAATATCAAGTGGGGATACGGGAAAATGAATCTGTTTAATACCTTTACGGCGCTCAAAGAGACCATTCTTTAAAAAAATTTGCGGCCAATAGGAGAGAACCAGCATGAACGGAGACAATACGGCTACTGTGGAAAACATTTCCGGCGGGTACGGGTTTCTTCAGGTCAACGCATTTCGGGATCGGATAGGCAGCCCGGCAGAAAATGCGCTGATCCGGGTGATCGACCCGAATACCGAGGCGGTGCTGGAGGAGACCAGGACGGATATAAACGGCAAAATTCCGGCCGTCACCCTCTCGACGCCGCCGCTGGCTTACTCTTTGCAGCCCGATCAGCCGAGGCCGTTTAACCAGTATAACCTTACGGTCACCTCGCCGGGATTTGAGGAAGCCTCCATCGAGAACGTACAGCTTTACCCATCCTGTACGGCGCTGCAGGAAATCGTTCTGAAACCTTTACCCAGCAACATTCTGATTCCGTACCCCACGCTGTGGGGAGATTTCCCGCCGAAAATCCCGGAGGCGGAGGTCAAAAGGCTGCCGTTTCCGCAGGGGTTGGTGGTCTTGCCGCGGCCGGTGGTTCCCGGGCTCGTCATCGTTCACGCCGGAAAACCGGATGACGCCACGGCGCCCAACTACACCGTAACTTTTAAGGAATATATTAAAAATGTTGCCAGCAGCGAGATTTACGCCACCTGGCCGCGGGAGACGCTGAAAGCCAACATCCTTGCCATTCTCTCTTTTACAATAAGCCGGGTCTATACCGAATGGTACCGGAGCAAGGGCTACGATTTCACCATCACCAGCTCCACCGCCTATGACCAGGCTTTCACTT
>CAZLMO010000143.1:0-3230 GCA_964560915.1 uncultured Oscillospiraceae bacterium
GTTCGGGGTCAGGAGACCGCCGCCATCGATACAAAGGAACCCGATACGGTCATAAAATAATAAAATCGGGATTTTGCGGTTTTCATGCCGCGGGCCTAAATCGGAGCCGAAGTTTTCCGCACCATATCGGATCCGGAAAGCTATGTAAAAATCCTCATTTTGTCCGGCGGAAAGGGAATCCATCATCGGGGTCTCCCCTGATCCGTATCCATAGGCCCACGGGCGGAAAATCCGGGAAACGTTCATGGATCATAAACCCACCCGATCAATTCCGTGCTTCGTTTTCACTTTGAAGTTCTTCCAGCCTCTTCTTCAGCGCCGCAAGCCCCTCCGCGGGGTCGTCGATCTCCCGGACGGTCTGCTCCATCGGGCAGATACCGCCGCCCGTGCGGTCGGTGATGGTTTCCACCAGCGTATCCCATGCGGCGGGAACCTGATGTGCCTTCAGATACTCTTCGGCGGGTTTGCTCATGGTAACACCGTAGCAGCCTTTTGCGCCGCCGAGGATGAGCACCATGGCGGAGGCTTTTCCGACGATCTTATCGACGACGGAAGCGCCTTTCAGCGCGCCCTCCTCATAAAGCTGAATGACCGGGCCGATCCCCGCGCCCGTGCTCGTGCGGACGATGCGGTTCTCACGGATGACCACGCAGGTGGCCGTGCCCTCCCGGATCAGGTTGACCGCCGAGCGAAGGGTATCCTCCCCGGGGCGAAAGTGCCGCAGGGCCTCCACGATCGCCGGAATCAGCAGAAACTGAATGACGATGCCCGGAAGGCCGGTCGTTACCGCCGCCAGAACGGGCAGCGCTTTCAGCTCGCCGAATGCGGCGGAAAGGATCTGAAACATCGCCCAATAGGAGACGCGCCCGCAGAGCATGGCGGCGGCCAGCGTCGGGAGAACGCCCAATTTTTTTGCGCCGAGGGGCGTCTTCCAGAAAAGCAGACCGCTGACGAGGCCGTAGGTTGCGAGCTCGGCCGTCATGATCGGCAGCATCGGAAAAGCGGCCGGCATCCCGGTCAGCAGGGTATTCAGCGCCGGCGTCAGCAGCCCGCAAAAAGCGCCGTACAGCGGGCCGCAGAGAAATCCGGCCAGCAATACCGGAATATGCATCGGCAGCAGCACCGTTCCCTGCACGCCAAGCCCGTGCGCAAAGGCAAACGGCAGCAGCAGGCCGGCCGCCATCAGCATTCCGGCGGCGGTCAGTGTTTGCGTTTTGGTCCGGATCATAAAAGCGCCCCCTCAAAAAGGAATGAAAAAATCCATGGCGGCAAAAGACCTGTTATGCCCACAAAAGCCAGATAATCAGGTAGCCGGACAGCACCGCCGCCAGAGAAAGCGGCACGCCGATCCGGGCATATTCCCTCGTTGAGACCTCGTAGCCGTTTTTCCGCAGGATGCCGATGGCCGTGATGTTGGCGGAAGCGCCGATCGGCGTCAGGTTTCCGCCGAGCGTCGCGCCGATCAGCAGGCCGAAGTAGAGCAGATACGGCTCGACGCCGAGCGCCGCCGCCATGCCCTGTACGACCGGAAGCATGGTCGCAACGTAGGGAATATTGTCGATAAAGGCGGAGAACAAGACGCTTGCCCAGACGACAAGGGTATAAATCACAAAGATATTGTCGCCGCCGAGCTTGACGAACAGATCCGCGATGGCGTCGACCAGCCCCGCCTCGGTGATGCCGCCGATCACAACAAAGAGCCCGCCCAGCAAAAGGATGGTCTCATAGTCCATCTCCCTGACCGGTTTCAAAATTCGGTCGGCGTCATGATAGCGGAGCGCTTCGATAATGGCACAGGTCATACACAGCGTGACGCAGATGACGCCGTTCGTGATGGAGGGTTTATTGGGAATGAACGAGGCGAGGATCAGCAAAACAACCATCCCCAGAAGCATGTAGGAGGGCAGATGATTTTTAACGACCTTCACACTGCAGATATCGACCTTCTGTTTTTCTTTCCGGAACAAAAGCAGCAAAACGGCGGCCGCTATCAGGGCGCCGAGTTCCACCGCCCAGAAGATACCCGGGCGCTCCATAAACCAGAAAAAGTCGAGAAAATCCATGCCCGCGTAGCTGCCGAGCAGAATCGAGGTCGTGTCGCCGACCAGCGTAGCCGCCCCCTGCAAGTTTGAGGACACGGCTACCGCGACGATCGGTGCGACCGGGCTGATCTTCAGCTTTTTGGAAATTTCCAGAGCAACCGGGGCGACCATAAGGACCGTTGCGACATTGTCGATGAAGGCGGAGATCACGCCGGCAAAAACGGAGAGCGCCACCACCGCCCAGCGGACATCCGGCGTTCTGCAGATCAGCAGATCCGCCATACGCGCCGGCATTCCGGAGTCAATAAAAAGGGCAACCAGCCCCATGGTTCCGCCAATCATCAGCAAAACATTAAAATCGATGGAGGAGAGCACCTTCCCCAGCGGCAGGTATCCAAGGATGACAAAAAGCGCCGCCGAAGCAAGGGCAATCTTCCAGCGGTGCTTTTGAAACAGCAGCAGACAGACGTAGGTCAGACCGAACAGGATGGCAGCAAAGGTCATTTTTGATTCTCCCTGCAATTTAGATTCCATGCCCGGTTTTCTCCGGGTAAGATTGGTTTATTATAACAGGAAAACGGCTTTCTGTCAAAATTTCGCATTCCAAGGAAAAAGTGCGGGATTTTCTTTTTCTCTCCGAGGTCGGCCCGATTTTGGGCGGGTATCCGGCCCCTTCCCGCGCCCTCGCGACGAAATACCTCTTTCGGGCCAAAAGAAAGAGCTGCACGCAATCAAAACCACCCGTTCACCGAGCCGGTGGTTATTTTACGCGAAAACCCCAACATAAAACGGCATAGCCAAAGCTATGCCGTTTTATCATGTTCTTTTGGCTGGCCGGCAATCCCCGTATGGGAAAGCGGCCTTGAATGGAAGCCGCCACTCGGGCGAATGGAAGCCGCGACACGGGCAGAGGATCTCTGCGGCGGCTTCCGGGCGCCTTTACGCCTTGCGGGGCCAGGCGCCATCCCAGACGATGCGGCGGTAATTCTCTTTATCCGTGTCGCCCTCCGTGCTGATGAGCAGCACACGGGAGTGCTCGTCGAGGCCGAGATGCTCCTTCAGCTCCCGGAGCCCAGGGTTCCGCATGATCTCGCTGATAAGCCCGGCGCCAACGGCTCCGGATTCCCCGGAGACGACCTTCGGATCGGAGCCCGCCGGGTTGCCGAGGATGCGCATGCCGTCGGCGGA
>CAZLMO010000143.1:3330-4965 GCA_964560915.1 uncultured Oscillospiraceae bacterium
ATCTGCTCGTACCCCTCGAACGCGGTATCCTGTGTGAGCACCCATCCGTATTCGTGGGCGTTCTTATCCGCCAGATGGACGCATTCGTCGTAATTCATATCCGTGATGGTGGCATCGGCATTCTCCTTGAGGATGTTGCGGAGACGCTCCTCGGCCGAGCCCTTCGGCATGTAGATGACGGAATGCTGACGCAGATGGTTCGCCATCCACGCGACACCGCGGCCGTGGTTGCCGTCCGTCGCTGTGACAAACGTCACGTCACCGATCTTCTCGCGGGCCTCGTCGCTCGTGAGCTCCGCAAACGAGGTCTCCCCGATATCCTTGCCGAGCTTCCCGGCCAGATAGTTTCCGATCGCGTATCCGCCGCCGAGCACCTTGAAGGCGTTGAGCCCGAAGCGGAAGGATTCATCCTTGACGAACACGTTCCCGACACCCAGCGCCTTTGCAAACCCGTCAAGTTTGCGAAGCGGCGTAAATTCATATCCCGGAAATCCGGAAGAGAACTCCTGCGCCTTTTTTGCCTCTTCGAGGGATGCGATGCTCACGTCCGCGGGCTCGTGGCTGCCGCGGGTGCGAAGGACATACTCAAATTTTTCTTCCATGTTTAATTGGCCTTCTTTAACTGTTTTTCCATTTTGATTTTGCCCTCATATTCCTTGAGCATCTTAATGACCTGCGGGCTCAGAAGCAGCAGGGCGATCATGTTCGGGATGAAGATAAAGCCGACGACCATATCCGCCAGATCCCAGATCTGGGAGACCGGCAACGTGCAGGAGATGATCGGTGGAATAAAGAAGAGCCAGCGGGCCCACTTTGCGGTCTTGTCGCCGAATACATACTTCAGGCTGGTGCGGAATTCGACAAAATATCCGAGATAGGAGCTGTAGCAGAAAAGGAAGACGGCGATTCCTGCGGCCCACATGCCGATGTCGCCGAAGGACTGACGGAAGGCAAGGAACGTCAGATAGACGCCGGTCTCGCCGCTCGCCCAGATCTCCTCGCCGCCGCTGAGGATCGCGATGCCGGTCAGGGTGCAGATGATGATCGTGTCGATGAACACTTCCAGCACGCCGTAGAGGCCCTGATGGATCGGGTGATCCGTCTTGGCGGTGGCATGCACGGTGGCCGCCGTGCCCTCGCCGGCTTCATTCGAGAAGATGCCTCGGAATCCGCCCTTGGTCATCGCCAGCTTGATGCCGGCGCCCGCGAATCCGCCGACCACCGGGGCCGGAGCGAATGCGTATTTAAATACCATTTCAAACGCATAACCGATATGGTCGGCATGTGAGAAGATCACAAAAAGGCAGCCCACGATGTAAAGCAGGCACATCGGCGGTACGATCGCGCTGCAGGCCTCGCCGACACGTTTGATGCCGCCGAGGCAGATAATCAGGCTGATCACCGCAATGCCGACACCAGTCACAATCATCGGCACGCCGAATACGTCGTCCAGGGCGGTGGCCGCGGTGTTGACCTGAACGAAAGCCGCATCGCAGAGCGTAAGAAGAAGGAGCGCCACGGAGAAGACCGGCGCAAGCCAGTGCCAGTTTTTGCTCAGGCCTTTCTTGATGTAATACATTGGCCCGCCGTAATACTCGCCGTCGGGCCCTTTCTCACGGTACTTCACCGCGAGCG
>CAZLMO010000144.1:0-4879 GCA_964560915.1 uncultured Oscillospiraceae bacterium
TCTGGGTGGTCGGAATCCCTTAAAACGCTTGATTACCATAGGCTTTTTGCGACCACCATGCAGTGGTCGGCTAAACTAAAGCATAATTTCTTTAACCATCACGCCCCTTGCAACCAATTTTTTCCCTTCATAGAGTTCAAATTTTGCGCCAGGTTTCAAAAGGTCAAATGGTGCGTCTGGAAACAGAAAAGATATATCAATTGTGGATTCATTGTTGTCATTGACGCTATCAGTCAAAATTTCTGCGCTCCATGTTCCATCCATCTCTTCGCCTAGGAATACAATAATCGGACAATATTTTGTATTCTTTGGCATATGTTTTTCTCGTCCACCTTTTTCAAAAGGTACCCATGAAACATGAGCTTCCATCCAAGTCTTCATTTTAATCTAAGCCCCTTCATAATAGAGTTCAAAAAGTCAATTCCTCCACTGTATGCTGGCCCTATACCGTCCAGTCTCCCAACCTGATACATTTGATTGAGCGAATCTGTTGGCACGTCGACTTCAATCATTCTGTATCGTCCATCGGGATAAAATTTCTCAGCCCATTTCGCGGCGTCCTCAGGGGATGTGGCAAACCATTTTTCTTCCATCGCCCTATCATATGTACTAAATTTCCCTCCATTATTGATGATGGATTGATATTCAGCATCACTCATAACCCTATAGAGCTTTGTCTCCCCCGCGCCCTCGGTGGTTTTGTCGATAAGGTTGTTCATGCTGTTAACGCCCTTATCGATATACTCGTTTTGGGCATTTACCGCTTTGTCTATGTAATTTTGAGCTGCCTCGTTAATGCCCCCCGCGCCCTCGGAAACATCTTGCGCATACTTTCCCGCGTCTTGGGCAACTTCTCCCGCGGCGTTCGCGACATCGTCTCCGTATTTTTCCGCGTCTTGGGCGACTTCTCCCGCCGCGTTCGTGACATCGTCCCCGTGCTTTCCTGCCTTCCCCGCCGCAGCGAATATATCGCCGATGGCCGCGACGAAGTTATCCACATATTTTCCAAGGTTTCCGGTGGCGTCCAGGGTATTTAGGAAGTCGTCTACATATTTCAGGAAAAGGCCTGCCTCGTCTGTGTATTTCAGCGACCCAACCACCGGTAACAGCCCAATCGCATCAAAGACTGTCTGCCTGATATGTTCCGGTGTCGATTCCCAATTTCATAGTCCGTATTCCGCAGACTTTGTCACGGGCGGGTGCATCAAACCGAAAGATACACCCGCCCGTTGTTCTATTTTTTCACGCCGCAAACGGCGCAAAAGCGCCCCCTATCCAATTATTGGTTATCACTATTTTTTGTAACTTCCAACTTCATTAAGACGTTTTTCTTCTTCCAGAATGGCTTCAATAAGATCGTCGGCCACTT
Source organism: uncultured Oscillospiraceae bacterium (assembly GCA_964560915.1). GTDB lineage: Bacteria > Bacillota > Clostridia > Oscillospirales > Ruminococcaceae > UMGS1668. The sequence continues at coordinate 1,370 of CAZLMO010000144.1, forward strand.
TTTCAGCGGACTTTCTTTTTGAAGAAGGGGCACTGCAATAGATGGTTTCCTCCAGCCTGTTATCAAAATCGACTAATTGTTTTGCGAACTGTTTGGAAATGTTATCCGGTATAGCCGCAGTAAATAGTCTGCTCTGAAACTCTTCTAGGTCAATCTTCTCTTGCTTAAATGAATCGCATACTAACTGTAAATTATCCAAGCTTTGCATATTTTGTCCTCCTTATCATCCAACGGTCATGATGGTTACAACATAGCCATATTCATTTGTAATGATCCTAATCGTACCAGATGTGTAAATAAAATTACCGGTTGCAGATTGAAATACGGGTTTCGCAGAATTAAGAACATCCTCAACGAACTGAGGTGCTACGCTTCTGCCACTAACGCCACCTGCTTGGACGATAGCATCTCCTACAGTAAATCTATTGCCGCTTGGCTGCATCCTGTCAACCGCGTGCCGTGAATAAAGCCTGTCCCCTACCTTAGCATATTCTTGCCCGTTTTCAGTCACTTTCTCATAGTTCTGCCAGCTATCCCAAGGGATCTTTCCCGCGCTCCCCGCCGCAGCGGATACGTTTCCCGCCGCGGTCGCGATATCGTCTCCGTACTTTCCTGCGTCTTGGGCAACTTCTCCCGCGGCGTCTGCGATGTCGTCTCCGTGCTTTCCCACGTCCTCGATAACTTCCGCCACATCGTCTCCGTATTTTCCGATGTCTCCGGCGGCACCAAAAATGTCATCCGCATTCTTCAGGAAAAGACCCGCCTCGTCTGTGTATTTCAACGCCCCAACTACTGGCAAGAATGCAACAGCGTCCAAAATCGTCTGCCGGATGTGTTCCGGTGTCGATTCCCAGTGGGCAAGATCATATATCAGATCCCGGGTATCCATTGGCAGATCCACGCCCAGCAGCCCGAGCCCGATCTGAATCATCGTTCCCAAGAGCGTGACATCGTCCGTCCCATTCCCATATACAACTTGGTTTCGTGTTTGATCGAGGTATCTCTGTGCCTCCGGATTCGTGACTTCATGGTCTTCCGTATATGGCGTCATCAGGCTTTCCCACATTCTTGTGCTGGAAGCCTCTGCCGGCGACATTTGGTTCAGTTTCTCTTCCGAAGTCCTCCATGTATCGCCATTCTGCTCCGTACCGGTTTTCTCCGGCGCGGCGCTCTGTGCGTTCTGATTTTCGTAAGCTGTAAGCGTTGCCGTCGTCGCCGGAGCAGTCGCACTCTCTGTTCCTGTTATAGCACCGGTCCCCGATGATGTCAAACTGTTTCTTCCATTGTTTTCCTCCCACTCTCTGATCTGTTCCCTGTTGTTCCAATACTGCGCCGTCATCTCCGGTGGGATTTCTTCTTCTGAAGAAGATAGTATCCCGTCCATCTCTGGAAGATGAACCCCCATTTGCTCTGCCAATTCCATTGCGCTCAGGTTTTCCTCCGGAAGCGATTCCAGTCCGACATATGCTGCCAACTCCTTATCTCTCGCGGTCGCCGCGTCTTGCGCCGCCCGGAAATCATATGCCGTATTGTTCCTCACTCCGGCAATCCTGTTTCCAATTGCCGTTCTTGTGTCCGTGGCCGGTGTGGAGTATCCTACCGTATTTCCCTGCGCCGCTGCTTTGTCTCTTGCGGTGGCCGCGTCCTGCACCGCTTGCGTCTGTGCATTGTCAAGCTGCCGGAAGTTGGACATTGCCGTGGTCGTGTTTCTTTCTGTATTCGCCGCCGTACTGTTGTTCCGTGTACCGCTGTCTGTTCTTATGCTGTTTTTTTCTCTCTCGGCGACCCTCCGCTCATTATTCCACTCCGTCTGCGAGACTCCGGCCGGCCTTTCGCTGTTCAGAATGCTATTATTCGTAACCGTGCTGTTGTTCCGTGTACCGCTGTCCGTTCTTATGCTGTTTTTTTCTCTCTCGGCAATCTTTTTCTCAACGTTCCACGCCGCTTGTGAAATCCCGACAGGCTTTTCGTAGCGCTGCTTTGCCGCTGCCTTGTCTTTTGCCATGTCCGCATCCACTGCCGCCAAAAAGTCGTAACTCGTCGTGTTCGTTCCCGTGCTGTTTTTCTTTATCTCGTTGTTGACGACGGTGATCGGCCTGTACCGCTTCTTGTATTCCTCCGAGTCTTTTTTGTAATTTGCCATTCTTTTACCTCCTCAGCAATCGCCGGGGCGGTAAGCCTGCACGTCCTCATCAGGGACAAGTCCGGCTCCTGCGATCAGCGAAATCGCATTGATTTTCTTTATTAGGTGCATATTCTGCATCTCCTTTCCAAAAATCAGCGGTTTTCCGCCTCTCCCGCTGTGTTTTCATAGATTCCCTTCTCCTTTTTCATGTTTTTCGGTTCAAGAACATTTGTTCTTATTTCACTTTTCCATCTCGTCGTTTCCACCGCCCGGCTTTCGCTTCCGCCGTGTTCTCCGTCTCCCTTGTCCGATCGTACCTTGCGCCTGCCACGCCGTCTCCTTATCCCTCTCCGTGTCCGGCGTCCTGTGCCCCGGTTCCCTCTTTTCCCGCTTATCCGCCGTGACGTTCCTGCCGTGCTCACTCCTCCGGAACCAGAGTTCGGCTGCCGTCCTCTTGAACCTGCCATTTATAGGTATCATGTATTGTTTTTCTAAATGTTCCATTTTGCTCCCAGAAATAATATTCGTGCTCATCCATCGTTTCCGCGTTCCAAGGGATATTGATGACCATCAGCAAATTTTCATTCATTTCATCATAATCTGATATATAATAACCCTCAATCGGCTGCCAGCCGATCGGATACTTCTTGGATGGTTTATAAAAATATACAGAAATACGCAAATCCTCATGCTTGTACCTTTTTATGTATTCGTATCCGTACATTTTTCCGTAATCTTCTTGGAAATAATCTTTTGCTTTCTGAACGACATCTTTTTCTTCCATCAATTGCTCAAGCTTTTCCGCCAACTGTGTTTTGTCGTCGACCGGTTCGCAGACCATATAGTAGGCACGAATTGTCCTGCTGTCCGCTCTGAAATAGGTCGTACCCTGAAATAAATAGATTCCCTCTTCCCGGAGCTCTTCTACCATCAGGTGCTTTTCGTAAGCGTGCTTCGCCCAAAGGCCGGCGATAATAAGGATAACCATTGTCTGTTTTCTCCTTCCGTTTTTGCAGGGCGTTTTTCCGCCCTGTCCTATTTTAGGGTACCGGCGGAGTTTTCCGTCACCTTTATGGTGGCGGCGCCGTCCTACAAGGCGCCGCAGGAAAACTCCCAGCATTTTAACAACCACTGTTGTTAAAATGCTGTTCCCCTTCCTTCCAGTTTTGCGAGATGCCGGAGCGCCTGCGTCATGCCGGAGGTTCCGTCGGAGGGTACCATCCCGGCCGCGGATGCGATGCCGCCCCGACTTTGCGCTGACGCCTGTTCGGGCACCTCTTGCTCCTTGAGTTTCTCGATGAATTTCTGTTTGTTTGGCAAGACGCTGTTCGGCAGCGCCTCGAGATAGGTGATCTTGTCGCTGATGACGCCTTTCTGGAAGAGCG
>CAZLMO010000145.1:0-1140 GCA_964560915.1 uncultured Oscillospiraceae bacterium
TACGGCTCCGAGAAGCCGTGGTACGAGGTCAAGGACCGCAAATGGCTCTGCCCGGCGCCGGGCTATGACCGCCACTTTGCCGTCACCGAGTTTTTTGGCTTTGAGATGATCCCCGTTACCATGACCCCGGACGGCCCGGATATGGATGCCGTCGAAGAGCTGGTCAAGGATCCCTCCGTGAAAGGCATCTGGTGTGTGCCGCAGTTCTCCAACCCGCAGGGCCTCGTCTACTCCAACGAGACCGTCGACCGTTTTGCGAAACTGCAGCCGGCGGCAAACGACTTCCGCATCTTCTGGGATGATGCCTATTCGGTCCATGATCTTTACCCGGAGTGCCATACCCGCATTCCCTGCCTACTCCGCGAGGCCGAAAAATACGGCACCGAGGACCATGTCTACATCTTTTCCAGCACCAATAAGATCACCTTCCCCTCCGCGGGCATTGCGGCCTTCTCGGCTTCGGCAAATAACCTCGGGTTCATTAAAAAGCAGCTTGCCGTTCAGACCATCGGCCCGGATAAGATCAACCAGCTCAACCACGCCCGTTTCTTCAAAAATCTCGACGGCATCTATGAGCAGATGGCACGCATGGCCCTGATCATCCGTCCGAAATTCGAGGCAGTGCTGGAGATCCTCGACCGCGACCTCGACGGCTCCGGCGTCGGCACCTGGGTGCGCCCGAGAGGCGGCTATTTCATCGGCATCGATCTCATCCCCGGCACGGCGAAGCGCACCGTCGCACTCTGTAAGGAGGCCGGCGTCGCACTGACCCCCGCCGGCGCGGTCTATCCTTACATGCGCGACCCGAAGGATTCCAGCCTCCGCCTTGCGCCGACGTTCCCGCCGATCGAAGAACTGAAGCAGGCCATCGAGGTCTTCTGTATCGCCGCAAGGCTTGCCTCAACGGAAGTACTGCTGAAAGCCTGAGCCGAGGATTCCGGGACCCTTTCGACGCTGCCGATGCTTCCCTTCCGTTGGGAATCCAAGCGGATCGAGAACAGCAAGCACTCGGTCTCCGGCAACAACGAAGTTTTCGTCCGTGCGAAGTACGGCGGTCTGCTCATAGCCGAAAACGTTTCGCGGGCCGGGAAGAATATCCGCATTCCTTTAGGGGCGACCCGGATTTGATATTTAAAAAAG
>CAZLMO010000145.1:1150-4862 GCA_964560915.1 uncultured Oscillospiraceae bacterium
GCACTTCTTCATACTCAAAATTCCATTCGAACGGATTTTGTTCGGAAAGGCGGCGGCTTATGGTCATCCTCGCGTCCGGCTCCCCGAGAAGGCGGGAGCTTCTGCGGCTCATCGTGCCCGAATATGTGTGTATTCCCGCAAAAGGCGGGGAGGTTATCCCTGCGGGGATGGCATGGGATGAAGTGCCGGAATTTCTCGCGCGGCAAAAGGCGCTGGAAATTGCGGCGGAGCATCCGGATGACCTTGTGATCGGTGCGGATACCGTGGTCGTGCGGGATGGGGAAATCCTTGGCAAGCCGATGGATGAAACGGACGCATTCCGCATGCTCAAGTCACTCTCCGGCCGAAAGCATCTGGTGCTGACCGGGGTCGCGGCGGCGGAGAAAGGCGGCATCCGTTCCTTCACGCAGACGACGGATGTGGAGTTCTATCCCCTTTCGGATGCGCTGATTCGGAGCTATGTCGCCACCGGCGAGCCGATGGATAAAGCGGGGGGCTATGGCATTCAGGGGCGGGGCTGCGTGCTCGTTAAAGGCATTTGCGGCGATTATTTTAACGTCGTGGGCTTTCCTCTTGCGGAGACGGCACGGCTGATCGGCCTGTTATAATTTCGGGGCCGGGTTTCCGGCCATTGATCTATACAGGATGATATGCCGGCGCGGGGCTTTGCCGCTGTCCCGCTTGGGATCCAACAAAACAGGCTCTCCCCCAACACCGCAAACAAGCAACAAATAACGGGGACCGTTTCCGGTTCCCGTCCATTTTTTCCGATCCCTTATCCGGGCTGATCCCATCGGGTCTATTTCCCCGTCGAGCCGAAACCGCCGGCCCCGCGCCCGCTCTCCGGCAGTTCTTCCGTAACCGCCCACTGCGTCTCCGGAACCGGCAGAATCGCAATTTGGGCGATCCGATCCCCGGGCATAATCGTATAAGGCAGGGCGCCCCGGTTCCAGAGGCCGACCTTCACCTCGCCGCGGTAATCCGAGTCGACAACCCCGACGCAGTTCCCCGGCGCGATCTCTTTTTTTATGCCAAGGCCGCTCCTCGCAAACACAAACGCCGCGTAGCCCTCCGGCACTGCCATCGCAAAGCCCGTGGGGATAAGCTCGGTTTTCCCCGGCAGAATGGTGACCGGCGCATCGAGGCAGGCAGAAACATCCCGGCAGGCGGCGCCGTCCGTCGCCTTTTCCGGGAAAACCGCGTTCTCCGAAAGGAGCCTGATTTTTACCTCGGCCATTTTTTCCGGAGCTCCGCAAGCTCTTTTTCCAGTTTATCGGCGCGGCGGTTGGCCTCGTCCACTTCCATTCTGGCGCGGGCGGTGTCACCGAGGTAATCCTTGAGCTGGGAACGGATGTGGTCGCTGTTGGAAGACTCCTTCTTGTACTCGTCAAGATAGCTCAGCGAGCACAGAACCAACGCGTCGTTGAGCGAGAGGGCGGGGTTCTTGGACATCAGTGCCTGAACATCCTCGTTAATCTCGCGTGCAAGGCTGAGGACATAGCCCTCCTCCTCGGCGGAATTGATGCTGTAACTGGCGCCGGCGATGTCGATTTTTATCTTTTTTACCTGTTCCATATCGGATCCCTCCGTAAGGTACAATATTTTAGTTCTATTATAACGCATTTTGTCGGTTTGGCAAACTCTTTTTCTGTGCAGGGGCTCCAATATTCGGCCAACTTGTCAAACCGGCCTGGTTCGAATATAATAAAATAAATTTCTTCACCATGAACCGTTTGAAAAGGAGCCGTTATGCCCGTATTCGACCAAACCTTTTTCGCCGAAAAACTTAAAACTCTGACGGAGACGTATTATCTTCTTTCCCCGGATCGTGCCGACGATTCACAGATTTATAACGTCTCCGCCATGCTGCTGCGCGGCATTCTCGCCGAAAGGGAGCGCCACGCCAATTCCGCTCACGCTTCCCACGGCGACAAGGAGATCTACTACCTCTCGATGGAGTTTCTTTTGGGCCGCTCGCTGAAAAACAGTCTCTACGACCTCGGTCTGACGGAGGCCTACGAGGAGACTCTTCGCGGTTTCGGCATCAGCCCGGAGCGCATCTATAACCGGGAACCGGATGCCGGCCTCGGCAACGGCGGCCTCGGGCGCCTGGCCGCCTGCTTCATGGATGGCCTCGCCACGATCGGAAAGCAAGCCATGGGCTACTCCATCTGTTTCGAATACGGCATCTTCCGCCAAATCCTGACCGACGGCTGGCAGAGCGAAAAACCCGACGACTGGCTGCCCGGCGGCGGCGTCTGGCTTGAGGCACAAAACGATAAGGCTGTCGATGTGCGCTTCGGCGGCATCGTCCGGGAATTCTGGGAGGGCGGCTCTCATCTCGTCGACCATAAAAACTACGAATCCGTCCGCGCCGTACCCTACGACGTCATGCTTCCGGGCTTCGACACGCCGGAGGTAAGCCGCCTGCGCCTCTGGAAGGCGACGACGCCGGAGATGGATCTTGACCTCTTCAACGCCGGCAACTATCCCGATGCCTTCCGGCAGGCCTCGATGGCAAAGGCCATCTCCTCCATCCTCTACCCGAACGACAGCCACGCCGAGGGGAAATCCCTGCGCCTCAAACAACAGTATTTTCTGGTCTGCGCCTCCCTCTCCGATATCATCCGGCGGCATATCGCCAACTATGGCACGCTGGAGACCCTACCGGAGAAGGCCGCCATCCATATCAACGATACCCACCCCGCCCTCGCCGTTCCGGAACTGATGCGGCAGCTCCTCGACGACTGCGGCTATGGCTGGGAAAAAAGCTGGGACATCACACTGCGTACCTTCAGTTACACGAATCACACCGTGATGCCCGAGGCCTTGGAGTGCTGGGATGCCGGCATGCTGAAGGCCCTGCTGCCGCGGATCTACGGGATCATTCTGGAGATCGACCGCCGCCTTTGCCGGGATCTGGAGGCAAAAGGCTTCCGGGAGGAGGAGATCGAGCGCATGGCCATCCTCTCCGGCGGAAAAATCCGCATGGCGAATCTCTGCGTCTGGGGCTGCCACAAGGTGAACGGCGTTTCGGAGCATCATCTGACCGTGATGAAGGAGAGTGTCTTCCGGGATCTCGGCCACGCATATCCGGAGCGTTTCACCAGCGTCACCAACGGCATCGCGGCGAGGCGTTGGCTCTGCGTCGCAAACCCAAGGCTCTCCGCCTTTGCAAGGGAGCTCTGCGGAGACTTTGAGCACGACCCGGAGCGCCTGCATCTTTTGCGGGATCACGCGCACGACCTTGCCGCGCTCGAATCCCTCGGGGAAATCAAGCGCCTCAATAAGACCGACTTTGCGAAGCAGTTCCGGGATGTCTCCGGCGCGGCGCTCGACCCGAACTCCATCTTCGACGTGCAGGCCAAGCGCCTGCATGAGTATAAACGCCAGCTTCTCAACGCCCTGCGCATCCTCGCGCTGCTCGGCCGGCTGGAGGCAAACCCGAATGCCGATATTCTGCCGCGCACTTTTCTCTTCGGGGCAAAAGCCGCACCCGGCTACCACCTTGCCAAGCGCATCATCCAACTGATCTGGATGACCGGCATCGAGCTTGCTCGCTGCCCGGCCGCCCGCGACCGCTTTCGTCTCGTCTATCTGGAAAATTACAGCGTCACCGCCTCGGAGCAGCTGATGCCCGCCGCCGAGATCTCCGAGCAGATCTCCCTTGCCGGCACGGAGGCCTCCGGAACCGGAAACATGAAGCTCACGC
>CAZLMO010000146.1:0-4769 GCA_964560915.1 uncultured Oscillospiraceae bacterium
AAGGAGACGTTTGTCGTCATCGAGACCATGGGCCGCCATGCCGGATGGCTCGCCGCCGCGGCCTCCCTTGCCGCCATCTCCGGAGACGGCCCGGCCTTTGTCTATCTGCCGGAGGTGGCCTTCAATCTGGAGACGTTTTTTCATGACGTCGACCTCTATCGGCGGGATCACCTGCACACCGTGATTGTGGCCTCCGAAGGCATCCAGGACAAGGACGGCCGGTTCATCAGCGAGTATTGCAGTGACCTTGCCCAAAACATCGACTCCTTCGGGCACCATCAGCTCGGCGGGCTCGCGGCCACCCTCGCCCAGTTTCTCCACGGCCACACCGGCGCGAAAGTCCGCGGCATCGAGCTCTCCTTACTCCAAAGATGCAGTACGCACTGTGCTTCCGGAACCGATATCAGGGAAGCCTTCCTCGCCGGAAAAGCCGCCGTGGAGGCGGCCGTCTCCGGCGTCACCGACAAGATGGTCGCATTCACACGCCCGGAATCCGGCGAATACCGCTGCATCCTCGGCCTGATCGATCTCACGGACGTTGCCAATGCGGAGAAAACCGTGCCGAGGGAATGGATTAATGAGGCCGGAAACGGCATGCTTCAGCCATATTTCGACTATGCGCTGCCGCTTATCCAGGGCGCTCCGGAGAATAAGACCGAAAACGGCCTGCCGAAATACCCGAAGCTCAAGTTTATTCACGCCTGATTCCTCCAGGCGCAACCCGGAATTTTTTGCGAAGGAAGATGCCGCCGACGGCTTTCCTCAAAAAGCACAAGGGCCGCTGCCCGTTCTTAAAAAAACGGGCAGCGGCCCTTGATTATTGTGTACGCCTGCCGGGTTATTTCCGGTAAGAGACGCCTTCCAGATCCAGCAGATACTCTTTTTTCTCAAGCCCGCCGCCGTAACCGGTCAGCTTTCCCGAGGCGCCGAGCACTCTGTGGCAGGGAATCACAATGGAGACGGGGTTATGGTGACAGGCCGAGCCTACGGCCCGCGCGGTGCCGGGTTTTCCGACCGCGGCGGCGATTTCCCCGTAGGTCCGTGCCTCCCCGTAGGGGATCCCCAGCAGCGCATCCCAGACGTCCCTTTGGAATTTCGTGCCCTCCGTCCGGATCGGCAGATCAAAGCTCCGCCTTTTTCCGGAAAAATATTCCCAAAGCTGCCGCTCCGTCTCCGTGAGCACGGCGGATTCTTCCGAGCACGGGGCATCCTCTTTTGAGCATGCAAAGTCAAGCTCCGTCAAGAAGCCATTCTGCTCGACCGCTTTCAGCAGGCCGGCCGGTGTTTCGATATATCGTACGTTTTTCATTTCAGCTCCACAATGGTCACGCCGGTCTCCCCTTCGCCATAGACGCCGAGGCGGTAAGTCCTGACGGATTTATTCTTCTTGAGTGCCTGCTGAACGCCCGCGCGTAGCACGCCGGTGCCTTTTCCGTGGATGATCGAGACGGTTTTAAAATTCATCAATACGCACTCGTCGATGAATCGGTCGACCTCCAGCAGGGCGCTCTCCACATCCATGCCGCGGAGATCAAGCTCGGAAGCCGCCGCCCTTCTGGATGCACTCTCGATCGTTCTGGTGACGCTGCCGCCGCCGAGGGTCGTCTTTTTCGCCCTGTTTTCGACGAGCCGCAGCTCGCTGATATTCACTTTCGTCTTGACGATACCGGTCTGCACCGTGTAGTAGCCTGCGCCGTCCGGGTCGCTGAGAACCGTACCTTCCTTGGTCAGGCCGTTGATGCGCACCGTGTCGCCGCGTTTGAGCGCACGCGGCAAAACGTAGCCGTCGTCGTGGCTCAGCACCGGGTCGGCGATATCCTGAATTTTTCTCATGCCGTCTTTCATCTGCGCCCTCGCGCGGGCGGCCATGTCGACGGCGTTCTCGGCGTTGACCTGTTTTTTGGTGTCGTCAATCTCGTCAACCAGCTTTTGGGCCTCGTAGCGGGCTTTTTCCATCACTTTTTTTGCCGCGAGGCGGGCCTGCTCCATTTCTTTTTCCCGGTCTGCCTCGAACTGTGCCTTCTGTTTCCCGACCTCCTGCCGGATGCGCTCCGCTTCCGCCCGAAGGACGATCGCTTTGGCCTTTTCCTCATCGACCTCGCGGCGGCTGTTCTCGAGCTTCGTCACAACTTCTTCAAAGCGGATATTCTCCCCGGTGATGAAATCCTTTGCCCGCTCGACGATGGAGGAATCCATGCCGAGGCGTTCGGAGATGGCGAACGCGTTGCTCCGCCCCGGGATGCCGATCAGCAGCTTATAGGTCGGGGAAAGCGTCTGCACGTCAAATTCGCAGCAGGCATTCTCGACGCGCGGCGTCTGAAGGGCGTAGACTTTGATCTCCGGATAATGCGTTGTGGCCGCGAGCTTTGCGCCGTAGAGCTTGAGCCGCTCGATGATCGCGATGGCAAGGGCCGCGCCCTCCGTCGGGTCGGTGCCCGCGCCGAGCTCGTCGAGCAGCACAAGGCTCCGGTCGTCGGCCTCGGTCAGAATATGGATTGTGTTATAGATATGGGACGAGAACGTGGAGAGGTTCTGCTCGATGCTCTGCTCGTCGCCGATATCCGCAAAAATGGAACCGAATACGGATACGGAACTGGACTCGCCCGCCGGGATCATCAGACCGCACATGGCCATCAGCGTCAGCAGGCCGAGCGTCTTGAGCGCGACGGTCTTGCCGCCGGTATTCGGGCCGGTGATAACCAGCACGTCAAAATCCTTTCCGATGGAGATATCCACCGGGACGATCTTTTTGGGATCGATCAGCGGATGACGGGCGCGAACCAATTTTACGATGCCGTCGTCGGTCAATTCCGGAACGTTTGCGTCCATCGTATCGGCGAGGCGCGCCTTCGCAAAATAGCAGTCCAGCTCGATCAGCGCGGCGTAATCGGCAATCAGCCTGTCCGCATCCGCGCCGACTTCCTGTGAAAGATTATAAAGGATTCTGCGGATCTCCTCCTGCTCCTTCGCTTTCAGTACCCGGGTCTCGTTGTTTTCCTCAACGACGGAAGTGGGCTCAATGAAGACCGTCGCGCCCGAACCGGAGGTGTCGTGCACCATGCCTTTGATTTCCGCGCGGCACTCGGATTTGACCGGGATGCAGTAGCGGCCGTCCCGCATGGTGACGATCGGATCCTGCAGAAATTTGGCGTAGGTCTGGGAATGGATCATATGATCGAGCGCTTCCCGGACCTTCGCCTGCGAGTTTTTGATCTTCCGGCGGATGTCGGCAAGCTCCGGGCTTGCGGTATCGCTGACCTCCTCCTCCGAAACGACGATGAAACCGACCCTCTCTTCCAAGGTTCGGTTTGGCGTCAGGCTCTCGAAAAGCGGATCCAGCGAAGTGCTTTCGTCCTTGTCGAAATTGTCGCGGAACGTCTTCATTTCACGCAGGGCGGCAAGGAATCGCTCCATTTCGAGAAATTCGGGGAGCGTCAGCGTCGCGCCCATCTGTGCCCGGCGCAGGGTCCCGCAGACGTTCTTCATCCCGCGAAGGGAGGGCGCCCCGTACTCATTGTTCATCCTGTATGCGTCGGCCGTGAACCCCATCTGCCGCGAAACCTCGCGCAGCGTCGTCGCCGGCTCGGTGCCGAGCACCCTCTGCCGGCTGTCTTCGCATCCGGCGAGGTCGGCCAGCTTTTCTAAAATCTTGTCCAGCTCCAACGAGTGGTAGTGTCTGTTTTCATTCATATTTGAATTTCCCCCGATGATGAAAAACGGCGTTCTTCCAACGCCATTTCTATGTATTCATGCCCTCGATGCCCTTGAGGAAATCGAGGGTTTTGTAAGTTCGTTCCGTCCGGTAAAGCGTATATTGCTCCGCCGCCGTGGAAAGCTCCCTGAGTGCCTCTCCGCCCACTGTAAAGGAAAACAATTTCTCATTTGGCGCATAGGCGATATGGCGCGCCGCAAAAAAAGCGCTTTTGGAGAGCGGCAGCCTGCCCGGCTCCGCTACCGGCATACAGTCGCCGCAGCAAACCTTGCCTTCCTCCGGCGAAAACCAGAAAAGCTCCTTTTCGTACTCGCCGCACGCGCTACACGCGACGAGATCGGGCCGAAAGCCGGAGATGCTCATCAGACGCAGCTCATAGATTGCCTTGAGCTGCTCGGGTGGGCGCTTTTTGTTTTCCAGCATATAAAGGGTGTTGAGCGTCAGCCGCAGGATCTCCTCCGAAGGCTCCTCGGCCGGGATGCAGGTCATCGCAAGCTCGCAGAAATAGCTCGCATAGGAAAGGCTTACGAGATCCTCGCGAATACCAAAGAAAAGCTCCTTCGGCTCGGCGCTGTCGACGGCGCATTTATCCCGGTTTTTGAACAGCACAAACTCGGCGTAGCACAGCGGCGATGTGCAGCAGGAAAAGCGGCTTTTCAGTTTGGAAGCGCCGCCGGCATACGCCATCACAACGCCTGCATCCTTCGTCAGGATGGTCAGCAGTTTATCGCTCTCTTTATAATCCTGTGTCCTGAGAATCAGGCCCTCCGTCTTGATCTGCACGTTTGATCTCCACATCTTCCGCGAGCGCCGGCTTAATCATGGTGGTGTCGCTTTTTCCCACCTGATCGGCAAGAGCGGGTTTGATCTCTCCCTCGTTATATTTTGCATAAAGGCTCTTGTCCTTTGCGGCGCTGTAATGGATATAATCCGAAACCTTTCCGGTTTTAAAGAAATCGTCCCAACTGTTGTTATCCATGAATTTCCCCTCCGTATCACATATTTGTTCAAAAACAGTGTATGTCTTTTTCACTTCGCTATGTGAGGGAAAATCCGT
>CAZLMO010000147.1:0-4672 GCA_964560915.1 uncultured Oscillospiraceae bacterium
TTTGCTCTTGAGAATTCAAGGGTTTCCTATGCTGTTCAATTTTCAAGGTCCTGGTGACCGGTTTTTGCCGGCCCGCTGTTCTTTAGACAGCTTCGTAATTATATCATCATGATTTTCTCCTGTCAACAGTTTTTCGGCGCAAAATTTCAAAGTTGCAACGTCACCGGGTGTTCGGTGAAAAACCTTTCACAAAGGGTTGAAAACCGTCAATTCCCCGTAAAGTTTCCCACGGACTTGTAATTTCAGATGCCTGGCGCTATTATAATACCATATATTTTTAGGAGGTGTCCTCATGCCGATCTGTATTCCGAACGAACTGCCGGCTTTCAAGGTGCTGGAAGGAGAAAACATCTTCGTGATGCCGGAAAACCGCGCCATGCATCAGGATATCCGTCCGCTGAAGATCGCCATCCTGAATCTGATGCCGAAAAAAATCGAGACGGAGACGCAGCTTCTGCGCCTGCTCGGGAACACGCCGCTGCAGGTCGAGATCGACCTACTTCAGACTAAAACGCATACCTCGAAAAACACGCCCGGCGACCATCTGCTGAATTTCTATAAGACCTTTGACGATGTGAAAGACTGCCGCTTCGACGGTCTCGTTATCACCGGCGCGCCGGTCGAGCAGATGCCGTTTGAGGAAGTGGATTACTGGGATGAGCTTTGCGCCATCATGGAGTGGTCGAAAACCAACGTGCAGTCGGTCCTCCATATCTGCTGGGGCGCGCAGGCCGGCCTATATTATCATTATAGAATAAAGAAATATCCGCTGGAGAAGAAACGCTTCGGTATTTTTGAGCACCGGTTGCTCGACCCGAACCACAAACTGGTGCGCGGTTTCGATGAAACATTTCTTGCCCCGCATTCCCGCCATACGGAGGTCCGCGCGGAGGACATCGAAGCGGTGCCGGAACTGGAGCTTCTCTCCGTTTCGGATGAGGCGGGCGTCTACCTTGTCGCTTCCCGCGACGGGAGACAATTCTTCGTGACCGGGCATTCCGAGTACGACCGCGGCACGCTTGCAAATGAATATTTCCGCGACCGCGACGCCGGCCTTCCGATCGAATCGCCGGCTCACTATTTTTCGGGAGACGACCCCGCGAAGGAGGCCCCGCACTGCTGGAGAGGGCACGCGCATCTGCTCTACTCCAACTGGCTCAACTATTTTGTCTATCAGGAGACGCCTTACGACCTGCGGCAGCTTTGAGCGCGGCCCCGTGCTCAAGAGCCTGCCCGCATGTTTTTTCCCGAAAGCCTCAGCCGAGCATGACGACAAAATCCGGCGGGCCGACAGATTGCGAAGCAGATATCCCGTCGTTGGAGGGCCGCCGCCTGATACATCCATTCGGCCGCCCCTGATGCCCGCGCCGAAAGGCGGCTATGTCTCCGGTATGGTTCCTTCCGCGGAGCAATGATTTCCCGCTCCGTGAAGGACAGTTTTCTCCAAAGACCTCAGCCTGTTGAGACGACAAAATCCGGCGGGCCGACAGATTGCGAAGCAGGTATCCCATCATCGGAGGACCGTCGCCTGCGCTGAAACTTCTTTCGCTTGCATCACTTGCCCTACAGCTATTGAAATAGCGAGTTTTCTTCTACACAACCTTCGCCATTACTGGCAAATGATTCGTTGTCACTTCGTTCATAGCTTGAAGCTAAAGCAGTTGGGGCTCCACCAGCAGGGCTGGTGGTTGTCTTTTTCACAACGCAAGAAGCGCCCGGCGGAAATTTCCACCGGGCGCTTTTCATGCTCAAATTGATTACTTATTCATCAGCAGATCCCAGTTCTTGCGGATGTAATTGTAGCCGGAAATCACGGTGAGAACCGTCATCGCGATTACCAACACCTCCGAGCCGATATGGAATCCCTCCGTTACGGGCGAAGCGCTGTTCCACTCGGCGATCGCCTGCCAAAACAGAATACAGCAGACGCCGATATCCTGCGTGGCGGTCTTGAGCTTGCCCCAGATGTCGGCGGCAATGACTTTGCCCTTATTGGCCCCGATCAGGCGAAACGATGTCACCAGCAGGTCGCGGCTTATAATAATAATCGTCACCACCGGAGAGATCAGCCCCTCCGCCGTAAAGCAGATCAGTGCGGACGTGACGAGGATCTTGTCCGCCAAAGGATCCATCAGCTTACCGAAATTCGTGACGAGATTCTTATACCGGGCGATGTTCCCGTCCAGAATATCCGTGACGCTCGCCGCCGCATATAGAATCAGCGCGATCAGGAAATGTTTATCAAAGCTGATGAGAAAGGCCGCCACAAAGAGCGGAACCATCACCATCCGCAGTATGGTAAGTTTGTTCGGCAGATTCAAGCTTTATGCCTCTCTTTCCGGAATACCCGCGACCAAAGAGCCGCAGAGGTCATAATCGGAGGTCCTTTCGATTTTTACGGAGACAAAATCGCCCAGTTTGTGGCGGAATGGGCTCGTGAAATAGACTCTGCCGTCGATCTCCGGAGCATTTTCCGCGCTGCGGCCGATAAACATCTTATGCAGCGGATCGTAATTCTCCACCACGACCTCGCGGGTCTCCCCGACCCGTTTTTTCAGCAGGGTTTTCGAAATTTCGGCCTGAATTTCCATAATGATCTCGGCCCGCCGCTCTTTGACTTCATCCTCCACCTGATCCGGAAAATCGGCTGCCGGCGTCCCCTCCTCGCGGGAGTAGGCAAAGCAGCCCAGCCGGTCGAACCTTGCCGCATTGACAAAGACGCCCAGACTGTCGAAATCCTTGTCGGTCTCTCCCGGGAATCCGACAAGGAGCGTGGTGCGCAGCGTGATGCCCGGCACCTTCTCGCGTATATGCTTGATCTGGCCAAGAATCTCCATCATGCTGCCGGTGCGGTTCATGTTCCGCAGAATTTCTTCTTTACAATGCTGATATGGGATATCCAGATATTTGACGATCTTGTTCTCTTTCGCAATCACATCCAGCAGTTCGTCGGTAATGCGTTCCGGATAGGCGTAAAGAACGCGAATCCATTTGATTCCGTCAACGGCACAGAGCTTTTCAAGCAGCTCCGGCAGCTTCCGTTCGCCGTAAAGATCCTCGCCGTAGCGGGTGGTATCTTGGGCGATGATGTTAAATTCCCTCACGCCCTTGGCGGCAAAATCTTTTACCTCCTCGACAATGTCCTCCATCGGGCGGCTGTGGAAACGCCCGCGGATCATCGGGATGGCGCAGTAGGTGCAGCGGTTGTCGCAGCCCTCCGCGATCCGGATATATGCCATGAACGGCGCATTGGCCAGAATTCGGTAGCCTTTGAGCGGAACGTTCTCCGGCGCATAAAATTTGCTTACCTTTTCGCCCTTCAGCGCTTTTTTGATCGAGGAGACAATCTCATCGTTGGCGCCGATGCCGAGCACGACGTCTGCCTCCGGGATCAGCTCCATGACCTGTTCGCGGTAGCGCTCCGCCAGGCATCCGGTCACCACCACGATCTTCGGATGGCCGCTTTCTTTTTTTCCGCAGAATTCCAGAATGCTCTGGATAGATTCCGCCTTGGCGCTCTCGATGAACGCACAGGTGTTGATGACAACGACTTCGCACTCGTCCGGGTCTGAAGAAATCTCAAATCCGGCTTTTTTCAGCGCGCCCATCATCAGCTCGGCATCCACCTGATTTTTGGAACAGCCGAGGGCGACAAAGCCCACTTTTACGGTGCTGGTCTCTTCCGGCATTTTTTTACCACTCCATTTGCATTTCTTGTCCGGCTTTTTTCATCGCCGCTTTTATCATATCATATCCGTAGCCCAGACGGAAGAGGGCATTGATCGCGCGCCGGCGGTTTTTTTCATCCGTCAGATCTTTTTTATACTTCATGGCGATCAGTTGGTCGAGGCGGGACTCCGCATCGCCGAGTTCCGTCTCCGCCTGCCAGATGGCATCCTCGGCTGTCTCGTTGTCGATGCCCTTCCTGCCGAGCTCCTGCCGGAGCCGGATCGGGCCGAGGAGTTTTTCCAGCATCAGGTCGTGCGCATACTGCACGGCAAAGGCCTCGTCGTCAATCAGGCCGACCTCATTCAGTTCATCCAAAACCGCGGAGGCGGTCTCCGCATCCGTAAAGCGGCGCAGTTTCTGAAAAAGCTCATAACGCGAATGGGCCCTGTACTCCAGCAAGTTCAGGGCCTTTTCCCGCGCTTCTTCTTTTGTAAAAGGGCTTCCCGGCGATTTACTCGTCCTCATCGTTCTCGACATCCACCGATGCCGGCTCCACGGACAGCACCTTTGACTTCTTGCCGCCCGGCCTCGAAAGCTCGTCGATCTTATCCATATTTTCACGAAGCTTTTTATCCAGTTCGTTGGCAAGCTCCGGATTACCGCAGAGATACTGCCGGACGTTGTCGCGGCCCTGCCCGATGCGCTGTCCGTTATAAGAGAACCATGCGCCGGATTTCTCGACGATGTCGAGTTTGACCGCCAGATCGAGGATCTCTCCTTCTCGGGAGATGCCCTTCCCATACAGGATATCAAATTCCGCCTCGCGGAACGGCGGCGCGACCTTGTTTTTGACGACTTTGACCCTTGTGTGGTTGCCGACGATCTCGTTTCCATTTTTAAGCTGTTCCTGTCTGCGAACATCAAGGCGTACGGAGGAATAAAATTTCAGCGCGCGTCCGCCCGGGGTCACCTCGGGGCTTCCATAGAGAACGCCAACCTTATC
>CAZLMO010000148.1:0-4610 GCA_964560915.1 uncultured Oscillospiraceae bacterium
TATGAGAAGGATATTGCTATGAAAGAAGAAATAGTGAGGCTCAATAATATCCCCGCAATTTTGTACGGCGAGCCGAGCGAGAAGGCGTATCTTTTCGTTCACGGCAAGTGCGGCTGCAAGGAGGAGGCGGAGGCTTTCGCGGAAATTGCTGCCCCGGCGGGATTTCAGGTGCTGGCCGTCGACCTGCCGGAGCACGGGGAGCGGAAAGAAATGCGGGATGCGTTTAACCCGTGGACGGTGGTGCCGGAGCTGCGGGCCGTTATGGCGTATATGAAAACACGGTGGGGCGACGTATCTCTCCGCGCCAACAGCATCGGCGCGTATTTCTCCATGCTGGCGTTCGGCGATGCGCGGCTTCACATGGCGCTGTTTGTTTCGCCCATCATGGATATGGAAAAGCTGATTGGCGACATGATGACCTGGGCGGGGGTGACGGAAGTTGAGCTGCGCGAGAAGGGCGAAATCCCGACGGGCTTCGGCGAAACGCTCTCGTGGCGGTATCTCACCTGGGTGCGGGAGCATCCGATAAAAGAATGGCGCGGCCCCACCGCAATCCTGTACGCGGGGCAGGATAACCTGACCGCCCGCGGGACGGCGGAGGCGTTCGCCGAGGCACATCATGCCGTGCTCACCGTTATGGAAGACGGCGAGCACTGGTTCCACACGCCGGAGCAGCTCCATGTGCTGGCGGCGTGGGAGCGGGAAAACACTTGAAACGGGGTGCACAATGAACAACTACGAATGGCTGGATAAATACTTACTTGAAAAACCCGGTGCGGCGAAGGATTATAAGCTGGAGTGGGGCTGGTGGCGCTATCAGGTGGGCGGCAAACTCTTCGCCGCCACCTGTCAGCCGGGGCCGCAGTACAAGGGCTACGACTGCCGGGAGCTGCTGACGCTCAAGTGCGAGCCGCTGCTGGCGGAGCTTCTGCGAAAGGAGTACCCGGACATCATCCCCGGCTTTTACACGGATAAGCGCTGCTGGAACTCCATCTTTCTCGACGGAGCGGTGCCGGAGGACGTGCTGCGTGATCTCTGCGACCGCTCCTACGAACTGGTATTCGGTAAACTCACAAAGAAAATGCAGCGGGAAATCGCCGGGGAGGGCTAAGCCATGAATACGGTCGAATCGCGCATACAGGAAAAACTGTTTGCGCTTCAGGACTTAAAGTATAAGGAATTCCAGTGCAGGCTGATGCCGACGGTATCCCCGGAGGCGGTCATCGGCGTGCGGACGCCGGAGCTGCGCAAGCTGGCAAAGACGCTTTCCAGGGAGCCGGAGTTGAAGGAGTATTTGAAAATCCTTCCCCACCGGTATTACGATGAGAACAACCTCCACGGATTCCTGCTGGAGGGAGTGAAGGATTACGGCGAGGCGGTGGCGGCGGTGGATGCGTTTTTGCCATACGTCGATAACTGGGCCACCTGCGATCTGATGAGCCCGAAGGTGTTTCAAAAGCATCGGCCCGAACTTCTGGCAAAGATCCGGGAATGGATCGCCGACCGGCATACCTATACCGTCCGATTCGGCATCGAAATGCTGATGAGCTTCTATCTGGACGACGCATTTTCATCGGAATTCCCGGCGTGGGTGGCGGATATCCGTTCCGAGGAATATTACATCAACATGATGAGCGCGTGGTACTTCGCCACAGCGCTCGCCAAACAGTGGGATGCCGTTTTACCATACATCGAGGAGCGGCGGCTGGACAAATGGACCCACAACAAGTCCATTCAAAAGGCCACGGAAAGCTACCGCATCACAGAGGAACAGAAGAACTATCTGCGGACGCTGAAGGAAAGATAAACGTTGAGGAGTGGCAAACCGGGTGCTTTACAGCGGGTATCTCGAAAAGCACCTCGGCATCACCTCCACCACCCGCAAACTCGGCGTGGTGACGCGGCTGTGTGAGCTGGCGAAAAATATGGATGGGGTACGCTCATGAACAAAGAACTGATAGACCGGAGCATGGATTATATGATCCAGCATTTTGACGAGGACATCTCGGTCAAGGACGTCGCGGAGCATTTTCATTTCTCGGAGTTTTATTTTTGCCGATGCTTCAAGGCCGCGACCGGTGAAAGCGTATATGAATTTATGAAGCGCCTGAAAATGGATCAGAGCGCCGTGGATATCAAGCTGGTAAAGGATAGATCGATAACCGATATCGGACTGGATTACGGATACAGCTCCTCCAATTACAGCGCCGCATTCAAAAAGCATCATAACGTTTCCCCGGCGGAATTCCGAAAATCCACAGAAGTAACGGGGATGTCAAACCCATTCTATCCGGAGGGGCTTTCCGGATTCGACACGTTTGACGGCTACGCCGGCAGGATCAAAATACGGGAACTTGAGGATTTTGCGGTGATTTACGAAAGAGTCATCGGGAATTATATCGACCTTAAGGAAAAATGGCCGCAGTTTTTGGATAAATACAGGAAGTATATCAAAGCGGACACGCTGTTTATGGAACGGTTTTACGACGACCCCGCAATCGCCAAACTGGACAGCTGCATATACGATATCTGCATGACGGCGGATGCATCCTGCGCGCCGGAGAATTTGACGACAATAAAAGGCGGCAAATTCGCGGTATATCGTTATGAGGGGAAAATACAGGATATTTTCTGCTCGGTGCAGGGGGTATTCAGCGTATGGCTTCCCGCAAGCGACTATATCATGGAGAAACGGTACGGCCTGAACATCTATCAGAAGATCGACGGAAACAGCGAAAGCGTAATCATGGATCTGTGTATCCCCGTGAAATAGGGCAAGAATTCAGAAGGAATCAGACAGACTTTTTTCTATAATGAGAATGATCCGGGCGCGGAGGTTCTTTTGGAAAGAAGTCTGTTTTATTTTATTTGAAAATGGGGGTATCAGCATGTTTGATATCAGAAAAATTCAGGAGCAAGTCATCTTTGAAGCGGTAAGGAAGCAAAGCGACGCCGAAGCGGCGGGCGAAATCGTATATGGGAAAGACGAATCGGCAAAAGAAGAAAAAAACGCCGACTGGGTAAAGTCGGCGATGTGCAGATTGGAAAACAAATTCGACCAGGAAACGATAAAACAGATCCGTATGAACTGCCAGTGCGGCTACGGCATGGATGAAAAGCTGGCGTTTTTAAATAAGCTGAAAGCCGCCTCGTCAAGCATGGAGGAATTTGCGGGCTCGGATAAGGCGAAGGCCGCGGGCCTGTATTGCGAAAACGGCGAACTATATCTGCGGTTTTTATTCTGCCCCTGCCCCATGCTCGCCGACGTGGAGAGATTGGAGACGAAAACATGGTGCCAGTGCACGACCGGGTACAGCAAGGTCCTTTTTGAAAAGGCTTTCGGGTGCCCGGTGGATGTGGAGCTGCTCAAAAGCATAAAAGCCGGGGACGATATCTGCCTGATGAAAATCATCCCCCGCGGCCGCATTTGGGAGTAAGGCGGCAAACCGCCCCTCCGGCAACGCATCGTTGTCCGGCAGGGGCGGTTTACCGTTCAGGATGCTCACCGATGAGCCTGCCTCGGCCCGCCGGGTTCGGATTTATTCCGCATCAC
Source organism: uncultured Oscillospiraceae bacterium (assembly GCA_964560915.1). GTDB lineage: Bacteria > Bacillota > Clostridia > Oscillospirales > Ruminococcaceae > UMGS1668. The sequence continues at coordinate 3,554 of CAZLMO010000148.1, forward strand.
TTACAAACATCGGTTCCAGAACTTCTTTGATAAAATCGATTCTGTCTCTGGGGCGCGGCGCGAACAAGGATGCGATGGCAACGACCAGATTTTTCGCCGGATTTACATAGATCACGTTTCCGCCGTCGCCCATGGCCGCATAACTGTGCGCTTCTTCGTCGATGACCCACCACAGGTAGCCGTACTTTAGGCCAAGCTCGTCCCAGCGGCTGTGCTCCCGGGTGCTCTCGTCGATCCATTCGGCGGATACGAGCTGTTTGCCGTTCCATGCCCCGCGGTTTAAATACAGCCGGCCGATCTTTGCCATCTCCGTGGGCGTGAGGAAAAGGCCCCAGCCCGCCGTGTTGATCCCTTGCGGGTCGGCGACCCAGCCGCTGGTGTGTGTCTCTTTCATCATAATGGCAAGCTGTTCTTCTTTACTGTGAAACACCACATTTTGGTCGACATGGATGCCCAGCGGTGCGAACAGGTTTTCGCGGGCGAAATCAAGCGCGGAACGGCCGGTCGCCCTTGTCAGGATGCCCGACAGGATATCCGGCCCGATGAGGGGAGCATAACGAAACCGGCCGATTTCGCCCTTGCCGCCCAGCAAATCGAGCGCGGCTTTTACCCAGCTTTCGCTCGAAAAATACCTTGTGTAGGGAGCTGACTTATACTTATACGGTGCGGTCATGGTCAGGATATCCCGGATCGTGACGCGCTGGATCGTTTTTTCGCCGCGCTTCACCGTGTAATCCGGGAAAAAATCCAACACCTTCTCATCAACACTTTTGATATACCCTTTATCCATGGCGATGCCGATCAGCGCGGAGAAAATGCTCTTCGTCACCGAAAACACATGGAAGGCGTGCTCGACGGTATATCCGTTAAAGTAGGCTTCATATGCCGTTTTGCCGTTTTTTTGCACGATCATGCCCGCGATGTTGCCGTAGTCACGGCGGATCGTCTGCTCCAGCTCTGTGAAATTTTCTTGATTCATACCATCCGTTTCCTTTATTTCGTTCTAAAGGATATCCTCAAAAGAAAGGATAGATCCATTAAAAATCATTTGCAAGGG
>CAZLMO010000149.1:0-4608 GCA_964560915.1 uncultured Oscillospiraceae bacterium
CAGCACCGTGTCGATGCAGCCTTTCCGCAGCGTGGTGAGATAAGCGCCGGAATTCTCCGCCTCCGGCTCGATGCCGGCGTTGTTGTTGATGACGCGGACAAGGACCGGCGTGCTGCCGTCCGTGACATAGACCTTTCCGGCGCTCTCCTTGGTGGAGGTGCTGCCGTTATAGGTGAGCGTAAAAACGACCGTACCCGCGCAGGAAGTTTCTCCGGCCGGATAATCGCCGCAGCCGGTAAAGGTAAAAGCTTTTTTGAAGGTTGCCGGAACGCCGTTGTAGGCGGTCGCAGCGGCCTGCCCTAATTGGACGGTCTGGCCGTCGACGGTCGCGGTAACGGTGCCGCCGCTCGGCGCGATGCAGGAGAGCGTGATCTCCTCTCCGTCGGTCACAATCAAGTCGGTACTCGGTTCACAGGAAGTGATTTTACTGATGGTGGAGACCTCGTCGGAGGAGGGCTTCCGGATCGTCACGGTGATGCTTTTTCCGCCCTGTGTGAAAACAAACGTGTTCGTCTTGTAATCGAGCGGCACGTTGACGGTAAACAGCCCGGTGGTGCTGATCCGCTCGATCTCCGTGCCATCCATGTAGAGAGGCTGATCCGGGTCGGAGGTGCCCATGATGGTATATGTCGAGCCGCTGAAGGTTAAGTCATAGCTTGCCGGGCGGGTGATGTCGAAGTCGGAGGAGAGCACAAGACATTCGCTGACGTCGAAAAGCGTCTCGGAGCCGAATTCCGCGAGCAGGGAGGAGGCGCTGCCGTAAGCGTTCCGCCGCAGGGCGGCATAGTCGCTGACGGCGAACCCCCACGCGCCCAGCATCCGGTCGGCGGTGTACTGATAGCAGAGTTCGGCTTCGTCCCCGTAAAAATCGCCGGAGACAACAGGCTTGAGAATTCGGCCAAGGTCATTTACCGTGATGAGCGGCGTTTCCCCGACGGTGGAAATCCACGCGGCCAGTTCATCGGCATAGCCGGCTTCGGAATAGACCGAGCGGTCGATCTCCGCAAAGATCCAGCCGCAGGCCCCATCCTGCCGCCACTGTTCCACCGAGGCGGCAAGATCCTCCGGCAGGTCGGAAACCGGCTCGCCAAACCAGACTCCGGCGGCACCGTATTCGCCGGCGGCGGAGGAGAGCGCGGTCATTGTTTCAAAGGCATCCCCGGTCCAGTCGACCAATACGCCGGTGAAGGAGGGGGATTCCGCCGTACTTATTTTGAGCTCGGTATCGCCGTCGAGGCGAATAAAGACGCCCACGCCCACCTGGGCGGCGGCGTCGCAGAAATCCCCGGCCGCTCCGGCGGGAAAATCCTCCAGAACAACCTGCGAAAAGCCGTTATCCACCGCATATGTAAGGGCATCCTTTGCGGAGACGGCCTCGTCATATGGCAGAAGAAACAAATTTTCCACGGTGCCCGTCTCCGCAAAGGTGGGCACAACAAAGGCGGCCGACAGCAGAACTGCGGCTGCAAAAGCGATCAGACCATGTTTCATAAACGTCCTCCGAATTTTTATAGAAAAGAGGGGATCTCCCCTCAGAGCTGAAAATCCTCCGGATTGTAGGTTTCCCGGATCGGCGCGGGAATTTTTGGCACGCGAAGAAGTGGGTCGTACCGGAAGGCGGAGCAGAAGTATCCCGGGGCGACCACGCCCCTCTTCCTGCAGAGCACATTTTTGCCGTCGGAGGAGAGCCAGCCCTCCGTGCAGTATTCACAGCGGCGCTCGATGTCTTTGTCGAAAAAAGGTTTCATCGGTTCACCAGCCTTTCCGGGATTCCGTTTTCCTTTTCACTGTTCCCTATTATAACAGAGAACGGCCTCAATTTCCATGTTGTTTTTTTGAATATTTGGCCGGAAAAGAGACAAAAACAGGTTTTCCCGGCTCCCTTTCCTGTTTCTTTTCCGGTACGGCTGCCACAAGGAACAGCGCCGTCATGCACAGCAGGCTGACCGCCGCGGGGGCGGAGGCCGAGACCGCGGCCTCCGTGATGCCGTCGAAGGAGACGGCGCTTTCGACCGTTTCCGGGAACGCTTTGAGCAGCATCCAGCAGAACGCCGCAGTCAGCGCCCCGTGTGCCGGCCGGGAGAGCAGAAACTTCCCGAGCCGGATACCGCTCCCTTCGAGGATGCCCGCCACTTGTAGAATGACGGAGATCCCGGAGAAGGAGGCAATCCCGGCCGCCGCGAGAATGCCCGGCGCCCCGCCGAGCCTGCCCGCCTCCGCGCAGCCGGAAGTGACTTCAAACAGCCCGTCGAAGAGCGCGCGGGAGAGCGCATATTTCTTGAAAAAATTGGAGAGAGGGCCCGCATCAAAAAGCTCCGTCAGCGCACAGGCGGCCGTAATGAATGCGCACATCGTGAAACAGGCGTCCGCGGCGGTGATTACGGCATGCGTCGCGGAGGATGCGGCGCTTTTTTCGGAAAGGATATCGGCGCCGAAAGATTTTTGAGGCTTCCTCGCAAAAAGCGCGCCGAGAAGGCCGATCACCACGGAAGATGCGAGCTGGGAGACCCAGAGAAACGCCCCGGCGCGGACGCTGCCGAAGGCCGCCTGCCCGACGGCGAACAGCAGAAAAGGCGGCCCGGCGTTGACGCAAAAGGTCAGCAGGCGTTCGGCGGTTCCCCGGTCGATCAACCCGGATCGGTAATAGTCGCCGGCACATTTCGCCGCGGAAGGGTAGCCGCCGATCAGCGAAGCGAGCAGGATGCCGCCGCAGTTTTCCGGCAGGCGAAAGAGCTTCGCCGGGAGGGAGAGCAGCTTTGAAAAGAACGGGGCGGCGGGGCTTTCGCAGGCGAACACGCAGAGCGCCATGAAGGGAAACACGGCTGGGATCACCGTGCCCGCGCAGAGGGAGAGACCGTACTTTGCCCCCGCCGCGGCTTCCGAGGAACGCAGAATGAGCACGGCCGCCGCCGCGATGGTGAGCACGGCGCAGAAGATGCTCCGGAACCAGCCTTTTTCTTTCATGAGAGGCCTCCTTTTTTCGCCGAAACGATTTCTTGCGGAGCGCCGCCTTCCCGGCCCCGGCAATCGGAGGGCAGCGGGAGGAACGCGTTTCCGCAGGAAAGAGTATGAAAAAGGCCGGGGCTTTCATGCTTCATCTTTTTGTTTTCGGTGCCGGCCGGCACCCGCAGCCGGCACCGTCCGCCCGGCAGCGGAAGGGGATTCTCCATTTTGCCTTTCGTCCCGCGTATGCGGCGTCCCGGGTCATTTTGAAAACATGAGACGGAGGTTCCGTCCTCCCATGTCCGCAGCAATCCAAAATCCGCATCAAAAAAATCCGGAGGCCTGTTTTTAAAACGGGTCTCCGGATTTTTTTCTTATTTATGTTTTTCCCGCTTTTTTAAAATCGGCTTTCCGTTCCGGAATTCAGGCGGGAAAGGATTTTTTCCTTCGCCCGGCGCTTTTGCGGGTTTCTGCGAATGCTCCGCAGAGCTCTGTTTCGGGCTTTTTGGGCGCTTTTTCCGCACGGAGTAACCCATCTGGCCGAGTTTTTTGCCCTGGCCGAAGTATTCCCCGTGGGAGTAAAAAGCGACGCCGCATTGCCGCAGATTCAGTTTTCCGTCGGCGGTAATGTAGGCATCGTCCACATCCACGGCGACGATTTCCGCAAGAAACAGGTCGTGGGAGCCAAGATGTTTCACTTCAACGACTTTACATTCGAGGGAGACGGGGCTTTCCTCGATCAGCGGCGGCGCGACTTGTGAGGCGGGCACCGGGGTCAGCCCGGCCTCGGCAAATTTATCCGTATCCGAGCCGGAGCGGCAGCCGCAGAAATCCGCGGCGCGCACGAGCTCGGCGGTGGTGACGTTGATGACAAACTCGCCGGATTCCTCGATCAGGTGGTGGGAAAAGCGCTCCGGTCGGATGGAAACATAGGTCATGGCCGGCGCAGAGCAGACGATGCCTGTCCATGCGACCGTCAGCACATTCGGGTGCTCCACGGTGCCGCAGGTGACGAGGGCAGCGGGCGTTGGGGTCAGCAAGGTGGAAGGTTTCCAGACTTGTTTCGGCATAAAATACCCTTTCTGTTATTCGGTGATTCCGGCGATGGCGCCCACATCCGGCAGAATATATCCGGGGCGATAAGCGAACTCATCGACCGTCTCCATCGTGCTGCAGCCGGAGAGAACGAGCACGGTGTCGATCCCGCTCTCAATGCCGGCGATGATATCTGTATCCATCCGGTCGCCGATGATGACGGCATCTTCTTTTTCACAGCCGAGTTTTTTCAGCGCGTGCCGCATCATCAAGGGGTTCGGCTTGCCGATAAAATAGGCCTGCTTTTGGGTGGTCAGCTCGATTGGCGCGATCAGGGCGCGGCAGGCGGGGACGATGCCGTTCTCGGTCGGCTCGGTCAGGTCGCTGTTGGTGCCGATGAGCTTCGCGCCGTTCTGCACGAGTTTGACGGCGCGCTCGATTTTTTCGTAGTTGACGGATTTGGTCTCTCCGAACACCACATAGTCCGGGTTGACGTCGTTCATGCTGAAGCCCGCTTCATAGAGCGCAAAGGTCAGGCCCGGCTCGCCGATCACATAGACGGAGCCGTGGTCATGTTGGCTCTTGAGGAAGGCGGCCGTCGCGAGCGCACTGGTGTAAAAGTGCTTCTCG
>CAZLMO010000150.1:0-4555 GCA_964560915.1 uncultured Oscillospiraceae bacterium
GAAATGATTCTGAATTCAAGTGTTTTGCTTTTGAAAAGCTATAAAAAATAATGACGATTAAAATTAAATAATAATTGATAAAGCTTCAGACCCTAACGTCGCATAAGTCGAGTTTTCCGCTTATTAAAACGCTAGGCTTATAGGCCTGAGGTGTTCCAAACTACGGCCTATGAGAGGGCAGTCAGGCGGTCAGTTTAATGAACGTCCTGTAAAATGTGAAACAACATGTGTAAGCTACTCTTAAAGTTAATAATATGGCAAAAATTAGTGTACAGAAAACGGATGTAACGATATTACAAATTAACGAAATTGACTACGTTTCATTAACAGACATTGCTAAATAAAAAAACAAATGATTCGTTTATTGTGGTTTGCAATTGGATGCGAAATAGAAATACCATTGAATATCTGGGAATTTGGGAAACATTATACAACCCAGATTTTAAACCTATCGAATTCGATAGGTTTAAAACAGAGGCCGGATTAAATGCATTTACCATGTCGCCACAAAAATGGGTTGATACACTAATGCAAAAGGAATAATATCAAAATCAGGCAGATATGGTGGAACTTTCGCGCATAAAGACATTGCCTTTAATTTTGCTGCATGGATTTCCATTGAATTTGAATTGTACTTTATAAAAGAATTCCAGCGGCTTAAAGAAGAAGAACAAAAACTTTTGGGCTGGTCGGCAAAACGCGAATTGGCAAAACTCAATTACCATATACATACCGATGCCATTAAACAAAACCTTATACCCAAAGAACTTTCAGCAGCACAAACATCAATTGTATATGCCAGCGAGGCCGATGTTCTTAACATAGCGATGTTTGGTATTACGGCAAAACAATGGCATGATGCCAACCCCGTTTTAAAAGGGAATATTCGCGATTATGCAAACATCAACGAATTAATTCCTGTCGAATATGGAAAACCTGAATGCTGTATTCATCAATGAGAATATGTCTCAAACAGAACGGCTTATTAAATTGAACCAAATAGCTATTCAACAAATGAAAATACTACAGGATGTTGAAAACCGAAAATTATTGAAATAATTGGTAAATAAAAGAGTAAGAAAATTAACGAATCCACTTAAACCGATTTGCCAATTATTCAAATTTGGTAAATGATTATGAATGGAAAGTTGACTTCGTTAAAGAAAAAATCGTTATTTTATAATTTGTAACATAAAAAAACGTAATTTTAAAAATAATATGCAAAAAAAAATGATCAAAGCTGTACAATACTTTCTAATTTAGGTGGCTTTATAAACCTTTTGGGGCGTTGGTGTGCACATGTAAACGAATTACCTAACATAATAAAAATAAATAAATAAATAAATCATGAAAAAAAGTGTATTGCATTTAATGTTATTTCTAGTTTGCTTGACAAATACTAGTTTTGGACAATCACCCAAAAGTATTTCCGGTAAATTTGACTTTATTCCGGGTGAGAAAATTATTTTCTTCGACGATTTTGCAAACGATTCAATTGGCGAGTTCCCTTCCAAATGGAATTCGAATATAGGAGGAGATATTGTTACATACGAAGGCTCTAATGGCAAATGGCTAAGAATGAAAGCACAGGGAGGAAATTACATTCCTGAGCTTGATATGAAATTTCCTGATAATACAACGATTGAATTTGATTTGTTAATAACCGATAATGCAGATTTTGCTGTTACTTACTATTCTGAACAGAAATATGATTTAAATTCATACGGTGTTCCAGGCGAAGCTGGTTCAGAAGTAATACTTTCGTGGTCGACATCTGATTTTAAATCATATTCAACTAATGAAAGTGATGAGGGTAAAGAGATTTTGTCATCGAACGATCAGTTTCCATTGCCAATAAATAAGGTAACCCATGTCTCTATATGGATACAAAAGAGCCGTTACCGTCTTTATCTTGATACCGAAAAAATATTTGACATACCCAAAGGTGTGTTTTCGAGTTTCGTCTATAACCGTTTCAGGTTTGAAACCTCCAATTCAACAGCAGAAATTTTGATTGGAAATTTTAGAATTGCAGTGGGATCGCCCGACACACGTAATCAGTTAATCACAAAAGGACGTTTCTCGACTTCGGGAATTTTATTTGATGTTAATTCGGATAAGATTAAAGTTGAATCGCATGCTTGTATAAAAGAAATTGCGCAGGTATTGAATGAGACTAAGGACGCAAAATTTTTAATTGTTGGGCATACCGACAGCGATGGTGATGAAGTAAAGAATCTTGATTTATCCAAACGGAGAGCTATTTCAGTTAAAAATTACCTAAAAAATGAGTTTGGAGTTGATGTTTTAAATGTAAATACTGACGGAAAAGGAGAAGCTGAACCCATTGTCGACAACAAAACCCCTGAAGGGAAAGCACAAAACCGTCGTGTAGAGTTTATTAAAGAATAAAATTATTAGCAAGATATGAATTGTTTTCAAAGTATTTCAATTTCCATGAAGACGCATTTGTTTCTCCTGTTTTCGTGTATATCTGTAATTTCAATGGCTCAAAGTTCATTTTCAAATCAAACAATTACTGTTGGAGAAGATGTGTTTATGCCTTATTGCAGAGGAGAGGTTCATACATATTTTGAGGGCGAAATGGCTCAAATAATGGAGGAAATTTATGAATCGATAGCACTTTGGGATACCCTGAATCCGCCCAAAGGTTTTGAAGCCAACTTCAATGGACGTAACAATGTGCTAGATATTATTTTTGCAAGTTATCTTAAACAGGAAAACTCAAAAACTATTAAATCAGGCGCAGCCTTGTCATTTTGCATTAACGATCCTGTTAGTGCTCTTGGCTCTCCTGTTGTTAAAAATATTTTTCTTCAACCGAAAAAAGTTGCTGATTTTTTTGGTCACCCTGTTTATCAGAACACACAAAAAGAAGTAACTGTAATTTCTAAAAATAAGACTTCCCTTTTTTTCCCTGTAACACAAGAAGAGTATTTGGAACAGTTGATTGAAGTTGAAACAATAAAGCAAAATAATAATTCGGGGAATCTCAAAAAAAACGATTCAGATGAAATACTTTCCGAAATGGAGAACGCATATAAAAAAATTTTGAAAACAGACTCTGCCTCTGCTGCAGAATTTAAAACTGAGATTCAAAAGTTCAAAGCAGAAATGGTCAACAATCCGACTAAAAATATTTCAGACGATATGCTAACATCCCTTAAAAAGGAATTAGAACAACTATCGTCAGTTGGACGAAATAAACCAGCCATATATTCATTAGGTGCAATGGAAAAAAATGCTAATTTTTCAGGGTTGATGCCAGACGAAGAAAATGGAACTGCGCTGGTTAAAGTAGCTCCGGAGTTTTTGGACATGAAGAATAAAAAAAATGCATTGAAATTATTGGTAATCACCTGGAATGTAGGTGCAAATAATTCAATGTCTGACAAACCCCGATTATTTGATGGTGAAGTAAATGGATTTGGACTGGCTGATTTTTATATGGTTAAACTATACCATCAACAAAAAATCTGGAATAACATTTTTAACCTTATACAATGAAAAAAATCCTTTTTGTATTATTTTTGATAGTGCTTTGCACTATTAAATCATTCTCGCAATATGCGTATGAGAGATTGCATGGAATTTCAGAGGCTGATTATTCGTTAAAAACGGAACTCATACTTGATTATAACTATCTTGTGAAAATCAATAAAGAAACGGAAGACTATCAATCTGGTAGTCTGTCATTTAAATCATACGGTTTTTTGAATTTTAATAAAAATGATTTATCGTTTTTCAAGGCAGAACCTAAAGAATTTATTGAAACTCCTTTGCTGATTGACATTGATTGCTGTTTTTCTGATTCTAAAGGTCAGAATGAAGAAGTTGCCGGACTTACAAATATCACCGAATTTGTGGTGATAAAAGAGGATGATGTGAAAAGCGAAATAAATCTCAAAGGAATCCAGCTATCATCGATTGAGATTTTCTTTTCTCTTTATAATGCTGAGCAAAATATCAACTCTGGAAATAAAGACTATCAATTTCGTTTAACTTTCAAACACGACGAATGTAAATCATGCGATCAAAAGGATGTAGTGGGATATATCCAATATCAGGATATGAAAATTACAGATGACTTACGTTTGGATGGAAGAATAATCAATAGTATTCGATTTAATGAGTATCTTAATCAGGCATTTACGGATAATAATATGGTTGGAAAAGATGATAAATTAAAATGGGCATTTGAGGATCGCTTTACTGATAATTATTTTAAAGATATGCCAAAGATTGATGCTGTCATATTGATAGATTTTCTACTCAATCCCAAAGGGACAATTGAATTTCCTATTTTAGGCTTTACAAAATCGCCCGATGGAACCGAAGACATAACATATAAAGGGTCTCTAAAAATATATGGAGATAAGATTTATAAATTCTGGCAAGGGGAATAATTATTGCCGATAGAAAAAAATGCGTTGGGAAACAAAGGCTTTATGCAATAAGGGTTTTAGTGGATATTTAAATGTTTTAGCCCGCTTCCCCAGATAGCTATCGGTGTTTGTATAACTTGAAACTAATC
>CAZLMO010000151.1:0-4483 GCA_964560915.1 uncultured Oscillospiraceae bacterium
GCTTTATGACATCACCGGATATTTCTCCGATGTGCTCTCCTATTCAAGGATCCTGGCCCTCGGGCTCGCAACCGGCGTTATCTCCAGCGTCATCAATATTCTCGGCACGCTCCCCGGCCCCAATATTCTGGGCGTTCTCATGCTGATCGTTGTCGGTGCGGGCGGGCATCTTCTCAACTTTGCGATCAACGCGCTCGGCGCCTACGTCCATTCATCCAGACTTCAGTATGTGGAATTCTTTGGGAAATTCTATGAGGGCGGCGGAAAGGTCTTCCGTCCGCTCGCGGTCAACACAAAATATACGGAAGCCGTCATGGCTCCCTGTGAGGAAAAGGAGTAATGTCTCATGTCTGAATTGCTTATCAACTTTTTTAGCAACGGCAATTTTCTTGCTTATCTTGGCGCCGCCTGCGCCGTTCTTTTCGCCGGAATCGGTTCCGCGAAAGGTGTAGGTATCGTCGGTGAGGCTGCCGCCGGCGTCATCACGGAGGATCCGGATAAATTTGGCCAACTTCTCGTTTTGCAGGCCATTCCGGGTACCCAGGGCATCTACGGCTTCCTGATCGGATTCATCATCATGCTCCAGACCGGCATGCTCAACGGCACCATGGGGACCCTGACCGAAATGACGGGCGCTTCCATTCTTGCCGCTTCGATGCCGATTGCCATTGTCGGTTTTATCTCCGCCATTCATCAGGGCAGAGTTTCCGCGGCCGGCGTCGGCATCGTCGCCAAACGCCCGGATCAGGTTTCCAAGGCCATGATCGCCGCCGCAATGGTCGAGACGTATGCCATCCTTGCATTTTTGATTTCCATGCTGATGGTTTTTAACATTCAGATCGAAAGAATCGCCTGACGGGGTGAACATAGTGAATGGTGTTGCCGATTTAAAAGATAAGATCTTGGAAGAAGCGCGTCAGAAGGCGGCCGAAACCCTTGCAGCCGCGAGGGCCGAGGCGGAGGCTTCGCTCGAAGCGAGCCGGCAGGAGGCGGAGAAAGCCCGTGCCGATATCCTCGCGGAGGCGGACCGAAAGGCCAACAACATTGCCCTGCGTCTTGCCTCCCAGCGCGGCATCGAATCCCGCAGCATGCGGCTTGTGGCCAAACGGGAAGCAATCTCGGAGGCGTTCGCCCGCTCGCTCACGGCGCTTCGTTCCATGGAGAAAAAGACCTATCTCGGCTGGATGGCCGGGATGATCCGTTCCACCCAAAAAGAGGCGGCGGAAGTGATCCTCAATGCCGAGGATCGGGAAGCGCTGGGGGCCGAGCTGATCGAGGCCGCCAGGGGCAGCCTGCCGCTCACGCTTTCTGCCGGGACCGGCAGCTTCGCCGGCGGATTCATCCTAAAAGAGGGTCTGATCGAAACGAACGGGACATTCGAGGTGCTGACCGGCGCCGTCCGGGAGGACCTCGAGGGAGAGGTCGCAGCACTGCTGTTCGGATAAGGAGGCGTAAGGTTGAAAAAACTGATCGATACCGAGTTCCTTTATGCGTCCTCCCGCATCCGTGCCATTGAGAGGAACCTTCTGACGGCCGAGATTTTCCGCAAGATGGCGGAAGCGGGCACGCTCGAAGACGCTTTCAAGGCCGCGGCGGACTCCGGTGTCTGTTCCGGCTACGGTCCGGAGGAATATGAGGCAGCCATCTCCGCCTCCCTGAAAAACGCCTATGCACTGGCGGAGGAACTGCTGAAAGATAAAGAGCTGGTCGGTCTTTTCCGTCTGAGGTACGACGCCCACAACCTGAAGGTGCTGGTCAAGAGCCGCGCTGTCGGAAAAGACGCCGCTTACCTGCTTTCCGGTCTGGGTAACGTCCCGGCGGAAGAGCTGGCGGAACATTACGCGGCCGGGAGCATCGAGGGTGTCGCTCCGCAGCTCAAAAAAGCGGCGGAGGAAGCTGCGGAATACCTCGCGAAGACGAGAGATCCCCGCATGGCGGATATCCTGATCGACCGCGGCGCTTACGAGGCGCTGGCCGACGAAGCGGGGGAGTATAAGAATCGTTATCTGCATGCCGTCGTGGACGTAAAATCCGATATCACCAATATCCGCACGCTTGTTCGGATCAAGCGGATGGGCGCGGGCTCCGGGCTGATGAGACAGGCCGCGGTAAAAGGCGGGACGTTTGGGGCGGAGGAGCTTGCGGAGGCCGCGGAGAAGGGCTGGGATGAGATTTTCACCCTGATCCGCAAATCCCCGTATGCAAAGAGCGTCGAGCCGGCTTTTGAGGACCTCAAAAAAGGAGAGGCGCTCACGGGCTTTGAGAAGCTTTGCGACGGCGCGGAGATGGCCGTGCTCAAAGAGGCGCGGTATATCCCATTCGGCGCGGAGCCGGTGCTTGCCTGGCTGCTGGCAAAGGAAAACGAGGCGCAATGCCTCCGCATCGTGCTCAGCGGCAAGAAATCCGGCCTTTCGCTTGAAACCATCATGGAAAGGCTGAGGGATGCTTATGCGCAGTAAAATTGCGGTTGTCGGCGAAAAGGACAGCGTTCTCGGCTTTAAGACGGTGGGCTTCAACGTATTTGAAACGGAGGGCCCACAGGAGACTGCGGACCGCATCCACGCCCTTGCGAAAGAGGGCTACGGCATCATCTTTGTCACCGAGCAGGCGCTTCGGCCGGTGAAAGAGATACTAAGCGAATATAAAGAGGCCATGCTTCCGGCCATCATTCCGATTCCGGGCATCAACGGAAGCGAGGGTATCGGCCTGCAAAACGTTCACAGGAGTGTGGAACGCGCCGTCGGTGCGGACATCCTATTTAAGGAATGAGTTTGCCGGAGGATTTTTTGAAGATTATAGAAGTAGGTGAAAACTATGGCCAATGCGAAAGGCAAACTGGTTAAGGTCTCCGGGCCGCTTGTCGTCGCCGAGGGGATGCGCAGCGCCAACATGTTCGACGTGGTGCAGGTCGGCGTCAACAAGCTGATCGGCGAGATCATCGAAATGCGCGGCGATAAGGCCTCCATTCAGGTTTACGAGGAGACCGCGGGCATCGGGCCGGGCGACGAGGTCGTATCCAGCGGTGCGCCGCTTTCCGTCGAGCTGGGGCCCGGGCTGCTCCAGCGCATTTATGACGGTATCCAGCGCCCGCTCGAGAAGATTAAGGAGCTGACCGGCGCGAATATTCGCCGGGGCGTCTCCGTCTCTTCCATCGACCACGAAAAGCTCTGGGAGTTTGTGCCCACCGCAAAACCGGGCATTTCGGTCACTGCCGGCGATATCATCGGCACGGTGCAGGAGACGCCGCTGATCGTTCACCGCATCATGATCCCGAACGGCGTCGCGGGGGAACTCGTCTCCATTGAAAGCGGCACCCATACCGTCGTTGACCCGATTGCGAAAGTGCGGAAGGCGGACGGCACGGAGGTAGATATCACGATGCTCCGCAAATGGCCGGTCCGCATCCAGCGCCCCTTTAAACAAAAACTTTCCCCAAAGGCCCCGATGATCACCGGCCAGCGTGTCATCGATACGCTGTTCCCGATCGCACAGGGCGGCACTGCGGCGGTGCCGGGCCCGTTCGGCTCCGGCAAGACCGTCGTCCAGCATCAGCTTGCGAAATGGGCGGATGTCGATATCGTCGTCTACATCGGCTGCGGCGAACGCGGCAACGAGATGACGGACGTGCTCCGTGAATTCCCGGAGCTCAAGGACCCGAAATCCGGCGAATCGCTGATGTGCCGCACGGTGCTGATCGCCAACACCTCGGATATGCCGGTCGCCGCGCGCGAGGCCTCCATTTATACCGGAATCACGATTGCGGAGTATTTCCGTGATATGGGATACAACGTGGCCATCATGGCCGATTCCACCTCCAGATGGGCGGAGGCGCTCCGTGAGATGAGCGGACGCCTTGAGGAGATGCCGGGCGAAGAAGGATACCCGGCCTACCTGACCAGCCGGCTTGCCCAGTTCTATGAGCGCGCCGGAAAAGCGATCTGCCTCGGCACCGATTACAGAGAGGGCACCCTTACCGCAATCGGCGCGGTCTCCCCGGCGGGCGGCGACCTTTCCGACCCGGTCGCGCAGGCAACGCTCCGAATTGTGAAGGTCTTCTGGTGCCTGACCGCGGATCTCGCATATAAGCGTCACTTCCCGGCCATCAGCTGGCTACAGAGCTACTCCCTTTATAACGACCAGATCGGCGAATGGTTCCGCGACAACGTGGATTCGGACTGGACGAAAGAGGTCACCGAGGCCATGCTTCTGCTTCAGAAGGAAGCCGAACTGGAGGAGATCGTCAAGCTTGTCGGCTACGACTCCCTCTCCGCGCCGGACCGCCTGACGCTGGAAGCGGCGAGGAGCATCCGCGAGGATTATTTGCAGCAGAACGCCTTCGACGAAGTCGACACATATACGTCGCTTCCGAAGCAGGTTGCCATGCTCAAACTTGTGCTCAAATATTATAATGATGCGGCTGCCGCCCTGCAGCAGGGTGCGAAGGCCGGAGATCTGTTTGCCATGCCGGTCCGCGACCGCATCG
>CAZLMO010000152.1:0-4441 GCA_964560915.1 uncultured Oscillospiraceae bacterium
CCGCTGCCCGTTGAAGGCATACCAGTTCGAGTCTGGTCAGCGGCACCAGCAGGCTTGGCCTGCATGCAAATTGCGCACTCACATTTGTGGGTGCGTTTTGCTTTGCGCCCGCGTCGAAGTCTAACATCTGAATGGAAAAAATGATCCGTCGGATGGGCCCGGGTGCGGGCTGCATCCGAACTTTTTCTTTCGCCTTCTCTCCGCGCCGGAAATCCGCATCGAAACGGGAGAAATGAAGCCAAACGCCGCCAGGCTGAGCCTGGACGCAATTCGCGCTCCTCACATGGTGGGGAGCCGTTTGTTTTTCATCCGCGCCGGAACGGGATAAATAAAGCCCGACGCCATACGAACTCCGGGCCTGCGTGCGAAACGCCATCACATCCGTGGGGGCGTTTCGTTTCGCACCCATGCCCGCAAAGTACTTGCTCTTTTGGCGCCTGCCGGGGGTTGGGGGGAAAACCAAACCGGGCGCCGTAAAATTAGTGAGAAAAGCAGGCGGTTTTGCTGCAGGTTTCCAAAAAAATTGCCACAAAAAAGCAGATTCCGAAAAGAATCTGCTTTTTTGCAGGATCGACAGCACAGCGGGGGTCCGCCAAATGGCTTTTTCCATAAAGGCGCAGTCGAAAAGAACGTTTCCTTTTCCGACTATCCGACGGGCAGCTTCCCGTGTGAAGGCATCCGGTTTGAAGAGCGTTTTTCGGATTTTACGATATCCAAAAGCAGCTTTTTCCGCAAAAGTGCCATGTAAAAATCTCGGATTTTCCGGCCCGCGCGGGAGCTTTTTTTGCCGGAAGGCCGACCAGAGGAGAGCTTTCTGTTCTTTCGGTGTCCGCTCGGTGATCTCTTTTTGAAGGGGCGCCGCAAGGAGCCGCCGGGCTTCCCGGCCTTCGCAAGAGCGGTTTTCTCCGCAGGAGCGCCGCCCCAAAAAAATTTCAAGCTTTTCCGTGACCGCTCGGGAATCTTTTATCACGGGAGAATATGGTCCGGGAGAGGGCTTCCGGCCTTTCGGGTTTCCGCCCGCCTCTCCGTCGGTATGTGATTTTATGTGGGGTTCTCGATTATGTAGGGGTGCAGCCCGTCGAAACCGAGCTTTTCGATCGGCAGAATGGGCCGGGGCGGAATCTCCGGCTCCCGGAGCACCTTCTCCAGCGTGACGGTATCCTGCCACGCGCCGAGTTTGTAGCCGGTGTTTCTGGAGCGGCCCGATTCCCGGAACCCGAATTTTTCATGGAAGCGGAGGCTGGCCTCGTTTGTGGCGTTAATCATCGCGTAATCTATATAGAAATTCTGTGCCGTCAGGCATTCGAGCAGCGCGGCGTAGAGCTTTTGGCCGACGCCGGTGCCGCGGCAGTCCTCCCGGAGATAGATCGACGATTCCACCGTCCAGTTATAGGCGGCGCGAGTGTAGTTCGGGGAACCGTAGGCATAGCCGAGAATTTCGCCGTCCCGCTCGCAGACGAGCCATGGGTACCGTTTCGTGTATTTCTCCACCCTTCCCCGGAATTCCTCCAAGGAAGGTACTTCATACTCAAAAGAGATCGCCGTTTTGCGGACGTAGGGCGCATAGAGCGCCAGCATCTGCTCCGCATCCTCAGGCACGACGAAGCGCATTATTTCATTTCCCGTAAAGAGCACCACCTTACCGCCACCTGTGCGAACGTCAGCGGCAGCAGGCAGCATAAAATCAGAATTGTTTTTCCGTCGAGCGCCGTAAAGAGGAAAAACTCCGGGAACAGCGCGGCGGCAATGACCAGAAAAAGAAACATGGAGCACACGAGCACGGCTCGTTTGAGATTGAGCGGCATACAGGCCGCCAGCAGCGCCGCCAGGCCGGAAATCGCCGTATAATAGACGCAGGCGGTGGAGGTCTCGCCGAAAGGAATACCGAAATGGGTACCCAGCGCCAGCAGCGTGAGCACGCCGGAAAACACCGTCGCGCCCGCAAGAGCGGCCCAGAGAAGCACCGATTTCATAAAATTTTTGGGAATCGGCATGTCCTCCGGCTCGAGGGAGAGGGTGAGCCCCGGGATGCCGGTCGCCAACGCGCCGATCAGCGTCATCTGGATCGGCACAAACGGATAGGAGAACGGCAAAAAGAGCAAACTCACGGCCAGAGCGAAGGAATAGAATGTTTTGGAGAGGAAGAGCACCGCGGTCTTGCGGATGTGGTGCACGACCCTCCGCCCCTCCGAGACGGCCGCCGGCAGCGCGTCGAAACCGGGCAGCACCATGTCGGCGGCATGCCTCGCGGCCGGGGAGCCCGTTTTGATCGCGGCGGAAAAATCCGCTTCCCGCAGGGCCGGCACATCGTTGACGCCGTCACCGAACATCGCGACCGTATGCCCCTCCGCCTTCAGCAGGCGGATGATCTTCTGTTTCTGTTCCGGCGAGACGCGGCCGAAGACAACATGCTCTTTTACGGCTTCCGTGAGCTCCCCGTCGGAGAACGTGGAGGCATCGGCGCAGCGCTCCGCGCCGGGGATCCCCGTTTTTTCTGCAATAAACGCGGCGGAATGCGGGTTATCTCCGCTGAGGATCCGGATCGAGACGCCGTTTTTGAGAAAATGGCGGAGGATCTCGCCCGCGCCGGGGCGGATCTCCTCGCCCAGCAGGATCAGACAGAGGGGCTTGTCCGGCCGATAGACGCCGTCTGACCGGCTTCCCGCGCAGAGCAGGAGGACGCGGTTCCCCGCGGCGGCATAATTTTCAAAATCCGAAAGGACGGCCGGATCGGCGGTGAGAGCCTCCGGCGCACCGAGAAGAAAGGCGCCGTGCGGGCCGAAATCGGCCGCGCAGTACCGGCGCTCGGAGGAAAAAGGCAGAGCGTCGTCGGCGGCCCAGCTTGCCTCCGGGGAGACGGCCTTTTCCAAAGCGGAGGTGGTGCCGTCGCGCTCGGGGAGAGCGGTCAGGATGCCCGAGAGAATGTCGTTGTAGTTGAAATCCGGATCCAGCGGAACGATGCCCTTGAGCACATCGACGCCGGTCGTCAGCGTACCGGTCTTGTCGAGGCACAGCACATCCGCCCGGGCGAGGTTTTCGTAGGAATAGATATCCCGCGGCAGGGCGCCGTGCCGCGCGAGGCGGATGACGCCTTCGGTAAAGCTGACGCTGGTCAGAAGCCAGAGCCCATCCGGGATCATGCCGAGCATTGCGGCCGCGGAACGGACGGCGGTCTCCGCATACGCGAGGCCGGAATAATAGTAGTCGTAGATAAAAAGCACGGCGCCGATCGGGAGGACGAACGCCGAGAGCCCGTGAATGAGCTTTCGGAGCGTTGCCTTGAGCACCGGATCGGTCTTGTCGGCGGATCTTGCCGCCGCGGCAATTTTTTCGGCTCTCCGCTCATCCCCGACGGCGGTCACTTTCGCGGCGCAAAAGCCCGAGACGCAGCAACTCCCGGAAAAAGCGGCATCCCCTTCGCGCTTTGCGACCGGGACGCTCTCCCCGGTGAGCATGGACTCGTTGAGCTCCGCGCGGCCGCCGAGTACGGTGAGATCGGCAAAGACCTGATCGCCCGCCCGGATGAGCACCACATCGCCGAGAACGAGTTTTTCCGCGGAGAGGAAGACCTCTTCCCCGTCGCGGACGGCAAGGGCGTCCCCGTTTTGCAGCAGGGAGAGCCCATCCAGCACCCGCTTCGCCCGGATTTCTTGGATCGTGCTGATGAGGAAGTTGCTGACGACGATTCCGAGAAAAAGCAGATTTTTCCACGATTCTGCCGAGATGACGAGAGCCGCCAGCAGCAGATGGATAAAATTATACCAGGTAAACAGGTTGGCCCGGATGATCTGCCCGACGGAGCGGCTCTGTTTTCTCTTTGAAATATTGGCAAAGCCCTTTTTTTCCAGCTCCGCGGCTTCCGCCGACGTCTTTGCACCCCAGTCCGATAAAATCTGCAAGCTTCGCCCTCCGTTCACCGATCCAATTCTCTATGTATCAGGTGGCTGATGCGTTTGTAGACAAGCGCGGTGACGGCCGCGTTGGCGCCCGCCTTCAGCAGGTTAAAAGGCAGGATCACCGGCAGTATCATCTGAAGCACCGTCTCTCTCGGCGTGCCCATAAAGATCGGCGTCAGCCAGAGGTTCATCCCGGCCATGACGGTCGTTTGAAGAAGGACGCCGACGGCGAGGGCCAAATAAGCGGCGCGGCGGCTTTTGTGCCGGCCATAGATGCTTCCCGCGGCCAGGGCAAAGCAGCCGGTCGCCGCGATATGCATGACGATGCCGATGACGCCGCTTCCGGAGCTGACGGTGAAGCCCTGGATCAGCGAGACGACCACCGTCAGCAGGAATCCCCAGCCCGGCCCGAACAGAAAGGTGCCGATCAAAATCGGGATATCCGCCGGGTCGTATTCGAGAAAAGGCGCCGGCGGAAAAGGAATCCGCACAAGCAGCATCAACACGACGGAGCAGGCCGCCAGAGCGCCGAGCGTTACCATTTT
>CAZLMO010000153.1:0-4396 GCA_964560915.1 uncultured Oscillospiraceae bacterium
TTTGACCGCGGTCGAGGTGATGGTCGCTCCGCTGATGAGATCCGGCTCGGAGACCTTCATTCCGATATACTGCTGAAGGTACTCCGGAACCGTGGCCTTGGAACCAAGGCCCTGCGTCTCCGAATGCTCGAGGACGGTCACGCCCGTGACGGCCCCGTCCACCCCGACACCGACCATCAGCTTTACGGTTCCGCCGTATCCTTTGGTGCCGACCGTGACGACCGCGCCGATAAGCTCGTGATTTTCATTGTATACAACGCTGTAGGAGAGGACGCTGCCGCCGGCTTCGATCTTGCCGGGATCGCCCTCTTCAAACGTGACCTCCGCAGCGCCGGCCGCTTCCGCCGGAAAGACCTCTTTCATGGCTTCGGCCGCGGTCTCGGCATTCGCCGCCTCAATATAAGGTAACGTAAATTGATAGGTCACGGCCAGTGCCGCGACGGTGACGACGCAGATGACGCTCAGAACAACAATGGGCTTGAGAAACTCTTTTTTGCTCATTTGGCATCGCCTCCTTTCGCCGGAATCAGCGCGCCGAACGGCCTCGTTATGGTTGCGCGGTCGATCAGCGGCGTCACGATGTTCATCAGAAGGATGGCAAACGAGACGCCCTCCGGATAGCTCCCATAAATGCGGATCAGCATCGTGATGACGCCGCAGCCGACGGCAAAGATGAATTTCCCCTTATTTGTGGTCGGCGAGGTGACATAATCGGTGGCCATAAAAATCGCGCCGAGCAGCAGGCCGCCCGCAAAAATATGATAGACCGGGTTTTCGCCGCAGAGCCAGGCGACCGCCGCGGCCGTGCCGATATAAGTAAGCGGGATCATCGGAGAGATGACCTTCATCGCCACCAACAGAATGCCGCCGGCAATCAGCACAAGCGCGCACGTCTCGCCGAGGGAGCCTCCGGTTCTGCCGAGAAGCAAATCATAGAAATCCACCGCATCGCTCCGAAGCGGCGTCGCGGTGGAAACCGCGTCGAGATATCCGGCGGCCTTCGTCCCCTCGTAGACCGTCCAATCGGTCATCCGCGTCGCAAAGGAGATCAGCAGAAATACCCTGCCCCCAATCGCCGGGTTGATGAAGTTTTGGCCGAGACCGCCGAAAAATTCCTTGATGACGACGATGGCAAAAAAGCAGCCCACCACGGCCTCCCAGATCGGGATGGAAACCGGCAGGTTATAGGCAAGCAGCACGCCGGTGACTACGGCGGAGAGATCGTCTGTGGAATCGGGGCGCTTGATGAGCCAGCACCAGATCATCTCGAAGAGCGGGCTGCAGATGGCGCAGATCAGGATCAGATACAGCGCCCTCATCCCGAAGAAATAGACGGAGAAGGCGCCCGCCGGGAGCAGCGCGACCAGAACTTTCATCATGATCTTTCTCGTGGTCTCGCCGCTGCGGGTATGCGGGGAACAGGTGACAACCAAATTCTCCATGTTATTTCCCTCCCCCGTTCTTTAAAATCTGTTTGCCGAGCTTGTTTTGCTGGACGAGCGGCCTCGACGCCGGGCAGACATAGGAGCAGCATCCGCATTCCATGCAGAGATTGACCTTGAGCTTTCTGAGCTGATCCGCGTCTCTGTTTCGCGCCGCCCTGTCGATGGCGGCGGGCATCAGCCCGAACGGGCAGGCCCGCAGGCATCTGCCGCAGCGGATGCAGGGGCTGGACTCCGGCGCCTCGCATTCCTTCGCGGTCAGGGCCAGCACGGCGTTGTTGTTTTTCAGTAAGGGCTGGCTGTCGTTCGGAACGGCAATGCCCATCATCGGGCCTCCCTGCAGGATCATGGCCGGTTTTTCCTTATAGCCGCCGCAAAATGCGATCAAATCGGAATAAAGCGTGCCGATTGGCGCGCGGATGTTTTTGGGCTCGGCCACGGCGCCCCCGTCAATGGTGACGCGCTTGCCGACGAGCGGCATGCCGGTTTCGAAATAGGTCTCCAGCACAATCACGGAGGTGACGTTCATCACGATGACGCCGACATCCGCCGGGAGCTGGCCCTCCGCGACGACCTTTCCGGTCGCCTCGTAAATCAGGACTTTTTCGCCGCCCTTTGGGTATTTGGAGGGCAGGATGCATAGAGAGATCCGATCGTCGCAGTAAGGTTTCAAAACCGCAACGGCCTCGGGTTTGTTATCCTCGATCCCGATGATGACTTTTTTGAAACCCAGCTCCTTAACAATGCGGCGGATCCCGGCAATCAGCAGCTCCGTATCCTCCAGCATGGCGCGGAGGTCCGAAGTGATGTAAGGCTCGCATTCCGCGGCATTGACGATCAGGGTATTGACCTCGTCCGGGTTTTTCGGGTTCAGTTTGATGAAAGTCGGGAACGCGGCCCCGCCGAGTCCGACCAGCCCCGAATTGCGGACTTCGCGCAGAAACGCCTCTTTGCCTTCATACTCCGGTATTCTGACTTCCTCGGAAACCGTCTGTTCCCCGTCGGTATCGATGACGACGGCCTGACAAACGGCGCCGAAAGCTGTGACAAAATCGTCGACGGAAGCGACCGTACCGGATACGCTGGAATGGACCGGTACGCTGAAAAACGCCTCCGAATCTCCGATTTTCTGCCCAACTTTTACGGCGTCGCCCTTCTTGACGAGCGGCGTGCAGGCCGCCCCGATGCTTTGAGCCATCGGGATGACCACTCTGGCCGGAACAGGCATCTCCTCCGTCGCACAGGCGGAAGTATGCTTGTTGTGCGGCACTTTGGCGCCACTCAGGTGTTTTCCGAATCCCTGCAAGGAAATTCCTCCTCTATATAATTTTTTTAGGAGACAAGATGAATCCTCCGGAGCGCGGGCAGCAGCGCCCTTAGCAAAACGCTGGTGAGCACACCCATGGCAGCCCCGGAGAGAATGAGCACCGGCAGATACCAAAAGGTAAATACGGAGCCGGTGATGAGCACGGAAGCACAGAGTTGGCCGATATTATGAGCCACCGCCCCGGCCGTGCTGATGAGCATATAGGAAGCGTCTTTCCGCCGAAGCACCACCAGCATGGTGAAGACGGACAGCGCGCCGCCGCAGAAGGAGAGCAGTGCCGCGACGGGTGCCCTTGTAAGGAGGACAAACAGGGATTTCCCCGCCGCGACGGCAAACGCCTCTTTCTCCCCGAGGAAAAAGAGCGCATACATGGTGACAATATTGGAAAGGCCCATCCTGACGCCCGCCGGCAGCATGGCGGTCACGGGAAGCAGGCTCTCCAAAAAGGAGAGCGCGGCGGCAAGCGCAAGCAGCATGCCTGTAAAGGCGGCTTTTCGCGCCGGATTCTCTTTCATGCCGATCACCGCCCAGCCTTGTTTATTTTCTGTGGAAAACAGGATTCTTTCCAATCGGTCGGAAAGCCCCTTTGCGGCCATCGGTTTTTCCGTGCAAAAACAAAATTTTGGCACGGCCGGCAGGGGTTGCCCGGGAGCTCCGAGCGGCCGGCGGCGGCAAAACGGGCCGGGCGGCCGCGGGTCTCCCTCTTTCGGATTGTGGCCCAAAAATGGGATCTTATCCCTCTCCGCCAAAGAGTCTGCGGCTCTCTGTGTAAAGATATTCGGCGGAATCGAAGCCGCGGCCGAAATTCATATCCGCAAACCAGGTGATATACCGCCCGCTCGCGCCGATGCCATGGACCATGCGGGATAAAAGCGCCTTGAGCTCTTCATCCGGCGTCGAGGGGTCCGGGATGCAGATGGAGAGCTGGGCAAGTTTGTCGCCGTATTTCTCCATGACGGCAAGCTTATCGTTGCAGGCGTCCTGCCCTTCCCAGCAGTCGAAACCGGCGTCGATCATCATTTCGATCATATTGGAGACGGCCCCGCAGGAATGGAAATTGATAAACATGCCCATCTCATGCGCGGCGGCGGCAACTTTTTTATAGTGCGGAAGAAGCACCTCCCGGCAAAGCTCCGGCGACAGAAAAGAGCTCCTCTGCGTGCCAAGATCGTCATGGAAGGTAATCATATCGGCGTGATAGACCGCTCTTGCAATCTTCATCAGGGCGATGTGGAACTCGTCGAAACGGTTATACAGCTCCGCGACGACCTCCGGTTCCTCCAGATAGGCGCAGAGGGCGTTCTCGTAGCCGGTCAGATCGGCAAGGCGCTCCAGGTAGCCGTTGACGATCACAAGGCAGGTCACGCGCTCCGGCGCGAGGAGGTTCTTATAATTTTCGTCGTAATCCCTCTGCCAGTCGATGGCGGAAAGATCCGGAAAGACGAGCTCCTGCTTCCAGTTCTCCACTTCGGAGAGGCGGCGGGTGCCCGGCTTGACCATTGCGGCGCGGTTGGCCGGGTCATACTGCCATTCGATGCCGAACCAGTCCATCCCGCCGTTATTCCGGGCATAGGCATCCGGCATGACCGCGGGCTGGATGAAGTTAAAATCCGTGGACATGTTCGGC
>CAZLMO010000154.1:0-4378 GCA_964560915.1 uncultured Oscillospiraceae bacterium
CCGTCCATCTCGACGAGCAGCTGGTTGAGCGTCTGCTCGCGCTCGTCGTGGCCGCCGCCGAGGCCTGCGCCCCTGTGCCGGCCCACGGCGTCGATCTCATCGATAAAGACGATGGACGGGGAGTTTTTCTTCGCCTGATCAAACAGGTCGCGGACGCGCGAGGCGCCGACGCCCACAAACATCTCGACGAAATCCGAGCCGGAAATCGAGAAGAAAGGCACGCCGGCCTCTCCCGCGACGGCCCTTGCCATCAGCGTCTTGCCGGTGCCGGGCTGGCCGACCAGCAGCACGCCCTTCGGGATTCTTGCGCCGAGGGAATTGAATTGCTCCGGGTTTTTCAGAAATTCCACGATCTCCTGGAGCTCCTCTTTTTCCTCGTCGCAGCCGGCAACGTCGGCGAACGTGGTTTTGCGGGATTCGTCGGTGACCTTGTATTTGGCTTTGGCGAAGTTCATGACCTTGCCGCCGCCCGCCTGCCGCATCATGTAAATCCAGAAAACGGCCATGGCTCCAACGAGCAGCACTGTGGGCAGGATCGAGACCCACCATGGGGTTTCGTCCACCGGCAGATAATCCTGCTGCATCTTCGTTGCCGACCACTCCGGGTGCTTCTCCTCGATGCCTCTGAGGTCTTCAAGGAAGACGCTGACGTTCGGTACGGTGTAGGTGATCTCCTCATCGGAGTCGGCAGAGTCCGCCGGTTTCAGCGTCATTTCGCCGGTGCCGAGGTCAAGCGTGTAGCTCTCGACGTTTCCGCTGTCGAAATAATTCAGGATTTCATAATATTTATAGTGTGTGACCTCGGGGGTTTTCATGTTGGAAAACAACACGGTCGCCAGAATGACGGCAAGCCCGATGGACGCGTAGGAAATAATGCCTTTCCACTTGTTGCTCAAGGAATCAACTCCGATAAATTATTTTTCTTTTTTCATGTATACTTCCGGTTTCAGCACGCCGACGTAGGGCAGGTTGCGGTACTTCTGGTTGTAGTCCATGCCGTAACCGACGACGTACTTGTCCGGAACGACGAAGCAGCTGTAATCCGGCTTGATGTCCACCTGACGGCGGTCCGGTTTATCGAGCAAGGTGGCAATCCGGATGCCGTTGACGCTGCGCTGCCGGATGATGTTGGTCAGATAGGAAAGCGTGAGCCCGCTGTCGAGAATATCCTCCACGATCAGAACGTCATAGCCGGAGAGGTCATGGTCGAGGTCCTTGATGATTTTGACGACACCGCTGGTTTTGACGCCCGAGCCGTAACTGGAGACGGACATAAAGTCGATTGAAACCGGGATCGTGATGGCGCGCAGCAGATCCGCCATAAAAATGACGGAGCCTTTAAGTACGCCGACCATAATAAGGTTTTTGCCCTCATAGTCCGAGCTGATCTGACGGCCGAGTTTTTTGACCGCCTTGGCCAGCTCCTGCTCGGGAAGAAGTATCTCCTCGATATCGTCCTTCATACAATCTTTCATTGCAGCAACATCCCCCAATGTTTTTGTTTTCTTTTGCGCTTGCGTCGAAAACGTGCCTGCGTCAACGGCGCGAAGTTTTTATCACTGCGACGGTTCCGGTCTCCTCCGTGACCCTGGCGCGCCGGTCGGCACCGAATCCCTCGATCCAGAGAATGCCGTCGTCGTCCGCAATCACGGCGACGGTTTTTCGCAGATGAATCGGAACTTTCGTCTCATTGAAGAGTTTCTTCACCGTCTTCGTGCAGCCGGTGAAGTTGATCTGATCGCCCTCTTTTCGTGACCGAATTACGGCGACGCCATGAATTTTATCATAATCAAATGCATTTTTCAAAACATATTGATGAAATTCGTGTGAATTTTTAAAATAAAAAGCATCCAATATGTGGCATTCGGCAAATTTTCCCGGCAGAAGCTCCGTGATCCCCTCCGAAAACGGTGATTCGGCGATCGCCTCGGCGGAACGTTTGTCTTCCCGGAAGACGAGCCCGTCCTTCTGGATGAAGTAGGCGTCCTTTGCGAGCTCCAGTTTAAAGTCCTCTTTCCCGAAGCGATCCGCGATCCAGGTGATGCGCTCGTACTCGCAGGGGAAGCCGAAACGCCGGAGCATCTTGGCGGCCGCGCGGGTTTTGAGCGCCGGCTCCGCGAGGGCCAACGTCCCTCCGTTGAAGCCGGTCGGGGTCTCGGCGGTGTCTAGCAGCTCGTCGGAGAGGTCGTCAAGAAAATCCCGGTCCTGCCGGAGTTGATCCGTCATGCGGAGGAAGGCCCGCTCGAAGGCCGGATTGATTTCCAGCAGGGCGGGTACGGCGCTGTGGCGGATGCGGTTGCGGGAATATTCATCCATCAGGTTGGTGCTGTCGGTGATGTAGGGAATGCCCTGATCCGCACAGAAATCCTCGATCTGGTTCCGCGTCGTCTCGATCAGCGGCCGGATGATGTCGCCGCGGATCGGCGGGATCCCGCACAGGCCCGCAAGCCCGGTTCCCCGCGCCATGTTGAAAAGAAACGTCTCGACGCAGTCCGAGAGGGTGTGCGCGGTGGCGATCTTCGTTCCCTTTCCCATGCGCCTGGCGCAGTGCTCAAAATACTGGTAGCGCAGCTCCCGGCCGGCCTCCTCTTCGCCGAGATGATGTTCCTCGGCGTAGGCGCGGACATTCGCATTCATGACGTGCAGCTTTACGCCGTATTCCCGGCACATCGACCGCACGAAGCGCTCGTCCCGCAGGCTTTCGGCGCCGCGGAGGTTGTGGTTGACATGGGCGGCCTCCAGCGTGAGGCCCCACTGCGTCGCCAGAAAACTCATCAGGTGCAAAAGCGCCGAAGAGTCGCAGCCGCCGGAGACGCCGATCAGAACTTTTTCTCCGGGCTGCAGCATCCTGTACTTGGAGATGGTTGCCTTGACCTTGTCAAGCGTCAGTTTCGTGAATCGGGTGCCGCCGTCAGGCTCCATGTCATGCCATCCTTTCCTGTCAATAGTCGTCTTTTCGTTTTCGGGAGAGGCTCTATTCTTTAGCTGCTTCCCGTTTTCCGGCCGCGGAATTTAAAAAGATCCGGGCCGATAGGGGAGAAGCGGATCCGATTAAATCCGGGATTGGGCAGCCCTCTTTCCGGAAGGATTGCGGCCCCGTCGCCCATCCGGCCGTTTTTATACCGTGAAATTCCGGCCCCGGGCTTATGTAAATTGTCAAATCCGGAAAATCGGGTGCCGCTCAGCCGTTTTCAGACTTAAAAAGCTCCAACGAATAGAATCTGGTGAACTGCCCGTCCCAACGGAGCTTGACGGTTCCGGTTTCGCCGTGACGGTTTTTTTCCACCATACATTCCGAAATATCTTCCTCCGGCGCGGGCTTGCCCTCCTGCGTGGCGTAGTAGGATTCCCGGTAGAGAAACATCACCACATCCGCATCCTGCTCGATGGAGCCGGATTCACGCAGGTCGGAGAGCATCGGCCGATGCTCGGCACGGGATTCCGTTGCGCGCGAGAGCTGGGAGAGCACAAGAACCGGCACATTCAGTTCTTTGGCCATAAGCTTCAGGTTCCTTGTCATCTCGGAGACCTCCTGCACGCGGTTATCCGACCGTCTTCCGGAGGACATCAGCTGCAGGTAGTCGATAATGACGAGGTCGAGGTCGCGCACCCGCCGGAGCCTCGCCTTGATTTCCGGCACCGTGACGCCGGCCGCGTCGTCGATGAGGATCGGCGCCGCGGAGAGGATCTGTGCCGATTCCGCGAGGCGCATCCAGTCGCTCTGGCCGAGTTCCCCGGTACGGAGCAGGCGGCTCTCGACCCGTGCCTCGGAGGAGAGCAGCCGGGAGGTGATTTGTTCCTTCGACATTTCGAGGGAGAAAACGGCGACTTTCTTTTTCTGTTTCAGCGCAATGTTGGCGGCGATATTGAGCGCAAAGCTCGTCTTGCCCATGCCGGGGCGTGCGGCCAGAAGGACCAGATCCGTGCGGTTGAAACCGTTGATGATGGCGTCAAGGGCGGCGTATCCGGTCCGGAGGCCGGCGTATTTATCCCGGTCGGGGCCGGAAAGCTTCTGCAGGCGGTCATAGGTTTCGTAAATGACATCCCGCACCGGGATGAGACCCTTGGCCTCGCGGCCCTGGCGGATGTCGTAGATGTTCTGCTCGGCGGAATCCAGGAGAACCCGGCCCTCGCAGCCGCTCTCCTTCGCCTCCTCGAGGATATCCCCGGCGGTGGCGATCAGGCTGCGAAGAAGCTGCTTGTCGAGCAGGATGTCGATGTAGGCGCCGAGATTCCGCACGGAGGGCACGATATCGGTCAGGTGGGAAAAATAGACCTTCGCGTCCTGCTCGTTCTGAAAAACTTCATCCTCTTTTGCCGACTCGAGCAGCGTGATGAAGTCGACCGGCTCCCCGGAGGTAAACATCCGGATCATGAT